>JAZRDT010000158.1:0-23017 GCA_045660385.1 Bacteroidaceae bacterium | reverse complement strand
GAACGGTGTAGGTCAGCTCGTAGAGATGGCTGTAGAGCGCGGTCGCGCTGTACGTCCCGAGCTCAAGTGCGGTATCTGTGGTGAGCACGGTGGTGAGCCCTCATCAGTTAAGTTCTGCCACAAGGTAGGCTTGAACTATGTATCTTGCTCTCCCTTCCGTGTGCCCATCGCACGCTTGGCTGCTGCTCAGGCTGCAGTTGAGGAGGCATAATCTGATACAAGATACCTCTAAATACGAAAGGGTTTGTCCTCACGGGCAAACCCTTTCTTTTGTTGTACCCCGCCATAGAAACCGCCAATCACCCCATACATCAAACCTATTTGCATAAGAATAAATCTGCCCGTATCTTTGCAGTGAGAAAACAACCTTAATCCTCTATACGTTTTAATAAGAAAAGTAGATTACAAATATGGCAACAACAAAATTCAAAGGAAACCCCGTGCACCTCGATGGCACCCTTCCCCAAATAGGCGATGCAGCGCCCCAGTTTCATCTCGTTAAAGGCGATCTCAGTACCTTTACTCTCGGCGAGTGTCAGGGCAAGCATGTCGTGCTGAACATCTTCCCCAGCATCGATACCGGTGTATGTGCCACCTCCGTGCGCAAGTTCAACGAGCTTGCCGCCTCGCTCCCCAACACCACCGTGCTCTGCATCTCACGCGACCTCCCCTTTGCACAGGGCCGCTTCTGTGGGGCCGAGGGCATAGCCAATGTCGTGATGCTTTCCGATTTTCGTAGAGACTGCACCTTCGGTACCGACTATGGTCTGCAGATGGCCGATGGCCCCCTGGCCGGACTCCTTGCCCGTGCCGTGGTAGTGGTAGCTCCCGACGGCAAGGTTTGCCATGTCGAACTCGTGCCCGAGATCACCACCGAGCCCGATTACGATGCGGCCCTTAAAACATTACGCTAACCTTGTTAAAAAAACGTACAATTATACATTCATTATGATTCTGCTAATCGTCAGTATATTAGCAACTGTGCTATTTAAGGCTAAGCGCAGAAGGCTTTGCTAAACAAAGTGTATAAACGTACAATTACACATGTGTTAACTTATGATTGTAGAGTGTCATTTTATGCCTGAGCTGGCATGAAATGACACTCCTTTTTGTACAAAAATCCAACGGCGCTACAACGTAGATACAATAGGGTAGAAGGATCACCACTTCGTTTCCTCCTACCCGCAGTCGCCGTTACTCGCTAAACCGGCGGGTCTAGGAACTTTACTATCACTTTCACTTGCGCCCGTGTGAGCATCTTCGTATTCTCCTTGTAGCCCACGGCCTGCATCGCCTGCCACACACGATTGTCATAGTAGGGCACAAGCACATCGCACACCTGCGGGTTCCAGCCCAAGGCACTGTATTCGCGGAACAGCTCGCGCAGCTCCTCGGGGATGTGTTGGAGGTCTTCGTGGGTCATGGGATTGTGTTTTTAGGGGCTATAGCATCTACAGTTATAGTGACTATAGTTTCTATAGCTACTATAGCTCTCTATAGTTACTGCTTCTCTTGCAACAGTCTTTTCAGCTCAGCTATCTCGGCCTGCTGCTCATGGTAGCTCTTCAGTGCTCGATCCCTCAGGTCATCATAGACCTCCTTCCAATGCTTGGCTTCGGCTTGGGCTGTGGCGAGCTGCTGCTCCAGAGCGCGGAGGCGCTCATCTTGCTGCTGGCGGTAGCTGGTACGGGCCTTGTACATGCGCTCCTTGATGCCGCCCTCTTTAATGAACCGACGTTCCAGGTTGGCCATATACTTGTTCATCATCGTGTCTACCTGATAGCAGAGGGTGAGAGCCACGTTAGCCATCTCCTCGGCACTCCAGCGCATGAAGTAGGGCTCATACTCGGCAAGCCTGTTGTGCGTCTTCGTGAAGTCCTGCATGGGCTGGAAGCGCTCGTCCGTGGGCATCCACACCGCGAGGTGGCGTGCCTTGAGGTAGTCGTCGTAATCTTGGCGCAGCTCGCCGATGCTTGAGCGCGCCACGTTAAGGAGCTTCAGCTCCATCTCTGTAGAGGTCTTGCCATCTTCGCTGCCCTCTACGATATTCTGTTTGCCCGAGCGGGCCGCTTGCACCATTTGGTCTACCGTGCGGTCGCCATGCTTGGGCAGAAAACGCTCGCAGAAGGTGTAGGTCATCTGATATAGCACCTCAGACTTCTGATAAAACCAAAGGTCCTGCCACTTGGGCACCCGGCGAAAGATGCTCTCCAGCCGCGTGGCTTGGCTTATCTCTTTATTTTCGCTCATGGTAGTTGTTTTTTTTCATAGTTTTTCTATAGAATCTATAGTCTCTCAATAGCATCTATAGTTTCTATTACTTTAATGTAGTTCACTGTGTCAGCCGCTTGTACATCTCGAAGAGGCGTGCCACGCAGTCGCTCTCGGTGAAGTCGCGCGAGGTGGGGAACCCATAGGCCTCCATCACGGCACGGTCGTTCTGCTGGTGAGCACGGCGCAGCTCGGGCGGCATGGTCACCTCATCGTAGAGGTCGGCCAAGGAGCTGTCGGGATAGAGGGCGCGGGCATCGAGGATGGCTTGCGCCGTCTGCTCTATCTTGGCCTTCTGCGCCTCGCTCACCTCGGGCCAGGGGAAGTTGTTGTAGACGATTTCTTTGGAGTAGCGATAGTCGCTCTTGATTCTTCCGCAAACAGCTCATCACCCAATCCGACTACAAAAATACATCGTATTATCGGTATATGCAAGCCCTGGAGTACGAAGTTTTCCACCACGTTTTCCACCGTCAAGGAGCAAATCGCAGCCACAAATACCCCCGTGCGGAATTCAATTTTTTGCGTATGTTTTATAACATATTTGGGTGTTTTTGCTTAGTCCTTCTCACTCTGAGAACTCCGAGAACTCGGAGTACTCGGAGCACTCTGAGAACTCTGATTACCTTGATTCCCATAGTTCGGATATCCGCCTCGAGCCTGCATGCGCGCACGGTACATCTGTTCCTTGATGCCTCCCTCTGCGAGGAAACGGCGCTTCTGCGCCTCTATGAGGCTGGTGATGAGCACGTCAAACTGGTGTAGCATGGTGATGGCAATGTTGGCAGCCGTCTCTGCCGAGCGCGTGTCCACCACGTGCTGATACTGCTCGGGTAGCATGTGAGAGCGTGTGTAGGAGCGTGTCTGCTGGGTGCGCGGGTCGTCGAGTGTCCACTTCGTGAGGCGATGTGTGAGTAGGTAGTCCTCGTAGTCGAGGAGCAGCTCGTGCATGCTCGCCTTGGCCACGTTAGTGAGCTTCAGCTCCATCTCGCGCGAGGTGGCGCCATCCACGCTGCCCTCGGCGATATTCTGCTTGCCCGAGCGTGCAGCCTGTATCATCTGGTCGATGGTGCGGTCGCCCTTCTGCAAATGCTTGTGCACAAAGTCGTAGGTGAGTGCATAGATGCACTCGGCCAGCTGAAACACGTGAAGCTTGCGGTAGTTACCCTCCTGAGGGAGAAAGTCGGTGGACATGGCGGTAGTGGTATTAGTGGTTAGCTGAGTTCTTCTGAGTCGTCCGGGTCGTCTGAGTCGTCTGAGTTCTCCGAGCTCTCCGAGTCGTCCGAGAAGAAATCACCGCAAAGATAGCAACAAGCGAGCGAAAAAGCAAAGCTCTACTTTCATTTTCGATAACGATAAACAATTTCCCATAATCCCTTGCACACAAGCCAAGAAATCACTACCTTAGCACCATTCAACATTAATCATTTATAAATATGAAGAAACTACTTTTCCTCTTCGCCACATTGCTGCCCCTCGTGGCCAGTGCGCAAACCAAAGTCGAGATTGATGGGATTTGGTATAACCTTACAAAAGGGAATAAAACAGCCGAAGTAACATCGTGCCCGACAAAATATAGCGGTGATTTAGTGATTCCCGAGATAGTGACGTATGCAGGAGCTGAATACAAGGTAACGGGCATCGGCAACAATGCGTTTGCATCTTGTAGTTTCCTCGGTTCTATCATTATTCCTGACGGAGTGGTGCGTATTGGCAACAATGCATTCTCGTCATGTCATACACTCGAATCTATCATTATCCCCGAGGGAATGAAAAGTATTGGGAGTAACGCATTCTACAATTGCCAATATCTCACAATCATTGTGCTACCCAATAGTTTAGAAACGATTGAATTCTCAGCTTTTGCCTTCTGTCCCGCGCTTAGAGAAATTTACTGCTATGCAGAAAATGTACCTTCGGCAAAGCCCAACGCCTTCGATGGATCAAATCTCAAATTCGCCGTGCTACACGTATCGCCAAGCGCCATTGACAACTATAAGGCAACATCGCCATGGAACAAATTCAGCAATATGGCAACCGACGAGGAGATGGCAGAATCTACTTCTACCAGCATCAGTGTACAAGGGACCTTTGATCTCAACGGACGTAGCATCAGCAGTAGCAGACTTCCTGTGCCCAACAATACCGCATGTGACGAGGGACGAGTAGTGGTAAACATCACCGTATCCCCCGCAGGAGAGGTGATAGAGGTCAACATCAATAGTCGCACCAACACCGCAAACCCCGACCTACGCCAAGCCGCGAAGGATGCCGCCATGCAAGCACGATTCAACAAGATTGATGGCACCGACAATCAAACGGGTACCATTACCTATTACTTCAAACTGCTATAATAGATTGTGATTTAGCAACACGCACCACATACAAGCAAGCCACGGGGCGCAGAGAAATCTGCGTCCCGTGCTGCATCTATACTCCACACTGCCGAGCCAGCAATGTCTTCAAGAAATAGGCGCAGACGTATCTTGAAGATATTGTCTGAGTCAACAAAGAAGAACAGTCAACGAAAATCCGTATAAGTGTCAACCGACGAATGAGGCGAATGCAGAGATAAGGTACTTAATCTTTGCTGAGCGAAGAGAAGGAAGACAAGTGTCAACCTTTTCAGGAAAATAGGGTGTCAGTTTCAGGTGTCAATTAATATGCTCTCTCCCGATGGAGGTGAAAATAATGATGTGAAAAAATACTTATTTAGATATTAGATATACGTAGTATATATAATATTAAAATAAGCCTATATATTATACCACACTTAGCGCGAGACACAGCAACTTAACTGACACCTGACACTGACACCGTTTTCGGGATATGGGCGCGCTCACGCGTGGCGCACGGTATAATGCACGCATCCCCTGCTGCGAGTATGTTAAGCCCGAAAAATCCGCTCGCAAGCCTGCATTTTGGCGCGGCGAGCCCGCGAGAATTTGCTGGCGAGCCTTTGAAAAGGTAAATTTTATTTTGCACACATTGTCAATCACTTACAAAAAGTTATTATCAGTCTTTATCACTCTTTATCACTCTTTATCAGAATCCGGAAATGAGAAATTCTGATTTCGTAACTTTGCAGTGAAATCAGAAGTCAACAGTCTACAGTCAACAGTCAACGGCCGTAAGCGAATTGAAAATTGAAAATTAAGAATTAAAAAATAAAACACAGCCAACCTTTCACCTTTAACCCTTAACCCTTAACCATTAACCCTTAACCATTAACCATTAACCTTTAACCATTAACCTAAAACTAAAAAACTATGGCAATCAACTACAAAATCGTAAGAGTAAAGAATCCCAAGGGTATCGAGAATGTGACTTACCTGGCCGCTAAGGCGGTAAAGTCGAGCGACTACACCTACAAGGAGCTGCTCGAGGACATCGAGACTACCACCACCGTGACCGACGCCGACGCATCCGCCGTGCTCAAGGCTATCAAGAAGTTCATCAAGAAGGCGCTGCTCGCCGGGCGCCGCGTAGTGCTCGAGGACATCGGCGCACTGAAGATCAACCTCCGCGGCAAGTGCTACCCCATGGAGACCTTCGAGAGTGACGAGTTCCAGCCCGCATCGATGATCAAGGGCATCACCGTGAACTTCCGCACCGAGGCGCAGATGCTCAAGGACCTCCGGGCCAACTACAAGCTCAACCGCGTGATGGGCGAGTATGACAAGAATTAGCGCCTCGCGCTAATTCTTGTCAACAGATAACCGTTGGCTTTTGGCTGTTAGCTGTTAGCTGTTGGCCGTTAGCTTCCATCCGGCAGGCTGGCCGTAGACTGTTGACCGTTGGCTGTTGGCCGTTGACCGTTGACCTTTGACGAAGACGAAGACGAAAACGAAAACTACCGCTGGAACGGGATCGTTGACTGTTGACTGTTGACCGTTGACTAAGGCTGTTAACTGTTGACCGTTGACCTTAGACAATTAAAATTTCAAACCTTAAATTTTAATCACATGAAAATCAACTGGAAAGAAATCTTGAAATTGCTGATCACCGTACTCACCGCCATTGCGGGTACGCTGGGTGTAATGAGCTGCACGATGTAGCCGCGAGGATGTCCCCTCATCTCTTACAACCTTTCTCTTGTGCGGAGCGCTGCCACCCTGCAGTGCTCCGCTTGTTTGCTCGGGTGGGCAGTGCTCCGTTTGTTTTTCATAATTTATTGGGAGCATCATACGTTGGATAAAGAAAATAATCATTACATTTGTACCTTAATAATTATTGCCACGCATCATGAAGAAGTTTGCTAAAATCACAGGTATCGTATTGGCCAGTCTGCTGGCGGTGCTCATCATTGTTCCCGTTGCCTTTCAGGGCAAGATAAAGGAGATTGTAATCACGGAGGGTAATAAACTGCTGAATGCTGAGTTTGGGTTCGACGACCTCGACATCAGTCTGCTGCGCGAATTCCCGAAGGCCTCGGTGGGCCTCGAGGGCTTCTGGCTGAAGGGTGTGGATGAGTTTGCCGGCGACACGCTCATCAGCGTGGGCAACCTGGAGGTGGCTGTGAATGTGATGTCGGTGTTTGGCAACAGCGGATTTGATGTGACGAAGGTGTTGCTGGAGGATACCTACGTGAAGGCGATCGTGCTGGAGGATGGTCGCCCCAACTGGGACGTGATGAAGGTTGCGTCTGAGGAGGAGGAAGAGGATACCACGGCGAGCTCGTTCAGCATACAGCTGCAGAAGGTGGTGGTGGACAACTTGAACATTGTCTACGATGACCGCCAGGGGGGTATGTATGCCGATATCGCAAACTTCAACATCCGCTGCTCGGGCGATATGGCGGCCGACAATGCGCTGCTGAAACTGAAGGCGGCCATCGATGCGCTCACCTTCCGTATGGATGGTGTGCCCTTGTTGAACAAGGTGCGTATGAGTGCCGACCTGGATGTGGATGCCGACTTTGCTAATGGTAAGTATACGCTGAAGGAGAATACGTTGGCGCTGAATGCCATACGGGCTACCGTGGATGGATGGGCTGCATTGCCTGCCGATGGACCGATGGATATGGATATCAGGCTGAACACGTCGGACATCAGCTTCAAGGAGATATTGTCGCTCGTTCCGGCCATCTATGCCAAGGACTTCGAAGGACTCAAGGCCGACGGTAGCGTGAGTCTGCATGCCTTTGCCAAGGGGCAGCTGGTGGGCGACAGCATCGTGCCGCAGTTTGAGGCTGCACTGAAGGTGAGCGACGGTAGCTTCCGCTATCCGGCTTTGCCTACGGGTGTGGATAATATCGAGGTGATGGCGAAGGTGGGTAACCCGGGTGGTGATATTGACCTCACCGAGGTGGATGTGGAGAAGTTCAGCATCAGCGTGCTGAACAACCCGTTTGCCATCACGGCCAAGATCAAGACTCCCATCAGCGACCCGGAACTGGCGCTGACGGCCAAGGGTGTGCTGGACTTGGGTGAGGTGAAGAACGTGTATCCGCTGGAGGATATGACGCTGAACGGCAGAGTGCGTGCCGACATGAGTCTGGCGGGCCGGATGTCGTACCTGGAGAAGGAGCAGTATGAGCGCTTTGCTGCGAACGGTAGCATCACGTTGAACGATATGCAGGTGGAGCTGGAGGGTATCCCTGCGGTGGCTATTGAGAAGTCGACCTTTACCTTCACTCCGCAATATCTGAATCTGAGTGAGACGACGGTGATGGTGGGCGACAATGATGTGACGGCCGACTGCCGATTCGAGAATTACCTGGCCTTTGCCTTGAGGGGTAGCACGCTGAAGGGTAAGCTCAATGTCAAGAGCCGACATATGAACCTGAACGACTTCCTGACGGACGGGGAGACGGAGGAGGCGGAGACCTCGCCCGAGTCGGCAGCTGAGGTAGGGGAGGAGAGCACTGCTGCCGGTGTGCTGGTGGTGCCGGAGAACATCGACTTCAACATGCAGGTGGATATGGATGAGATTCTGTTTAGCCAGATGACGATAAAGAACCTCAACGGTAAGCTGGTGGTGAAGGAGGGCACGGCCGACATGAGCAACCTCTCGATGGAGGTGATGGGTGGCTCGGTGGTGATGAATGGTGCTTACTCTACCGCGCAGAATGCGAAGGAGCCGGAGCTGGATGCTTCCTTTGCGTTGAACGGACTGTCGTTTGGGCAGACCTTCAAGGAGTTGGTGATGATACAGCAGATGGCGCCCATCTTTGAGAAGCTGAACGGTAACTTCTCGGGTAAGATTGCGGTGGACACGAAGTTGGATAGTCTGATGGCTCCGCAGTTGAATACGCTCACGGCAAGCGGTAGTCTGAACACCCGTAACCTGAGCCTCTCGAACGTGGAGGTGTTTGACAAGATTGCCGAGGCTACGCAGCATGAGGCGCTCAAGGATATCACGGTGAAGGATCTGAACGTGGACTTCACCATACAGGATGGTCGTGTGGCTACCAAGCCTTTCGACATCAAGATGGGTGGTGCAACACTTAGTCTGAACGGTACGACGGGATTGGATCAGACGATTGACTACGCGGCTACCCTGAAACTCGCGGATGCGGGTGCATCGGGCATTAATACCATTCCTTTGAAAATTGGCGGTAAGTTTAGCGCTCCCAAGATCACGGTGGACGCCGAGAGCATGGCGAAGCAGGCTGCCAGTGCTGCAGCCGACAAGGCGATGCAGTCGGTGGGCGAGAAGCTGGGTGTGGACATCAGCAGTACCGAGAAGCAGAAGGCGGAACTGGTGAAAGCGGCAAAGCAGGCTGCCCAGAAACTGGTGGAGGAGGCCGAGAAGAAGAAGGCCGACCTGGTGAGCAAGGCGGGTAGCAATGCCATCAAGAAGCTGGCGGCCGAGAAGGCGGGCGACGCCTTGGTGGCTGAGGCCAAGAAGCAGGGCGACAAGCTGATTGCGGAGGCTGAGAAGAAGGCGGGGATTTAGCGCTTTAGCGCTTTAGTCAACGGCTAGCAGCCTTAGTCAACAGTCAACGGTCTACGGTCAACAGTCTGCCTGCCGGATGGAAGCTAACGGCTAACAGCCAACGGCCAAAAGAAAAGCCCGCCAATTGGCGGGCTTTTCTTTTAATGCGGGTTATCGCTTGAACTTGACGCTGCGTGAGGTGCTGCCCAGTGTCCAGCGCACGAGGTAGGTGCCGCTGGGGAGGTTGGCTACCGACTGCTCCTCGTTGGCCTTGAAGGTGTAGAGCAGGCGTCCACCGACGGTGTATACCTGTACGTCGACATCGGCAAGGGCGTGCATGTCGTCCGAGGCGAAGCGGATGGTCTGCATCTCCTTGTTGTAGATGAGCACGTAGTCGACGAGCGATGCGTAGTCGGTGGGCTGGTGGATGCCGTTGATGACGTTGGTGGGCTCCACAAGCTGCCAGCGTATGTTGTTGCCCTTGTCGGCGGCATTGGGTATGCAGGGCTGGCCTGTCTGCGCGGTACTCTGTACGCCGAGGTAGCCCACTGCGCTCTGTAGAGTGAAGACGGTGGCATCGACCTGGCAGGCGATGAACTGGCCCCACTGGTCGCGCGGGGTATCGGTGAGCGCGAGCGGGGTGACGGGGTCGTCGGTGGCTGTTACATACATGCCGTTGGTGTAGATGTGGTAGGTGTTGATGGCATCCTCCACGGGGATGAGGCGGAAGCGCTGGGCTGCGTCCAGCGTGTCGATGGGCTCGAGGGTGAGTCCGTCGCTGCACGACAGGTTGTATCCCTGTAGGTGGCGCAGGTAGTAGTCCTTGTCCTCGGGTGCATTGAGGATATGGAGCTGCGACAGCACCTCGCTGAGGTATGCGATCATCTCCTGGTAGTCGGCCTCGCTGGCGTAGTCGTATGCCTTGGCCTCGTCAATGGCTTCGCTCACGGCCTTGAGGTTGCTCTGTGCATGCTGCATGGGGGCGTCGCCTACCCAGTTCTTACCGATGGCGGCAAGACTGCTTTGTGCCTGGGCGATGAGTTCGTCCAATTCTGCTCTGAGGTGGTCGAGTTCTGATGTGGCCTCCTCGATGATCCACTCGGCACGGCTCACGTGGTCGGCATTGTTCTCGTGCTTGTCGCCATACACTGCTGAGTAGTCGTTGTTGGCATCGGTGCCGAGTATGCCGTTGATGGTGTAGATGCGATAGCTGCCGTCCATGATGGATACCTCGAAGGTGGCCTTGGATTCGTCGGCTATGAAGGTCTGTCCCACCATGGTCCATGCATTGGTGTTGCCCAGCATCACGTAGAGTCCGTTCTCGGCTTTCAGGTACACTCCGTTGTCGGCGGCCTGCTCGAAATGGAAGCGCTGGCTGGCATCGTTGTTGATGAGGCTGGTGATGCAGAGTCCGTCAGACTCGATGTCGAGGTAGTAGCCCGATTTCTTGTGGCGGATGACGTAGCTGTGATTGGCATCGGGCATAATCTTCTGCTGTGCGCGGGCGAGTTTCTCGGCAAGGTTCACATTGGTGAGGATGTAGTCGTCGGCGACGGTGGACTCGAAGATCTTGGCGTCGAGCACCATCTGGCGCAACTCGGCTATCTGCTTCTCGTCGTAGCAGAAGATGCCGCTACCCACCTGCATGTCGGTGAGCGTGTTAAGGAACGCTTCGGCCTCGGCTATGGTGGCGGACAGTGCCTCGCGCACCTCTTCGGGAATGTAGTCGGGTTTGAGCTCTTCAGGGGTGATGCGCCATTGACGGTTGCTGCTTACCGAGTTGCGGTCGTCGTTGGTGTAGCTGAGGATGTTGTTGCCATCAGCGGCACCTCCGCCCGAGTTGTTGATGGCATGGTCGGTGTAGACGTTGATGATGTTGTAGTTGTCGTTCTCGTTTACGGTGACAAACTTCCAGTGCTGGCGGCTGTCGTTGGCATCGGGAACGGCTACGTTGAGGGGGGTGCCTACGGTCGATGAGGGGGAGGGGTCGTTGAATGCCATGCCCGAGGCTTTGTTGATGAGCAGGTAGTAGTCGCCCGTCTGCACCACCTCCCACAGCTGGGTGTCGCGACCATACTCGGGTGACCATATCACGACGTTGGCTCCCGCCTCGGATGAGGCGTCGGCAATGTCGAGCACTTTGTTGGTGCTTTTGTTGTAGATGCGGTAGTAGTAGCCATCCTGCAGTTTGAAGGGCTTGAGGGTGATGGGCTCATCATCGCCGCCACCGCCCTCCTCGTTGGCACGCTGGGCAAAGGTGGTGGTGAGGAACTGCATGTGGTTGCCGATGAAGTCCTTGAGCTGGTCGATGTACTCGGCGTAGGTGGAGTAAAGGTAGATCTCATTGTAAACGTGCGAGGTGATGGAGTAGCGGCTATAGTTCTTCTCCTGCGACTGGTCGAGGTAGGCCGCCATGCTGTCGATGTACTGGTACAGGTACTCCTCGAGTCCTTCGTCGACCTTTTGTTTCCATGCCCGGTTGATGGCTTCGTTGAACCAGGGGTCCTGTATCATCCGCTTCACCCACACCTTGGTGAGGTCGCTGCCGAAACCGGCATCCACCATGGTCTGATTGGTGACGTCGCCCACACGGTTGCAGTTGTTGTAGGCGATATCGTAGTCCCATAGCGGACCGAAATAGAGTCGGGGGTCGTCCTGATCCTTATACAGGTAGGTGCTCCAGAATCCGTCGACATTGGCACTCAGCTCGGTGGCGATGTACCAGCTCATGAGCGTGGCCGAGTCGGCAATGGCGCGGTAGCCGCGGGTCTCGTCGGTGAAGTTGGAGCCGAAGAGGGCCGACTCAAAATCGTTCAGGTATTGGCGGATATAGTTTTTCTGGGCTGTGTTGATGATATCCTCGTCGGGCGACTTGACTGACACGATGAGGTTCTTGCTGGTGCGGAAGTTGACCACTTCGCTCGAACCGAATCCGTCGATCTCTACCAGGTAGCCGCCGGTGATGTTCGATTCGTCGGTGGCTATCTCCTCCTGCTCGACGATCTCTACACGCTTGTCGTCAACATTCACCTGGTCGGACACCTGGTAGTTGCCCAGATAGGTGCCATTGACTACGAGGTCGACGAAGTGGGCTGCCGGACTGAAGGGCTGTCCCAGGAAGTCGCCCATGGCGAAGGTGACGGCATTGCGCAGCAGACTTTTGTCGGCGTGGTTGGCAAGGAGGGTCCAACTCTTGTTCTTGGCATATCCCTTGCCGAGGAATTTGGTGGACTCGTTGAACTTGATGCGGTAGGGCTTCTTGGCCAGATTCCAGGTGGAGTTGCCACGGCCGCGAATCTGAAGCGAGTCGTACTGCACCACCTTATCGGCATCCACATAGGTCATCGTGGCATAGATGTAGTTGCTCTTGCTGGTGATCTGTTGTCCCCCGAAGGTCTCGATGTAGATGGTGGGGATATTGGTCAGCTGTTCGTACTGCGCCATGCAGAGGCGGACCATCAGGCAGGTTATCAGACAGAGGAAAATGCGTTTCTTCATACGATTAGAATATAAATGTAATTCACAAAATTACATGTTTATTCCGAATAATGCAAATATGAATGGTAAACTTCGTTGTTTTGTGTTATGAAAGGTGTTACTAAATTTCGTTTTATGTTTCTTGCAGAAAGAAAACGGGAAAATAATTTGCTGTTTATCGGATAATCGTTATTTTTGCAACTAAAAGCTAAGGGTTGCGCACACTCTCTTTTGCGGATGTGGGCGGCACGAAGCGGAGAAACACTTTAAAAACGAATTTGAAAACACCATGGAGAACTTGAAGCTAACCTGTCTGCACGACAAACACGTAGCTCTCGGGGCTAAGATGAGCCCCTTCGGCGGATTTGATATGCCTATCGAATATTCGAGTATCAAGGAGGAGCACAATGCAGTGCGCAATGCCTGCGGCGTGTTCGATGTATCACACATGGGCGAGATCTTCGTCAGTGGCCCCGATGCAGAGAAGTTTGTCAATCATATTTTTACTAACGACATCACCGGTGCGCCTTATGGCAAAATCTACTACGGCATCATGTGCTACCCGCATGGCGGCAGCGTGGATGACCTGCTCGTGTATGCCATGGGCGAGGGTAAGTATCTGCTCGTGGTGAACGCATCGAATATTGACAAGGACCACGCCTGGATCGTGGAGCAGAGCAAGGGCTACGATGTGGTCATCGATAATCAGTCGGACTATTACGGTCAGGTGGCTGTGCAGGGTCCTAAGAGCGAGGAGGTGGTGGAACGTCTGCTCGGGCTCACCGTGGGCGAACTTGCCTTCTACACCTTTAAGGAGATAGAGGTTGATGGCGAGACCATCATTGCCAGCCGCACGGGCTACACCGGTGAGGATGGATTCGAGCTGTATGGTTCGCATGCCTATATAAATAAGGTGTGGGATGCACTCATCGCCTCGGGCGAGGTGGCACCTTGCGGACTCGGTTGCCGCGACACCTTGCGTTTCGAGGTGGCACTGCCGCTCTACGGGCATGAACTGAGCGATGATATCACTCCGCTTGAGGCCGGACTCGGCATCTTCGTGAAACTCGACAAGGAGGAGTTTATCGGTAAGAGTGCACTCGCCGAGCAGAAGGCCGTGGGACTGAAGAAGAAGATCGTGGGTATCGAACTCCTCGACCGCGCCATCCCTCGTGCAGGCTATCCCATCGAGGTGGAGGGCCAGGAGATTGGTGCCGTTACCACGGGTTATCACTGCCTGTCAGTGGACAAGAGCGTGTGCATGGCACTCATCGATGCACGCTACAGTGCGTTGGAGACTCCCGTCGAGGTGCGTATCCGCAAGAAGACCTTTGCCGGTAAGGTGGTGAAGAAGAAATTCTATCAGAAGAATTATAAAAAATAATAAAGGAAAGCCCCACCCTATCCCTCCCCAAGGGGAGGGGAATTGGGGAAGCCAAAAAATTCAAGCATTAATATTGTTATTAACCATAACCTCCGAAATCAAATCCTCCCCCTTGGGGGAGATAGAGGGGGCTTAATCTGTTTTTCTTATGAGCAAAGTAATTGAAGGCATCAAGTATGCCGACTCACACGAATGGGTCAAAGTAGAAGGTAACATCGGTTTCATCGGTATCAGTGACTATGCACAGCATTCATTGGGTGATATCGTGTATGTGGATCTCCCCTCAGAGGGTGATGAAATCAGCAAGGGCGAAGAGTTCGGTGCTGTGGAGAGCGTAAAGGCTGCCAGCGACCTCTATTCACCCGTTAGCGGTACCATCATCGAAATCAATAACGCACTCGAGGGCGAGCCCGAACTCATCAACCAGGATGCTTACGAGAACTGGATCATCAAGGTTGAACTTGCTGACCCCGCAGAACTCGACAGCCTGCTCGACGCTGCTGCCTACGAGAAGATTTGTGAGTAAGGGGGAAGAAGCCCCCTCCTAACCTCCCCACAAGGGGGAGGAACTCAGTCATCGCCGCAAAATGATGTTCTCGTTGTATTACAAACAAATAAATAATACCAAGTCCTCCTACTAATTCCTCCCCCTTGGGGGAGTTAGAGGGGGCTCCTACCATGAACAAATACATCCCCCACACACCTGACGATATCCGTCAGATGCTCGACAAGATTGGCGTCAGCGCTATTGACGACCTCTTTGCCGACATCCCCGCCAGTGTGCGTCTGCAGAAGGAGTACGACCTGCCCGACCCCATGTCGGAGGAGGAGATACGTGCCCACTTCGACGCACTCGGAGCACAAAACAAAAAGCAAGTAATCTTTGCCGGTGGTGGCGCTTACGACCACTACACCCCTTCGGCCATCGGTGCGCTCACATCGCGCAGCGAGTTCCTCACCGCCTATACGCCCTACCAGCCCGAAATATCGCAGGGCACACTGCAATATATCTTCGAGTATCAGAGCCACATCTGTGAGCTCACGGGCATGGACTGCACCAACGCCTCTATGTACGATGGGGCTACGGCTGCCGTAGAGGCCATCTTTATGGCGGTGGCGCAGGCCAAGAAGAAGAACCGCGTGCTCGTGTCGGCAACCCTCAACCCCGCAGTGCTTGGCGTCATCGACACCTATGCCAAGTTTAAGGGCATCACCGTGAGCCTAATTCCAGAAGTAGATGGACATACCGACCGCGTTGCCATGCAGACTATGCTTGCTGAGGGCGATGTGGCTGGCGTGCTTGTGGCATCGCCCAACTACTATGGCATCATCGAGGACTATACGGGATTTGCCGACGATGTGCATGCCGCCAAGGCGCTGCTCATCATGCAGTGCGACCCCTCGGCACTGGCCGTACTGAAGACTCCTGCCGCATGGGGTGCCGATATCGCTTGTGGCGACGGTCAGCCCTTGGGCATACCTCTCAGCTTCGGAGGTCCCTATGTGGGATTCCTCGCCTGCAAGAAGGAACTGGTGCGCAAACTCCCCGGACGCATTGTGGGTGCCACCAAGGATGTGGATGGCAAGCGTGCCTTCGTGCTCACCCTGCAGGCTCGCGAGCAGCATATCCGTCGCGAGAAGGCCAACAGTAATATCTGCTCCAACCAGTCGCTCATGGCACTGCACATCACCATCTACCTCGCGCTGATGGGTAAGCAGGGCTTGCGCGAAGTGAACGAGCAGAGCTATGCTGCTGCCCATTACCTCTGCGACGAATTGGTGAAGACCGGCCTCTTTGCTCCCGCCTTCCCCGACGCACCCTTCCTCAAGGAGTTTGCCCTGCGCACTACACTTCCCGTGAAAGCGCTGCAGGCACACCTTGCCGAGAAGGGCTACATGGCGGGCATCGCCTTGGGCGACTATCGCGAGGGTATGGACGACTGCATCCTCTTCTGCGCCACCGAGCGCCGCACCAAAGAGCAGATTGACGAACTTGTAACATTGGTAAAGGAGGCAAAGCTATGAAGTACTACGATAAACTGATATTCGAGATTTCACGCCCTGGCCGCGTTGGATATAGTCTTCCGAAGAATTGGTCAACAGACAACGGGCAACAGTCAACGGACAAACCGGATGGCTCATTGTCAATTGTCAATTGTCAATTGTCAATTCCCTCAGCTCTGCTTCGCGACACTCCTGCCGAACTCCCCGAGGTGAGCGAACTCGATGTGGTGCGCCACTACACCAACGTGTCGAACAAGAACTTTGGCGTTGAGACCGGCTTCTACCCCCTGGGAAGCTGCACCATGAAGTACAACCCCAAGATCAATGAGGAGATGGCCTCGCACGCCGCCTTCAAGGGCTTGCATCCCTTGCAGAGCGAAGAGAGTGTGCAGGGCGCCCTTGCCATCTATTACCATACGGCACGCGCCTTGAGCGAGCTTACGGGCTTGGCCGACTTCACCCTCAACCCCTATGCCGGTGCTCATGGTGAGCTTACCGGACTGATGGTGATGCGCCAGTACCACCTGATGCGTGGCGACACCCAGCGTACTCGCGTCATCGTGCCCGACAGTGCCCATGGCACCAACCCTGCCAGTGCGGCCGTGTGCGGACTCGAGATTGTGGAGGTGAAGTCGACTGCCGATGGCACCGTCGACACCAATGACCTCAAGGGCTTGCTCGACGACACCATTGCGGGTATCATGATGACCAACCCCAACACGCTGGGCATCTATGAGACCAAGGTGGTAGAGATTGCCAAACTGGTGCACGAGGCGGGCGGACTCCTCTACTACGACGGAGCGAACCTTAACCCCATGCTCGGTGCATCACGCCCCGGCGATATGGGCTTCGACATCATGCACATCAATCTGCACAAGACCTTCTCGACACCTCACGGTGGAGGCGGCCCCGGTAGCGGTCCTGTAGGAGTAGCTGCACACCTCGTCGATTGTCTGCCCAATCCGCGCGTGGTATTTGTCGAGGGCAAATATAAAATTCACAATTCACAATGCACAATTCACAAACAACATCCGGACGGTAATTGTCAATTGTCAATTGTCAATTGTCAATTAAACTCTTCTTGCGGAAGAGTATCGGCCTTCTTGGGCAACTTTGCCGTCGTGATGCGTGCCTACACCTATATCCTCTCGCTGGGCAAGGAGATCAAGCATGTGGGACCCATCGCTACACTCAACGCCAACTATGTGAAGGAGTGTCTGCGCGATGCCTACTACCTGCCCATCGATACGGTGTGCAAGCACGAGTTTGTCTTCGATGGTCTGGCCGACAAGAGCACCGGTGTCACCACGCTCGACATTGCGAAGCGTTTGCTCGACTATGGCTACCATGCTCCTACCATCTACTTCCCCTTGCTGTTCCATCAGAGCATCATGATAGAGCCCACGGAGACTGAGTCGAAGGAGACGCTCGACGACTTCATCGGCATCATGCACCGTGTGGCCGAAGAGGCGCTTGCCGACCCCGACATGGTGAAGAGTGCTCCGCACACCACTCCTGTGCGCCGCCTCGATGAGACCACAGCGGCTAAGAATCCCTTGCTCAAGTATCGCGACTTGGCTTGAGCGATGTGTATATAGAGTAGGAGAGGGCGCTTCGAGTGAAGCGCCCTCTCTTTTGTTTAGGGGGAAATCAATTATTTATCCGAAAACTCCTTGATGCGTTGTTCGTCGTCGAGCTTGCATATAAGCAACTGATTGTCCTTCTCGGCCACGATGTACCCATCGAGTCCGATGATTACCACCTTCTTCTCTTCGGTGGTGTGCACTACGCAGTTGCGACTTTCGTAGAGCGAGATGTTGTTGCCGATGCTGACGTTGCCCATGAGGTCCTTCTCCATCTGCACGTGCAGCGAGCCCCATGTGCCGAGGTCGCTCCATCCAAAGTCGGCAGGGAATACGTATATCTCGTCGGACTTCTCGAGAATGGCATAGTCCACTGAGATGTTGGGGCATTCGGGGAAATGCTTGTCAATCTCCTGCTGCTCGGCATCGGTGTAGAACACGGGCATCAGTGCTGTGAAGATGTCGGCAATTTCGGGTTGGTATATGCGGAAGGCATTGACAATCGTGTTGACATTCCAAATGAAGATACCAGCATTCCAGTAGTAGTTGTTTTGGCGGATATACTTCTCGGCTGTTTCCACATCGGGCTTTTCCTTGAAGGAGTCTACGCGGAAAATCTCCTTGTTTGATGTCGACGCACTGCTCAGATCGGCTTCGATGTATCCGTAGCCTGTTTCCGGACGTGTAGGTTTCATTCCCAAGGTGAGTATGGCATCGGAGGTCTTGGTGTAGTCCAGAGCCGATGCGATGACACGTTGGAACTCCTTCACGTTCATCACCACATGGTCGCTGGGTGTCACCACCACGTTGGCCTTGGGGTTGCGTGTCTTGATTTTCCAGCACACATAGGCTATGCAGGGCGCAGTGTTGCGACGACAGGGCTCGCGCAAGATATTCTCCTCGGGCAGGTCGGGCAACTGCTCGCGTACGATGTCGGCATACTTCTCCGAGGTCACCACCCACACATTCTCCTTGGGGCATAGTCCTTCGAAGCGGTCTACCGTAAGCTGTATCAATGTGCGACCACATCCCATAACGTCGATAAACTGCTTGGGACACTCTTGCGTACTCATCGGCCAAAAGCGGCTACCTATGCCGCCTGCCATTATCACCAGGTGATTGTTGTTTGATGCCATAACTCTGTCGTATTTTGCAAAATCAATATGCAAATTTAGCTATTATTCCTGTACAAACAAGGATTGAACGAAAAAAGCAGGATCATAATCCCGCTTTTTCGTCTCTTTTCCTTAGCAATACATGTTCAGTATAGCTTCGTAGAGCTCTTGCTTACCACTGATCTGTGCAGGCTCGCCGTGTTGCTTGGCGTAGGCCACCAGCTCTTCGATACCCATCTTACCCTCTTCGAAGGCCTTACCCTCACCCTCATCGAAGGAGGCGTATCGCTGTGTTAGCATCTGGCGGTAGGGCGACTCCTCAAGCATTTGTGCGGCGCTCTCCAATGCACGGGCCATGGCATCCATGCCGGCGATGTGCGCAATGAAGATATCCTCCAGGTCAGTCGAATTGCGGCGTGTCTTGGCGTCGAAGTTGGTGCCGCCTGTGCCGAATCCGCCATTGCGGATGATATGTATCATAGCTTGTGTGAGCTCGTAGTTGTCGATGGGGAACTGGTCGGTATCCCAACCGTTCTGATAGTCGCCACGGTTGGCGTCGATTGAGCCCAGCATGCCATTGTCAACGGCTACAGCCAATTCGTGCTCAAAGGTGTGACCTGCCAGTGTGGCATGGTTCACCTCGATGTTCACCTTGAAGTCCTTGTCCAAGCCGTGTGCCTTGAGGAACCCGATCACGGTCTCCGTGTCCACATCGTACTGGTGTTTGGTGGGCTCCATGGGCTTGGGCTCAATGAGGAAGGTACCGGTGAATCCCTTGGCACGAGCATAGTCGCGAGCCTTGGTGAGCATCATGGCCAGGTGCTCCTTCTCGCGTTTCTGATCTGTGTTGAGCAGACTCATATATCCCTCACGTCCGCCCCAGAATACATAGTTCTCGCCGCCCAGTTCGATGGTAGCGTCGATGGCATTCTTGATCTGTACGGCAGCGCGGGCTACTACGTCAAAATTCGGGTTGGTGGCAGCGCCGTTCATGTAGCGCTTGTGGCCGAACACGTTGGCTGTGCCCCACAGGAGTTTGATTCCCGTTTCCTGCTGCTTCTGCTTAGCATAGGCCACAATCTCCTTGAGGTTGGCCTCATATTCCTCGATGCTGTTGCCCTCGCTTACGAGATCCACATCGTGGAAGCAGTAGTAGCCGATACCTATCTTCTGCATGAATTCGAAGCCTGCATCCAGCTTGTCCTTGGCAGCCTGGATGGGGTCGGTAGCTGTGTTCCAAGGGAAGTCCTTGGTGCCACCGCCAAACTGGTCGCTGCCCTCGGCGCACAATGTGTGCCACCAAGCCATGGAGAAGCGAAGCCAATCCTTCATCGTCTTGCCCATGATAACCTTTTCTGCATCATAGTAGCGGAAAGCCATCGGGTTGCGGCTCTCGCGTCCTTCGTATTGAATCTTACCGATTCCGGGGAAAAATTCTTTTGCCATAGTATTATTGTTTAATGTTGAATGTTTAATGTTGAATGTTTAATGTTTAATGTTTAATGTTGAACCGACGCCAAACCGAGTGCAAGCAAGTTTACTTGGAATTGCCGCCGACGCGGTATGATAGCGTCGGTTGCGACGACTGAAGCTTTAGCTTCATCAAGGAGTCTCGCTTGCGAGTATAGAAGGAGGAAAAGACTGCGTAGCAGGATTAATGATGAGGTGTCACCTAATTACACTTGTCAATCGTTCCTTTCCATCGCTCATACGCTTCCATCGTGGCTGCTACCTCCTCGGCTTTGGGCTCGACGGTAGCCAACTTCTGCAGCGTAGCGAAGGCCTCGGTCGTATCCTTATAAATACCCGCTCCAATGCCGGCGCCGCGTGCAGCACCTATTGAACCGTCGGTGTCGTACAAGTTGATGGTTGCCCCCGTCACATTGGCCAGTGTCTGGCGGAAGATGGGGCTCAGGTACATATTGGCCAATCCGGCATGTATCTTCGTCACCTCCATGCCCATCTGCTCCATTACCTCGATGCCATACTTGAAGGCAAAGGTGATGCCCTCCTGTGCTGCACGTACCAGGTGTGCACGAGTATGGCAATTGAAGTTGATTCCATGCATGCTGCATCCCGGTGCACGGTTTTCCAGTACACGCTCGGCACCATTGCCGAAGGGCAGTATGCTCAGTCCGTCAGCACCGATGGGAGCCGATGCCGCCAACTCGTTCATCGCATCGTATGTGATGCCCTCGGGCAATACGTTGCGTCGCAGCCACGAGTTCAGTATGCCCGTGCCATTGATACATAGCAACACGCCCAGGCGTGTCTGCTCGGCCGAGTGGTTCACATGCGCAAAGGTGTTCACACGCGATTTGGCGTCGTAGTTTACGTTGCCCAGCACGCCATATACCACGCCCGATGTGCCTGCCGTTGAGGCAATCTCTCCGGGGTTGAACACACCCAGCGACAGTGCGTTGTTGGGTTGGTCGCCCGCGCGGTAGGTCACAGGAGTTCCTGCAGCCAATCCCAGTTCGGTGGCTACGGTAGCCGTGAGTTCGCCTTGGGGCGCAAAGGTGGGGCGTATGGTCGGTATCAGCGAAGCATCAAAGCCGTAGTGGTTCATCACCTCCTCGGACAAGCATCCCTTGTGGAAGTCCCAGAATATACCTTCCGACAGGCCCGATAGGGTAGTACAAGCTTCACCTGTGAGGCGCAGTGCGATGTAGTCGCCCGGCAACATCACCTTATCTATCTGTGCGTATAGCTCCGGCTCCTGCTCTTTCACCCAAGCAAGTTTTGATGCAGTGAAGTTGCCCGGTGAGTTGAGCAGATGGCTCAGACAGTGCTCCCGACCGATAGCCTCGAAGGCTCTCTCTCCGTAGGGCACCGCGCGTGAATCGCACCAGATAATCGAGGGACGCAAGGCATGTCCCTGCTTGTCTACGCACACCAATCCGTGCATCTGGTATGATATACCTATCGCTGCCACCTCCTCACCACGAGCTTCGGCTGCGTGCATCACATCGGCTGTTGCCTGCTTCAGATACTGCCACCAGCTCTCAGGCTCCTGCTCGGCCCATCCCGCTTGCACTGCAAGGATGGGGGCTTCCGTCTTGGGATAGAAGGCCGAAGCCACACATCGTCCGCTGGCAGCCTCCACGAGACTCGCCTTCACCGACGAACTGCCTATATCGTAACCCATCAAATATTGTTTCATACGCATACGTTGTGTTTCAAGGCAAATGTACGTATAAATCATCAAAGCACAAAGCATTACACTGATATTTTACCGCCAATTTAGGAACTCTTATATGATTTATTCATGTTTTTCCTTTTTTTGTCAAGGTGTCGGTAACTTGGTGTAAATGGCAGTTTGACTTGTTGTTACCCACCGACACCCCGCATCGGTGGGGTGCCGGTCGGCCAATCAAGAAAAAGTTCCGAGATAATCCTTCTCAATCACACATTCCAAACACGCTTTTCGTATATCCTATTTCCGGTTTTTACACTGCATTCTTATTTGCTGTTCGCGAAGCTCCACGTTGCTCTTCGCGAACAGCCACGTGGTCGTTCGCGAAAGACAACGTTGCCGTTCGCGAACGGCAAATGAAAACAACAAACAGAAACAGAAAAACGGATATTAGGCACAAGGAAATCGGATATATGATTCCCTATTTCGTGCAGTCATTAAATAGAATATCCCTATTTTATCGCCTATAGGGAAATTTGTACGCAGTATCCGCCGTTAGTTGTCTATGGCTCGTTAATGTCATCGTTGCTGCCAAAGGCTGTCTTTACCGTTACAGCTTGCTGCCCCTTGCCAGGCCAAAAATAAACTTTTATTACTCCACCAGAAACACTTTTCGCACCAGCGATGAATCTCGTTCGCCGAACAGTTTTCGATATTTTGGGGCCAACTCTTGCTTTTCCGCACTAATTGTACTAATTTCGCACTGTCACTCACGCCACCATCCCCTGAGGATGTGTCGTGTGGGCGACAAGACATATTGAAAGGCGTTTACTACGCTTAGTTTTGACGTTCTGAAATCCTGGAAAAATTTCAAAATGCAAGTCAAAAACAAGGCAACGGTGAATGCCCCTTGGTTGTATCGTATGTACAGCCCTCATTGTGTCACAGCCATTGGTGTATCCCTACACCAATGGCAACTTTGGGCACAGCAGGGTTGTTAGTATATCGTATATGGCGTGGGGCTTCTCTTGTTGCTCGTTCCGACTTGCAAGGCAATTTCCAGGAGCCTCAGAACGTGGAGCGAGCGACAGTGCAGGGCTTCACGCTTTCTTTTTGTCTTTACATTGCCTTAGTTGAAACTCGCGGTTGCCGTAGTCCTCGACCGTAA
>JAZRDT010000157.1:0-79161 GCA_045660385.1 Bacteroidaceae bacterium | reverse complement strand
GCCTCTACAAAGGCTTGGATTTACGGGAATCCGGTGTGAATCCGGGACAGTACCTGCTGCTGTAAGTCCCTTAGCAACTGTGTGTTTATTGCACTCTTTAGCCACTGACTTCATTGTTGGGAAGGCGCAATAAACGGGATAAGTCAGAAGACCGGCCGTGACAAATAAAAAGTATTCTTGACGCAGGTCTACGGAAAGAATCGAATGGACGGACATGGGTTTTCACATATCCACGATTATTGGCAAGGAAGAGGCATGGATAGCATGAGGAGTACTCTGCTGTATCTTCCAACACGCGACGATAGATGGCCCATCGTATAGTTTGTCATTTGTGAGTTGACATGTATACCTGTGTATCAAGCATACTGAAAAAGATGGCTTGATAGATAATGGTGTATATATGTATAAGACACGACAACATGTGATACGGTGCGCCGCGATGCTCTTGCTTGCGGCACAAGTGATGACTGCCAGTGCCCAACTGTCGCTCGACAGCATACAGGCTCTTGATGAGGTGACAATCACCTCCAAACAACCCTCTCGCACTATGGCTACATCGCAGACCTTGCAGGGTGAGGAGCTACAAGCACTGAGCAACACATCGGTGGCTGATGCGCTGAAGTATTTTGCTGGTGTGCAGATCAAGGATTATGGTGGACTGGGCGGACTGAAAACCGTCAACGTGCGTTCGCTCGGTGCGCAACATGTGGGTATCTATGTGGATGGTATACGCATCACCAATGCCCAGAACGGCACGGTGGATTTAGGCAAGTTCTCCCTATCGACGATGGAGAACGTATCGCTCTACAACGCAAACAAGCTCGACCATTGCCAGTCGGCCTCTGAGTATGCATCGGGCGCTACCGTGTATCTACGTACACGAAGACCCACAAAGGATTCGTTGTCAGTACAGTTGCGTAGAGCCTCGTTTACCACCTATATGGCGAAGGCTAATGTCCAGTTTGAGAGAAAGGGCTGGAGCGGCTTCATCGATGGTGAGTGGACCGACTCGCGTGGCGACTACCCTTTCCGCTACCACTCGGAGTATGAAGATACCGTAGGGCGTCGTGCCAACAGTGACATCCGCTACGGACGCATCGAAGGAGCCCTGTTCAAGGGTGGTTTCGCATCTCATATTTATTATTACGACAGTGAGCGTGGTTGCCCGGGCGGCATCGTGAGGCGGTTGAGCGACAAGTATGTCAACGTGGGCCGTGAGTGGGACCGTGACTTCTTCGTTCAGACCTCGTACCAAGCACAATTCGCTGAGCACCATCACTTGAAGGTAAATGCCAAGTACACCAACGAGTATCTGCGCTACTGTACCGACTATCCTGAAAACCAGAATACAGCTCGCGTCGACAACCATTATTACCAGCAGGATGGCTACGGCGCACTATGCTATGCGTTCACGCCCTGGCAGTGGCTGTCGCTCTCGGCAAGCTACGATGTGCGCTACAGCAAGCTGGCGGCCGACCTGAAGAAGTTTGACGATGTGTTCCGCCTCGACCAGAAGCAGGTGATGGCGGCACAGGTCAACTGGCAAGGTTTGCAGGCGGCGGCTTCGCTGCTACACCAGCATTACCGCGATGTTACCTTTGCCCATGTGGGGGCTGCCGACCCCTTGGAGCGCTGGACACCGGCTGTCTCTACCGCCTACACATGGGAGGGGCTGACGCTGCGCGCCTGGTACAAGAAGATCTTCCGTGCACCCACGCTCAACGATCTCTACTATACTCAGGTGGGCAACCGAAACCTAAAACCCGAATATACCAAGCAACTCAATATGGGGGTTGAGTACCACTTCGATTCTCCGCATTGGAATGCCTCCGTGCAGGCCGACGCCTATCAGAACAAGATTGAGAACCGTATCGTGTGCCTTCCCCTGAAGGGTACCTATACGTGGTCGATGATGAACTACGGCTACACTTTTTGCCGAGGGCTCAATGCTACAGCACAGGGCCGTTACCACACGGATGACTGGCAGTTCTCACTGCTAGGTTCGCTGACATGGCAACGCGACGTGAACCGTACCGACCCCGAGGATGAGGATACGTATGACAAGCCCATCTGCTATTCTCCCACATTGTCGTCGGGAGTCACGGCCATCGTCGGCTGGCACAACCTACAGTTTACCACCTCTTATCTCTATGTGGGCGAACGCATGTGGAGCTATGCAGACCCCGAAGATGTGTTAAAGCCCTATCACAACATCGACATGAAACTGACCTACACGCTCCCCATGGATAAGACGCAGTGGGGCGTATGCCTTGAGGTGTGCGACCTGCTCGACATACAATACGAACACATACCGCGCTACCCTATGCCCGGGCGCAATTATAAACTGACATTATCCTTTGGAATATGAAAAAACTGATTCTATCACTCCTCTGCTCCATCGCCTTGAACGTACAGGCTCAGGAGCGTATCATCCTGCTGAACGAAGGCAACTGGCAGTCCGACAATGGCAAGATCTCCTACTTCGAAGATGGTGAGATTGTCAGCAACCAGTGGTTCAGAGACGCCAACAAACGAAAACTTGGTGACACCCCCAACGACATCATCCAAATAAACGAAGACCTCATTGCCATAACAATCAACTGGAGCAACATCATCCAATTCATATCACCCGATGGGAAGCGTGTGGCCGAGACAGAAGATGTGCCTAACAACCGCAAACTCGCCACCGACGGCAGATATGTTTATGTATCTTCCTATGGTCATGAGTGTGGCACCATCAATGGCTACGAAATGTTTACAAAGGGGTATGTGGCCAAGATTGACATCCATACGTTCGAGGTTGTCGCTACCTGTGAGGTGGGATACGAGCCTGAGGGCATAGCTTACTACAAGGGACATCTCTTCGTGGCCAACACGGGCGGCTATGCGTTTCAGGAAGACCATGAGTATGAAACGACCGTGAGCATCATCGATGCGGAGACTATGCAGCTGGTGAGAGATGTCGACACGGGCCAGATAAACCTCTATGGCAAGCTGTCGCAGTCGGACCAGTACCTGTGCATCAACTCCCCTGGCGACTATTACGATATTCCTGCTGCCACAGTCATCTTTGACTGTGAGGCGGCTTTAGCTGGCAGCGATGACTGCTTTGTCGTACTGGAGTATGCCTCTACCTACAGCTGCACGATGCTTGATGGCAATTTCCTGGCTATCGGTGCACGGTTCTCCTATTACACCAGCGAGTATAAGTTCAACTACGTAGTCATCGACCCTCGCGAGGTGATGGCTACCGAAGGGGCAGGCGGAGTGGAAGAGTCCTTGCCTGGCACGATGCTCGACGACCTGAAAGATTTAGGCATGCCTTATGGTGTATATGTCAACCCCTACACTGGATATATCTATGCCACCGATGCCGGCTCCTTTGCTGCAGCTGGTGCATTGATACAGTGGTCGCCCGAAGGGGTCTTCCTCGGCAGACACAAGGTATATATCAATCCGGCACACTTCCTGGCGCTACCGCCCGATGGCATGGAGTTCACAGGAATAGAGTCTGCCACCAATGATGCCAAGCCTACCACCTCCTACGGGATATATGACATGCGAGGAGTGCGCATGGACGGACTCTCCACACGAGGCATCTATATAGACAATGGAAAGAAGATATACAAACATTAAATATTAACCATCTTTTAACAAACTAGAAAAAATGAAAAAGTTACTTTTGAGTTTGGCCGCAGTGTTAGCATGCTGTATGAGTATACAGTCGGCCAATGTAAATGTCACCATGAAGATGAACACCACTTCTCCGTGGATGGCTCTTGTGGACAAGGCTACAGGAGACACCCTTGATGTAGGTGAGGCCGTAGACAGAATATACACGTTGGATCTACCCGCAGGTGTGTATGTACTCTCAGCCTATGCCAAAGATAGCACGACGATAAATGGAACTATCGAACTGAATGTGAGCGAAGACAGCGTGCAGCAAGAATTCTCAATCTTGACCAACACCGTCTATGCGACGAACAAGCACGAAGACAAGACCAATTGGGAGGCCGGCAAGGACTACACCATCTCTGTAGATGTATCTTCCCGCGAGGGCGAGCGCATGGTGGTGACATTGGGCAATAGTGTCACTGCAGGCCGCAAGACCTTCCTGGCACTGGTGGGCAATAGCTACTACGTATCGCTCATCCCCAACGAGGAGCATCAGGCCGAGGGCTATATGACCAACGATCGCAGCGGCACCTTAACAGCCGGTATCACCGTAAGTGGTGCTATCCCCATGGGAGGGGACTATATCGCAACCATACCCGCAGATGCCGAGATGTTTATAGGTAAGAAGTTTAGCCATTTCACAAACTTCACCAAGGTAGAGTCCGTAAAGACCGTCATTGAGGGCGACATGAAAAAGGTACATTACCGTCTTGCCGACAATCAGGTATACAACTTCCGTACATGGAAGCCCGGTGGGCTCACCCAGGCTGGATACTTCACCATGGATATCGATGGTGGAGAAAACTCGTACCTCAAGTTCTCTGCCAGCAGCTACGAGGCCTTCGGTCCTAAAACCATCAAGCATGACGTGAACTGGAATGGCGGATACGAGACAGGTAATATCCTTGTCAACATCAATGAACGTGGACACCTGCAACTGAAGGTTGGCGACACCTATGACGCACTCGCCATGCGTTCGTGGCAGCTGACCGACACACAGACGGCCAACTACTTCACCGAGCCCGACTTTCACTACACCATCATCGACCTTGATGGAAACCCCAGCACCGGTGTCATCGAGATCGACAATGCGCACTCCACTACAGAGACATGGTCTACCATCAAGGCAGTAGGCAAGGGTACGGCTATCGTCCTGGTTACCTATGATGCTATAGCACTGAACTACTATAAGTACAACGCCAAGGCCGACTCGCTCACCAAGACCCCCTATATGGGCGGTGAGTACTGGGGCGCCATCTGGCCCGAGAACACAGTAGCCTATGTGGTTTCTGTAGGCGACGATGCCACTACCATGCAACCCAACATGTTCATCAATGAGGACTACAACGAGGGAGCCCTGAAGACTGCAGGCAAGTATGTCGATGCCGAGCACGACGTGTTCTATTACCTCGATACTGAAGAGGGTGCTACCTACACCTTCACCCCTGAGGGCGTCGACCATATCGAGATCGCATACCCCACCATCGGTGAGCAGATGGCAACCTACCACGGATTCACCACAGAGGGCGTACGCAAGAATGACGACGGCTCATATACCCTCTTGTTGAAGGAGGGCCGACAGATAGTCAAGCTCACCGACGCCATGGGCAACTCCATCTATCAGGTGCTGACAGCCAAGCCCTGCCATCGCGAGATCACCAATGCGAGCCGTGAGGGAAGCACCATCTTTCAGGCCGGCGACAAAGTCAAGATTCAGTACAGCGGTCTACATCACCCTGCCAACAAGCTGGCTGGCATATACAACATGTCGGCCTATGTGACCTACAATAATATTCCCAACGGTTCGTCACTCATTCTCGGTGCAGGGCAGTACACCTTCGCTTCAGCACCTACGGCACAGATGGTAACCGTAGACATCCCCGCCGACTACACCGCAGCTGAGCTCGTCATGGACCAGGGCGTAGTGCAGGTCAACGGATTCGGTGACCCCATCGGTGCCCATCGCGACATTCGTAAGAACCAGGGCCGTTCGCCAAACTTCACTGCCATTGCTCACAAGACCTATTTCGGTCAGCTTCCCGAGGTGCGTATCCCCATCACCGAGACAAAGTACTTCGTCATCAACCTCCAATCCGATGTCGACAGCATACAGTACACCATCACCCAAGAGGGAGATACACTGCGTCCCGATGCCAATGGCATATATGCCGCCACCTACGGCACCTACATCATCAAGGCCTCCAAGCCTGGCTACCGCTGTTTCCGCACCACGCTGACCATTGCCGACGATGCCGAGGGAGAGCAAACCTGCATCATAGAGATGGTCAAGGCAGCCGATAACGCATGGGACGGAACCACTCTCACCGAGCCCCGATGCGAGGACAACGTATATCAGATCAGCAGCGGTGCCGAGCTGGCATGGTTTGCAGCCAAGGTCAATGGCGGTGACTATAAGCTATCGGCCAAACTCGTGAGCGACATCGACCTCTGCGGCCACGACTGGACACCTATCGGTGGCAGCAAGTCAAACACAGCCTACCAAGGCACCTTCACTGGCGACGGACACACCATCGACGGACTCTACATCAACAACACCCTTACCTATCAGGCACTCTTCGGCTACACGACGAATAGCCACATCAGCGGCATCACCGTCAGTGGCGAGGTCAATGCCAAGCAATATGTAGCAGGTGTCGTAGCCTTTATAGGTCCAAAGGCAACCGTAGACCGCTGCGCCAACAAGGCTAAGGTTACAGGCGCATCCACCTATGTTGGCGGCATCACAGGCTCCGTATCACAGTCAACCGCTACGCTCACCAATTCGTATAACCTGGGCGACATCACGGGTACGACCAACTGTGCCGGTGTGGCTGGATACAACCATAAGAGCGCCGTCATCGAAAATGTATTCAGCCTGGGCACGATTACCGGAAATAAGGTAGCAGCCTGCATCGGTGGCACCACAGCGAAGGACAATGCTCAGAACATCTTTGCCATACAGGAATACGACATCTTCGAAGGACAAACCACCGTGACAAGCGAACAGATGGCATCTGGTGAGGTAGCCTACCTTTTGGGCGAAGCTTTCGGCCAGAAGATAGGTATCGACACCTATCCCGTGCTCGGCGGCGAGCGTGTATACAAGGTTACCTACACCACCAACCTATCAGCGGATGTCGATTCACTCTACACCAATGGTGCACTACCACAATTCGAGGACGTCGAAGGCCACCAAACCATCTGGAAAACCTCTCTCGATGGCGAAGAGTTGACAGAGGTTAGTGCCGATAGCACGCTTTATGTGGAATATCACAAGATCACCTACGCACTCACCTACGTTGTCGATGGTGAGGTATACGCTACCGGCAGCATCGAGTACGGAGCAGCCATCACACCGATTGCCGAGCCCGTCAAGGAGGGCTACACCTTCAGCGGATGGAGCGAAGTGCCTGAGGCCATGCCTGCAAGTGATGTGACCATTAGTGGTACATATACCGTCAACATCTATAAGGTGTACTACTACGTAGGCGATGAGCTGGTACACACAGCTGAAGTGGCCTATGGAGAGACTATCCCCGAGTATGTATACGAGCCTACGACAGAAGGTGATGAGTTCCTCGGATGGATAGGTGACACCTACGAGACCATGCCTGCCCATGATGTGACCTACACGGCCAATATCGAAAGTGACGTTCTTCAATTGACAATTCACAATTCACAATTGACAATTTACGATCTCAGCGGCCGTAAGGTGACGGACACCAAGAACTTGAGAGGTGGTGTATACATCATCAATGGCAAGAGATACTATTTGAAATAACCCAAACTATCATTTTTAATTCGATGGGTGCACTTTTTCGATATTACCGATAGGCCGTATTCAACTGAATGTCTGTATTGATCCTTTATATCTATAAAACCGTGTGTTCAAAACACACGGTTTTGTTGTTGATTCCCAATAAGCAATCATCATACTAAGGAAAGAACATGAGTGATGTTCGGATAAGTAGCTACTCCATTAACGATTCATGCAAACGAATCCATTACAATTCCTGTATCAAAGCGCGGTAGTTTGCATCGCTTTCCAATACATGTGGAATGCCGATAACGAAGAGCTGTTGTCGTGCACGGGTAAGAGCCACATTGAGCTTGCGGTCAAGAGGGAAGGGACTGTCGCTCTGTGGAGTGGTCTCTACAATCAGTTCCATCTGTTCGGGTGAGGTCACTGTGGTGCAGTAAATGATGATGTCGCGCTGGCTACCTTGGTAGCGCTCCACGGTGTCGATACTGATAGGAAGGGTGAACTCCTCCATATCCAATGCGGCCAATGCGTGACGGATAAGCGCTCCTTGGTTGCGGAATGGGGCAATGATGCCGATGGTTTGATGCGCATCGTAGGGAAGATTGTTGGCCTGGTATAGCTTGATGATGGTCGCTACCAATGAAGCGCATAGCTGCGCCTCATGGCTGTTGGTCTTAAAGCGCTCCTCCTTTTGTGGGGGTTGGCAAGGTATGAAGGCCGTGCGGTGTTGGGCCACAAGGGTCTGCATAGGACATTGATGGTCATAGACTGCATAGGACAATGAAGTCGTCTGGTGAGGTAGCGGAACTGGCTGCAGTCGACTATTGTAGAAACGCTGATTGGCAAAGTGGCTCACCTCGGGGTGCATACGGCCTTGCTGGTAGAGGGTGGCGATGCATTCGGGATGCCCTGTGCTGATAAGGCGATGGTAGAGGCGCTCGAAGAGCGACTGCTTGCAACAGCTGAAGCCCAGTTCGCGTAGCGCAGGTGTGTCAATGGCAGCCTCTTCATCGCTCTGCAGTGCGATGGCTGGCAATTGCTTGTGGTCTCCGATGAGCACAAACTTACTCCTTAGTGTGGACAAAAGGCCGATGATCTGCGGCTCGAGAATCTGTGATGCTTCGTCAATGACAGTGAGGTGAAACTCCTTGGCCGTAAATAGTTCCGGCCGTGCCGATGCTGTGCTCACGGTGCTTACCACGATGCGTGTGTTGGCAATGAGCGCACGCACTTCGTCGCGATTGCCTAGCGTGGCGGTCTGCCGGGCAAGCGTGCGGTGGGCATAGCGTTCGTCGCAGCTCTGCTCGCTGCCCAAACGCAGGTAGGGAGGGTGCTCATCGATACGTTCCAGGGCTTGGCATATCTCATCTACGGCTCGGTTGGTGTAGGCCATCAGGAGAATGTTGCTATGGGTGTGCCTATAGTACTCCTCTACGATGGAGCGTAGTAGGATGGAGGTTTTGCCTGCTCCTGGCGCTCCTACGATGAGGGCATAGTCTGAGGCCTGCTTGATGGTTGTCACGATGGCATTGGTCTGTGCCCCAGGATAGTGGCCTACAAGCTGTTGTGTGACGTCGGTGCGTGGTGTGGCGTTTCCCAGTAGGAGTTGCTTGGTCTTGTCGGGCGCCTGTAGTAGCGTGTAGAGGCTGCGGTAGAGTGAACCGAACACACTGTCGCTGACGTCGTGCTCCATTGCGTAAGTCGCCGTAGTGGGGAACACGGCCGAACTGTGTTGGTGCTGGCGCAACCCGATGCTTAGGGTGTGGGCATCAATTTGTAGTAGGGTTCCCTTGTGTACTTGTTGTGTCGATGCACTGTCGGCTGGACATTCCTTGATATAGAACAACACCATGTCGCCTTGTCTGAAGTTGGGAACGTTGTCACTGGCAGGTAGGGTGAATGTGAGTCTGTCGTACCCGCAGCCATCGTCGTGGGCGAACGCTATTAGGTGTAGCTCTCCTACAAAATCGCCTTCGGCAAGCTTTTCTTCTTCCGTACGGCACCAGAGGTGACTCTGTGCCCGGTCACGCTCGCTACGTCCCACCTTGGCAAGGTATTGTTCGGTGGCGGTGAAGCGCAGGTAACGGTAGAAGTAGCTCAGTGTAATATTGTCGGTTGTGTGGAAGGGGACAAGCATGCGGATTAGCTGGGGACGCAGGTAGTCGCTCCACAAACGTCCGGTGAGAGGGCGGGTGTTCAGCGTCTCGGGAGTCAGCTGGCTGAAGATACTGGCTGTGTCTGCCTCGACAACCAACTGTCGCATAAGGCGTACGATGGCATTGCGCAGTGTCAATGCCTCGTCTACGATAGGGGCGTGTTGGCTACCATCGAAGAAGAGTGGATAGCGTGAGTAAAGGAGCATGCTGCTGATCTCCTCACGGGGAATGCCAATGTTGAGGTGTAGCATCTCGCGGTAGAGCATCAGCTGCGCAGTGTGGCTCTGCTTTGGCCCTTGGGGCTTACTGTAGTATTCGTCGGCCTTGCCCGACTTGAGTTCTACAAGACAACGGAGATTGCTTTGTAGGTAGTCGAGACGGCCTTGCAGACCGAGTGTCGGACAAATGAATGAGGGCTCGAGCATGGCGCCTCCCTCGGTAGCCCCTTGGGGGTATCGCTGGTGTAGTGCCTCAACCGAACGTAGTATATGGGCATATTGGTCGCGGGCCTCCTGAAAGAAGGATGCATTGATGTCGGGGCATACGGCAAACTTCAATGCATCGGCAGCAAAGGCTTTACGTATAGAGGTGTCGAAGGAGGCCGGGCGCTCAGGGGTGTGGTTTACGCAGTCGTCGAGAAACTGGTTGGCCGTATTTCCTAATAAGATGGGTTTGGTCACCTCCTTGGGTGCAAGCAACGATAGCAGGTAGCGCATTGGATGTGGACCGCTCTCGGAGAAGCAGGCAGAAAGCGAACTGATGTCGATGAGGTAGTCGGGCTCAAGGATGAGGCGCTGGGCGCTCATAGTGTCGTCAGTCTCGGAGTTGATGTCAAGCAGCATCACGGTGTCTCCCTCCGAAAGGGCCTCCATATCGGCAATGTAGTGTGAATCGCGAATGCTACAACGATACATCCTGCCTTCGGCATCAGTGCCGTGCAGGTAAGGATGTTCGATGTGGTGTATCCGTAAACGCAGTCGGTCGGGATGGCTCATAACAGGGGTGATGTGTTGCTATCAGTGTTTGTGGCGGCCATATCCTCCTCTATGCATACCGGTATGCCTAATGGCTTGTAGTGTGTGGTGTCACGGTGAGTGGTCCAATAGCGTTCCTCGCGCAGACAGTATTCACTGTACTTATGTTGCACCTTGCGAACGAAGAGCGTGGTCTCCACTCCTGTGAAGCGGCCATTGCGGCAGAGCGAGTCGGTGTAGTAAACAGAATCGTTCTTGAGACGCAGGAAGGTCTCTACATTGTTGTTCCACACATGGCGGTTCTTTCCGTATTTCTCGGCCAGACGCATAGCATCCTGGATGTGCCCGAAACCTGCATTGTAGGAGGCGAGAACGAAATGGATGCGTTCGCTCTCAGGAACACGACGGAACATTCGTGACAGGTAGGCAAAGTAGTCTACCGCTGCCCGCACACTCTCTTCGGGGTCACGCTCCTTGCCTTCGGGTACTCCCATGGCGCGAGCTGTTTGCGGCATCATCTGCATCAAGCCTTGCGCCCCGACATTGGATACGGCTGCGGTGTCGAATTTTGACTCTACATAAGCCACGGCTGCCAGCATTTTCCAGTCCCATCCGATGGTGTCGGCGTAATGTTGAAATATGCTATCATAGACCGATATGCGGAATGTGGGCACTACGGTGTCTTCCATTGCGGTGCTATCGGGCATGACATGCGTGTCGATGGGGTGCAGCGAGGGCTTGGTTATCACGGTAAAAAGTGTTGTAACTACCGCGACACCTATAATATATGCAGCCTTTTCTCGCTTGCGCATGCTGTATGTGAAGTGTTAGTTTTCTGTACTCAGTTTATCACACTCCTCGAGCCAAAGCGCTGCACTGGCATCGCTCGGCATGCGCCAGTCGCCACGCGGACTCAGCGATACACTGCCCACCTTAGGTCCGTCGGGCAAGCAAGAGCGCTTAAACTGCTGCTGGAAGAAGCGGCGGAAGAAGGTGGTGAGCCACTTCTTGATGGTGCCCTTATCGTACACTCCCTCGAAGGTGCGGCATGCTATGTAGTATATCTTTGCCGGGCGGTAGCCTGAGCGCATGAAGTGGTATATGAAGAAGTCGTGCAACTCGTAGGGCCCTACCAGGTCTTCGGTCTTCTGCTTGATGGTGCCATCCTCCTTGGCGGGTATCAGCTCAGGACTGATGGGGGTGTTCACCACATCGAGCAGGATATCACGTATCTCCGCATCGTAGGTGTGGGTAGCCTCCCATGCCACCAGATGCTTGACGAGGGTCTTGGGTATGCCGGCGTTCAGTCCGTACATCGACATGTGGTCGCCGTTGTAGGTGGCCCATCCGAGAGCCAGCTCCGAGAGGTCGCCCGTACCGATGACGATGGCATTCTCGCGGTTGGCCACGTCCATGAGTAGCTGGGTGCGCTCGCGTGCCTGGCTGTTCTCATAGGTGGTGTCGTGTATGGCGATGTCGTGCTCTATGTCCTTGAAGTGCTGTATGCAGGCATCCTTGATGCTGATTTCGCGCAGGGTGATACCCAGATGCTGCATCAGCGACAACGCATTCTGATAGGTGCGGTCGGTGGTGCCGAATCCCGGCATGGTGATACCTATGATGCCTGTGCGGGGTAGTCCGAGGCGGTCAAAGGTGCGCACCGTGGCCAATAGTGCCAGCGTAGAGTCCAATCCGCCCGATATGCCGATGACAGCCTTCGAGCAGTGTATATGGGTCAGGCGCTTGGCCAGTCCGGCCACCTGTATGTTGAGTATCTCGTTGCAGTGGGTGTCCAACTCATTGCCGCTGGGCACGAAGGGTAGGGGAGCATAGGTGCGGGTGAGTGCACACTCCTGCTCGGTAATGGTGCCTGTATGCACGTGTGTGGCCTCAGGGTAGAGGTCGGCCTGTGCGGTAGCGAAGGTGGTGTTGCCGCGGCGCTCCATACGTAGCTTGTCGAGGTCTATCTCGGTGCACACCAACTGGGCATCGAGGCTGAAGCGTTCGCCCTGTGCTATCATCGCACCATTCTCGGCGATGAGGGCATTGCCGGCAAATACCAGGTCGGTGGTCGATTCTCCGTAGCCGCAGCTGCTATACACGTATCCTGCCATGCTGCGGGCCGACTGCTGTGCGATGAGCGAGCGCAGGTATTCGTGCTTGCCCGTCACCTCGTCCGATGCCGAGAGGTTGAAGATGATCTCTGCACCCTGCAATGCCAGTGCCGAGCTGGGCGGTGTCACACTCCACAGATCCTCGCATATCTCCACGCCGAAGGCATAGCGGCCTGTGTGGAAAATCTGGTACGACCCTATGTGCACCCATTGTCCGGCATAGCATATGTCGTCCTCCATGCGCAGGTTGTAGCCTGTGCTAAACCAGCGGCGCTCGCTAAACTCACCGTAGTTGGGGATATAGCATTTGGGTACGATGCCCAGGATGCGTCCCTTCTGTATCACGAGAGCGCAGTTGTATAGCGCTCCGCACACATAGATGGGTGCGCCTATGATATATATGTTGTCATATTCCTTGGTGGCTTCGGCAAACTCCGCTACGCTGTTCTCTGCCTCTTGGAGCAGTGTCTGCTGTGTCAGTAGGTCGCCACAGGTGTAGCCTGTGATGCACAGTTCGGGAAATACCGTTACCTCGGCAGCCTCCTCATGGGCACGCTGTGCCAAGGCTATCAACTGATTTGTATTATACTTCGTGTCGGCCACGCTTACTAAGGGCACGGCCGCACCCACTTTGATGAATCCGTGTTGCATAACTCTTACGATAATACTTTTGGATACAAAAATAACACTTTTTTCTGACAACGCTGTATTTTCGGTGGAAATTGGTGGAAACCTTCCGAAACTTTGCATCACTTTCGGCACGCATAGGCAAAAGTTTAGGTGAAAGTTGAACGCATAACACCTATGATTCTCAGTGTGTAAAGGTGCTAATTAAGCAATGGCTTCACTTACCTCTGTTTTTTTGGGGGGAAATTTTGCTTCTCTGATAGTTCTCTATAGCCGCTAGATACGGAAAATATTGTGAGTGGCATTTCCGTGGGCGGCCGACAACGGACATTCATATCCTCTTAAATCTGACTATCACTCTCGCAAATAATCAATATTAATCAAGCCACTCCCTCGGGCGAAGGAGTGGCTTGATTAGTCTGTGTATGTAAGTCAATTACTGCTTTACCTTAGCAATGAATTTGCGTACTTTCTTCTCGGCTTTCTTGAGTGCCTTGGGGGTGTTCTTGGTGGCCATCACTTGAGAGGCGTAGGTCTCTATCTCTTTACGCTTGGCCAGTTCGTCGATGGTGTAGCAGGGTACGGCTATTGTAGCCATGTCTTGCACGGCTTCGCCCAGGGCCGACCAGGCCTCGAGGCGCTGGCGCTCGGCATCGGTGATATGGATTACGGAGCCGTGGCGGGGGGTAAAGGTGCCGCGGGTGGGGGTGTCCTGCACGTAAGTGAAGTGCTTTAGGTCGTTGCTCTTGCAGAACTGATAGTGGCCGTTGGCGTAGCAGTCGTACATGAGGATGTACTCGTCACTACCGATGAGGGGGAACACGCTGGAGCCCTCGGTGGGGTATTGGCCTGGCTTCTGCAAGTGACGGTACTCCACCTCGTAGGGGCCGGTGAGGGTCTTGCTCGTGGCACGCATCACACCCTGACGGGTGCGGAAGTTGCCTTTCATGTTCAGCACCGAGCGGCCCTCGTCCTTAAAGAAGAGCACATACTCCTCGTTCTTGGCATCATAAACGATGTCGCCATCGATAGCTGCCGTGCCGAAGTCGAAAAGGAGTTTGGGTTCGGTGATGTCGGTGAAGTCCTCGTTGGCATAGGAGTAGTAGATGCGGAAGTAGGGCTGGTTGAAGCGTGGGTCGTCGGTGGGGTACTCCCAGTCGTGACGGCCGATGGAGTAGTAGATCATGTACTTGCCCTCGGCAGGGTCCCAGATGGTTTGCGGTGCCCATACGGCATGGAGGTTCTTCTCGTCGAAACCCTCGAGGTCGGGGAATCGGGTGGGGAAGTGTATGGCGGTGTGCTCCCAATGCAAGAGGTCGGTGCTCTTCATCAAGATGAGGCCATCGTTGCTCTGCCAACCCATATCGGAACGCATGTCGGTGAGCACCATGTAGAAGGTTTTGCCATCCTCGGCACGCAGGATGTGGGGGTCGCGCACACTGCGCTTTTGTGCGATGGTGTCGGACGCTACCACGGGGCGGCCGTAGTTGAGAGCATGGTAGTTGTAGCCGTCGTCGCTGAGGGCATAGCGCACCTGCTCTCCGTCGGGCCAGTTGCCTGAGAAGTAGGCAAACAGGTAGGTGGTGTACTCTTGTGCTTGCATGCCGAATGCTACGGCGAGACCCATGCATAGGGTGATGATTCTGTTTTTCATTGCGAATGATAATTTTATATGTTGGTGCGAAGATACGAAAAAAGTTGTATAAATTTTGCTTTATTAGCTCGGAAAATAGTATCTTCGTAGCGAATACTAATTTTAATTATATAATATTATGAAGAAAATCTTATGTGCTGCAGCGCTTCTTTGTGCTCTGCCTATAACAGCACAACGCGAGGCAACCGTGACTCTTCATCCTGAAGAGGCGAAGAATGTGATCAGCCGCCATATCTACGGCCAGTTTGCCGAACATCTCGGAACCTGTATCTATGGTGGCCTTTGGGTAGGCGAGGAGTCGTCAATCCCCAACACCAATGGCTATCGTAACGATGTGCTGGGTGCACTCAAGGAACTGAGTATCCCTAACCTGCGTTGGCCGGGTGGCTGCTTTGCCGACGAGTATCACTGGATGGATGGTATCGGTCCGCGCGAAAACCGTCCCCGCATGGTGAACAACAACTGGGGAGGTACAGTAGAGGATAACAGCTTCGGTACACATGAGTTCCTCAATCTATGCGAACTCCTCGGATGCGAGCCTTACGTGTCGATGAACGTGGGTAGCGGCTCGGTAGAGGAAACCGCCAAGTGGGTAGAGTATATGACAGCGAAGGATGGTCCTATGGCCAAACTGCGCAAGGAGAATGGTCGTGAAGAGCCTTGGAAGGTGAAGTATATCGGTGTAGGTAACGAGAGCTGGGGATGCGGCGGCAACATGCGTCCCGAGTATTATGCCGACCTCTATCGCCGTTATCAGACCTATTGCCGCGACTACAACGGCAATCGTCTCTTCAAGATTGCCAGCGGTGCCAGCGACTATGACTACAACTGGACCGAGGTGCTCATGCGCAATGCAGCTGGTCACATGCGTGGATTGTCGCTCCACTATTACACCGTGCTCACCTGGAGCGGCAGCAAGGGTTCGGCATTGAACTTCAATGAGGATGATTATTATTGGTGCTTGGGTAAGTGCTTGGGTATCGAGCCAGTGCTGAAGAAGCATATGGAGATTATGGATCGTTACGATAGCCGCAAGCGCGTAGGCCTTATGGTAGACGAGTGGGGCACCTGGTGGGACGAGGAGCCTGGTACCGTACGCGGACACCTGTTCCAGCAGAACACCATGCGCGATGCTTTCGTTGCAGCACTTTCGTTCAATGTGTTCCATAAGTACACCGACCGTATCCAGATGTGTAACATTGCGCAGATTGCCAACGTATTGCAGTCGATGATTCTCACTAAGGACGACAAGATGGTGCTTACTCCCACTTATTATGTGTTCAAGATGTATAAGCCTCACCAGGATGCAACATTCATCCCAATGGATCTCGAATGTGATGAGATGCAGGTGAAGAACGAGCGTTATCGTCCCGGCCGTTCTGATGAGGAGCCTACCCGCACACTTCCTATGCTCAGCGCTACAGCATCAAAGAACAGCGAGGGCGTAATTCACATTTCTTTAGCTAACGTAGACCTCAAGCAGAAGCAAGAGGTGACCATTAACCTTGCTGACCTCAAGGGCAAGAAGGTGACAGGCGAAATCCTGACATCAAAGCACATTGGCGACCACAATTCATTCGAGAAACCTGATGTTGTGAACCTTGCCGAATTTAAGGGTGCAAAGATTACTAAAGATGGTCTCAAGGTGACGCTTCCTGCAATGAGTATCGTAACTTTAACGATTAATGATTAACGTCGAACGTTGAACGTTTAACGAGGAACGAAGGAACACTAAGTCCCAGCCATGCGCGGCTGGGACTTAGTGTTTACGAAAGCACGCGGAGCGTGCACGCCGACGCGGTGTGAAAGCGTCGGATGCGACGGCAACGCGGTATGATAGCGTTGCTTGCGATGAAAGGAACTTTAGTTCCTCCGAAGAGCGTGCTTTAGCACCATTAGGTTTATCAGCACAAAGGAGTACAGGGTGAACCGCTACGAAGACAGCCGGAGGCTGTACGATGACGAAGACGAAGACAGCTTCGCTGCACCCACTCACCTTTAACCTCTAACCTCTCACCTTTAACCTTTAACCTCTAACCTTAACCTCTAACCTCTCACCAATCCGTTGTCTGTTAATGACTTCGCCATAGAACTTCGGCTGCACTCGCTGAGAAATTGCAAGTGAACTCGCATTTCGCTCGTTGGCACGAACCTTGTCCGTTGTCCAATAAAAAAAGGCACCTCCCAAGGGAGATGCCTTTTTTATCGATAATGCAGTTCGCTTATTTCAGGTCACCACGGGTGATTACTGCGCGGCTCAGTGCGGGATCATCGTAGAACATATTCTCTACACCACCCTTATAATCCATACGGAGTTGGTCGGGGTTAACTCCAAACTCGTTCACGAGACAGTCATAAACGGCTTGCGCACGCTCCTTACTCAAACGGTCATTGATTTCCTTGTTGCCTGTTGCTGCATCTGCGTAGCCAGTGATAGTGTATACAACATTCGAATCGTTCTCCTTGATAACCTCAGCCAAGAGACCCAAGTTAGCGCGTGCCTCCTTAGAAAGGTTGCTCTTATTAATCTTGAAGGTTACGAGGTTAGGAGCTACTACAGCAATCTTCTTGGCAGCAGCCTCAGCCTTTTCCTTGTTGCAGTCATCCAAAGCCTTCTGCAATTCTTCGTTGTCGCGACTCAACTGATCCATCATATCACGCAACTCGTTGATGGTGCGGTTGTCATATCGAACGATAGTCTTGCTGCGTTCCCATGTGTTGCCACCAATCTTCCAAACCAAGTTGGCTGTAGCGGACAAAAGACCTTCGCCATATCGTCCGCCAGTTTCACCGTCGAAGCGGTCCTGTATGTATGCGCCGCGAACGTCAATGTTGAGGTCAAACAGACGATTCAAACGGAAAGAATTGATTAAACCGATATTTGCGCTAACTTCACGTCCAGGAGTAATGTCTTCGGGAAGTCTGTTGCTATTTTCAAGAGCTGCAGACCAACCAAATCCGAAATAAGGAATAATATTATAGATGCGTTCTTCTTTGAATCCACAGCAAAGATTTGTCATGTTGAGCATTACATCGAGGTGTGCATGCAAGTAATTAAATTCTTGATAGCTCAAATAATATCCTGCATAGGGCTTCTCCGTGATAAGCTCGCCAGTAGAGAATGCACCATTCTGTGTGGCTCCCTTCAGTGCATAACCACTAGCAACACCGCGTACACCAATGCCTGGTGTGAACCACTTGCCTAAGGCTACATCAAAGGCTGGTGTGATTCGGTTCTTCCATAGTAATTGTTTGTTGTGGTCTCCAAAATAGGTTTGTGCACCAGCACCTATGCTTAAATTCCAATTCTTCCAAAAACTATTGGTCTGTACGCTATAGCCTTTAGAATCGTTGTAGTACACCTCTTCGGTAAAGTCTGCAGAGTTTCTTGTCGTATCATCGGCATAACCTACGATACCGATTGCCGCTAAAGCAACTGTCAATAAATACTTTTTCATATCTTTCTCGATTGTGTTGATATTCTTATAGTTCGACGATTATCGACGCAAAGTTAATGATAAATTGTTATAAATTATCTAAACAATGCGCTTTTATCATATATTTTTTAGATTTTCAGCCAACTTTTTTTCTTTTCGTTCCCATAACCATAGCCATATCCATAACCGTAACCATATCCGTATCCATAACCATAGCCATATTGCTGTTTACGTGGATTGCTTCCATTGAGTATCAGGGCCATATTGGTCAGTTTCTTTCCTTCGTATAATTCTTCAAGGTCAGGTAGTTGGCGCTTGTCGAGTTTTCCTATGCGTAGGATGAAGAGTGTGAGGTCTGCAATGCGGTTGGTGATACTGGCATCGGCAACGATACCTACGGGAACACTATCTACAATGATATAGTCATATCGTGTTTTCAGTTCCTTTATCATATCGTCCAGACGTTCACTCATGAGAAGCTCCGCGGGGTTGGGAGCCATTGTTCCTGCAGGGATAATGTCAACCTTGTTGCATATGTGGTCTGTCTTTATGATATCGTCAAGTGTCATTGTCGGGTCAATAAGATAGTTTGTCACACCCTTGATACTTCTGTTCTCGTGACCTGTAAGAGTACCCTTTCTCAAGTCAAGGTCGACCATACAAACCTTCTTGTTGGCAAATGCTAAACTCATCGCCAAGTTTCTTGAAATGAATGTTTTACCGGCGCTAACATTGAACGATGTAGTCATTAGAACCTTTGTCTCGGGATTTCCTTTGGTCAAGAAGGCCAAGTTGGTGCGCAATATGCGGAAGGCTTCTGATAACATATCCGTACCCTCTTCACTTACAACGATGGCATTACGGTTTTTCTTTCCTGCTTTCATGAGGTCTGAATCGACGGGAACATCTCCGATAAAAGGTATATTAACCTCTTTCTCTATGTCTTTGCGGTGATGAACACGCGTATCAAGGAAGAGGATTGCCAGGAATATGCCCATAGGTATTGCTATACCAATTAAGATGCCTACGAACAGGATGCGATTCCTTGTTGGGGCAATAGGCGACATGCTTCCTTCAGCACTATCAATAATCCAAGCGTTATCGTTCACCATAGCCTGGGATAGTGCGTTCTCCTCACGTTTGTTGAGAAGGAACATGTAGAGGCTCTCCTTAATTTTTTGCTGACGTTCAATTGACAGCATTTGTTTTTGTTTGGTGGGTATAGCCTGTACGCGTGTTTGTGCGTCGTTTTCACGTTTTTGCACCTCGTTAAGTCTTACGTTGAGGCTTAAGATCATATTGTCTACGGCGCTTATGATGCTTTGTCGCATGGCAGCCAATGAACCATTCAGCCCTTCAACAATGGGATTTCGCTCACTGCTGTCGTCAAGCAGCTTGTCGCGTTTCATCTTCATTGTATTGTATTGCATGATTTGGCTTTCAATATTCATGTCGCTGATACCCGTATTTGCGGGAATCAGTTCGGTAGCCTTGGATGGGTCAGTAAGGTAATCTTTAATGTATTGTGCAACTTGCAACTGGGTCTTCGTTTCCAATACCTCTGAACTGTATTTCTGAGATTCGCTTGTATATTGTCCTGCAGCAGAACCTAAATCAATGATTTGATTCTCCCTCTTGAAACTTACAATTTCATCTTCCACGCCTCCTAACTCTTTCTCAATTACTGCCAGTCGTCCGTTGATGAAGTTTGTTGTATTTTGCACCATTAGGTTCTTGTCGTCTACCGTGATGTCATTGTATACAATCACCATGGTGTTAAGTATGTTCTGTGCTCTTAATGCATTGTTGTCTTTTAAGGCCAATTTGAGAATCGAAGCCTCATCCTCTTCTTGGCGTATACCTACCGCACTACGATATCTGTCGGCTACCCATTCTAAGGGCAATTTCTCTATCTCGATATCCTTGTTATACCATTGAGCACCATAATATTTAGTCGGTGCAATGATGATTCTCTGTCCGTGAAGGATGATTGTGTCATTTACATTTACAGTGTACACTTGTTCGTCATCGTCACCTGCTAGATGTGATAATTGAATCATAGCACTATCTTTAGGTGTTACGGTGAATGTAACATGGCTATCACGCATAGCATCAGGAAAGGTTACTGCTATGGGCGAACTGTTATACAATTCTATCCATCTGAACTTAATTTTTGTCTGATAGTTTATGTTTGCCTTCGTGCGTAATATCGTCTCACGCATGAGCCTTTTAGAACGGAATTGTAGAATTTCGTTGGCAACATTAACTTTATTAACCAGGTTGTCGTATCGGTCAAATCCGGCAGAATAGGTGTTCTTGTTGGTCGGGTCCTTGATGATGACAGTTGCTGATTGGTAATAGGTGAAAGGTGTATGCGCATACTTAAGGTAGGCTCCACCACCACATAATACTATACCCAATAGGAACCAGGGCCATTTGGAGAGTAGATAGAAGAACAAGTCTACTATGTTTAATCCTTGCTCCTTCTTGTTCATAGATTTATTCATTTGGTCGGAATTATCAGTGTTATTACGTTAGTTTTGTCGTATCCACCACATCATGGTACTGAGTGTTGAGGCTATGCTTAACATCAGTGTACCATATTGTATCAGGCGCTCTTCCTTGTCAATCCTCTTATATTTGGGTTCGACGTATACAATGTCGTTTTGTTGCAGGTAAAAGCAGGGAGAGTCGAACAGATCCTTGCTTCTTAAATCGTGAAAGAATACTTGACGCGTCTCTCCCACTTCGCGTATGACAGCAACGCGATTTATAGCAGCATTGGCACTCAGGTCTCCTGCATTGGCTATGGCCTCGAGTAGAGTCACTCTATCACCGTCGGCCGTCATGACACCATTGTGTCCGACAGCTCCTAACACGGTATACTTGAAATTCATGATGTCTACCATAACAAGAGGACTATTGATGTATCCTCCTTCTATGATGCGATTTTTTATCAGGTCGGTAGCTTCACTGATGGTGAGTCCTTCTACATGTAACTTACCTAACATAGGGAAATCGATATTTCCGTCAATGTCGACACGGTATCCCTTTTCTTTAGTTGCGGGAGCTGAGGTGTCGATTCTTCCATCTTCCCCAACATTGTATGCTCCATTTTGGATATTGAAGGGGATAGCCAACTCGGGTGTGTTTTGACTGGCTACTGTGATGCTTAATTTGTCGTTACGGTGTATTGTCGGTTCATGTTTTTGTTCAATCGGATAAAATTGTCCCATTTCCATGTCCTGAAGATAGGTGATATCCTTTTGAGTCGAACATCCAGAAAGGGCTATGGTTACTATTAGGCATTGTAGCCAGAGTATACGTTTTGTTTGCTTTATAATAGACGAGTTATGCATGTTCCTTTGTATCTTTTAATGTGTTGTAAATATTTATTGCTCCTTTTATCATTTGTTCTTTAGTGAATTCGTTCTCATAGCGTAGACGTGCATCCTTACAGAACCTTTTATAGGTGTCTTCGTCTTTCGTAATTTCAAGTATGGCTTCGGCCAACTCTTTGGATTGCTTAGGTGTTACATTTAATCCTGATATGCCGTGTGCATTGACCCATGATGTTCCAGATCCGGGTATTGTTGTAGCTACTACAGGCTTCCCACCACTCATGGCTTCAATTTGCACAATTCCAAAAGCCTCTGTTTTCTGTATCGAGGGTAGAACGAATATCTTGCAGGCGGTGTAATAGGCCGAAACTTCTTCGTCTTTGACAAATCCTAACAATTTCACCTTGTTTTCTAGACCTTTGTCAATAATCAGTCTGTTCAATTCTTCGTATAATGGACCTGTACCTCCGATTGCTACAACATAATCGTCAGGTAAGTGTTGAGCAGCTTCTATAAGATAGCTATAGCCCTTGTAAGGGACCAATCGTCCTAACGAGAACACAATCTTTCGGCCATTGTATAACTCGTGAAGTTTTTGTGCCCCAATAAAGTTATGGGCGATTTCTTCGATGCCGATGAGTAGATGTGCGGTCTTATGTTGCGCGTCTTTAAGTTCTTCCGACTCTTTGATGTAGATTGGCGTAGTACCTACAATAATGTTGGCCCGTTGTATCAACCAACGTTGCAATGGACGATACAATCCTAATAGTTTTTTTTGTCTAATTATGTCGCTATGCCAATGAAGTATAACTTTGCCTCTATATCTGGAGAAGAATAATGCCAAACAAGCCATTGGGTCGGGATGATGCACATGAATTATGTCATATTCTCGACATGTACGCCATAATCTTGTTATCATCGATGGCGCTATGGTTGTTCCTGCAATCGTTGTCCAAGTGCGGACGCAGAACAACTTGGCATGGTCGTTTATTTGTTGCTCACTTTTCTTTGCTGAAGTACACAACATATCGCAATCAATCCCATGCTCTGACAAGCCTTTCATCAGATCATATTCAACCTTTTCTACTCCTCCTTTTATAGGAAAGAATTTACCTAATTGCAATACCTTCATCTTCTTGTATACATCTTTACAATGAGAACTTTTTAGTGAGATATTCGTGCAAAATTACAATTTTTTTTCAGATAGATATATATGCCTATGTTTTTTTATATGTTAATTTTTGTAATGTCTCTACAATGTTTCTTTGTTCAGCATTACCGCTTCCTTATTAGGTAGGCATTGGAGATAAGCGATAGCTGTATGCTCAGCCAACCATGTGAGTTTCTCACAGAGCTTTTCGTATAGATTGTTGTCCTGTTTTATTGCCGAACAACTTGGTAGTAGAGCAGTGAACGCTTCTACTTCGCTTAGATACCTATGACTGTTGGCTGGAGCTTGTTGTAGACGAGTAATTTTTGCTATGGGCAGACCAATGTTTTTGTAGCAGGGTGTTTTTCCACTCCATGGCGTTCCATAGGCATAGGCTATGTCGTCTTGGATCCGTATGGCAGGATTGTCGTCATTGATGAGCTCGGAATTCTCTACGTGTTGTAGCCATAGTGACGCATGGGTACTCTTTCCCGTACCGCTTTTTCCGAGAAAAAGAAAACATTCTCCATTATGCCCTACTGCTGAAGCATGTATGCCTATGCCATCTTCGCGTAAAAGAGCTTGCGAGAATGCAATACGGAGCATCGAACAGAGTATTTGTGAGGCATACTCATCATCCCACTGTATGGAGGCTTTTATTGAACGAAACTCCCTGTCGGTTGTCATGGCATGTGGTTTGTTTGCAACCGTGTGCCTTGCCTCAATGCGATACCCCTGTGTGGTCTTCCATATGGTGATGTGCCCCATGTCGTTTTCTGACTCCTCAACAAGTACACCCTCTTCTCCAGGATAAGGTGATGTGGTGTCAAATAGAAACAGTAAAGGTCCTGTCTCATCCTCATCTATGCATATAAATGGACGGAATGAGGGTAATAGTCGTTCTGCGTTTGCTTCAGATGGTAGTACTACCTCAAATAAATGGTTTGCTACCTTATATCTCATTTTATTCTACCCTTTGTAAGTCTAAGCATTATCCATAGATATTCCTTGAAGGCATATTTCCATGCAAATCTTTTTCTCTTCCAAAAGCGTAGCGCTGTTTTTAGAGGCGAACGCGAAGCTGAACCTTTGGCGTGTTGTCCAAAGTTTCCACTTTCTCTGATAATGCTGAATAGGGGGGCTGTGTCTATATCCTGCAATGAAATGTATGGCTGATATTGCCAAGGTAAGCCAATGTGCTTTACGATAAAGGCATGCAGTAGCTTGCTCCATTTGGTAAGTCCTAGGGTCTTGAATGTGTCGCGCATCGTGTGATGCTCTACTTTTCCGTTGAGATAGTAGTATGCTCGCGCTAAGTCACAGAGCTGACGTAATCCAACGCCCATTCCTAATGTGTGTTTTAGTATGTGAGTGTTCAACGTGATTAGGTAAGGCATGGGTGCCAAAACGGTCATCTTCGTATGTTCGTGTAAAGGAATTCTCATATGTCGGAATTTCTTGATAAACTTATTGGCATATTTCCTACTTTTAGGTCTGTGCAAATCGAACAGTACCGTATGATGTTCTACTACAACTCCTTCCCATACGTAGCTGATGCTTTGGTCAGCATGCCGCTCATAGGTAATGCCTTTTTCTTTGAGTATAGCTAAAGCATCATTTGCATCTTCCTGACTATCAAAAAAGATGTCAATATCGCCACATTCGCGTAATGAAGGAGTTTCATACATTGCAGCTACACTTTGTCCTTTGAGCACGATAGGACGCAGGCATTCATCTCTGAATAAGCGGAGCAATTTTTGCAGTGCTATATTGGTCTTATGATTGTTCTGCTCGATGCGCTCAACCTCGGCCACCCAGCGTATCATTAGCTCTTGCGGTGGCATAAACCTCTCAGGAAGCATAGTGACACCATGGTAGACGATACCCGTTACGGTTTGTTTTTTTGCTATTTCAAATAGCTTGTTCCATCTCTCTCTGTTTAAGGGGAATTCGGATAGATCCTCAGGTGCTTTCCCCCAAAGTCCAGCTCTTAATAATACGAAAAATATATGATACATCTTGTTGAAATTGAATATTTTTAATCGTTATATGCAAGCCCGTAGCTGATCCATTCTTTTACCAGATTCTCAACGTCGCCTGCAGCTTTCTCCTGTGTCACGTTGTATTCTTCACATAGAACTTTTACCATATCTTCTTCTGTGAAGTCGCGTTTAGCAAATGTCTTCCAAAGCAAGGCAGCGGTCTCGTTCATTGTATACACATCTACCATATTTATCTCTTCGGTGAGTGTGTCAACAATCATGTATTTGTTCCCTATCTTGCGTAGTTTCAGGTTCTCTTTAGTTCTCATGTCGTAATAGTATTAGTCAGCTATTAGTCGTGCAAACAGTTCACTCCAATTCATTGCTTTTGGTTCTTGTATATCTTGTTTCGATACGTTTTGAAGGCTTGTGGTATCATTATAGATTAATTGTAACATCCTCATTTTAAGTTCATCCTGACTTTCAGGGTTGAAGAATGCCACTTGGTTAGCTCCGGCAGCAGTTTCATGTGCATAGGGAAGGTCAGCGAGCAGCATCGGTTTATTGTATGGCATGAATTCAGTGATTGGTAGTCCCCAAGTCTCAATGCGTGAGGGGAATATCAAACAGTCGCTTGTTGCGTAGTGATGAAAAAGAGTCTCTTTGTCCATTAATCCATGGAATACTAAAGATCCCACTTTACCCCATTGTCTATGAATCCATTGGGCATATTTGTTTTCTGTTCCATTTATTGTCAATATTACCTTGAACTGATTCTCTCCTATTTCATCTTCAAGGAGTTTTGCAGCCTGACATATCAGTTCGAAATTCTTATGGCAATCGGGTGTTGCTACATAGATAAAGGTATATATGTTATTTTTAGAGCTAGTGGTTGGCCGATATTCATTGTTCCTACTAGGTGGTGCAATAATAAATCGTTCGTGAGGTAACCGGAACATTCGCGTGAAGCGTTTGCGAAGCCATTCTGCCTGCACTATCAGATAATCGTTCTTTCTAATGTTGATACGGTAAGCTATTTGCGTAAAAAGTCTGAATAAGCCAATTTTGAAGTCAAATCGCCAATCGTTTAACTTTAGCTTAAGAAAAGGGAATGAGGTCTGGCAGTATACGGCTCTGTGTTTGGCTTCCACCCTAGGGGTTGTATCGTGTAGCGACAACCATAGGTCAACTGGAGCTAACTTTTTGGATATGCGGTACATGGTTACATATTCGCACCAGAGTCGCCTGCTCCAACCTTTTATGATGGTAGGCATTTCAATGTATTCAATGCCTTTATAGTTGCATAACTCTCGTTTATGTACGAGTGCTACCACTCGGAACTTTCTGTCAAGAGCCAATGCTGACAGATACTTGAGGCACCCTCGTAAAATAGTAAGAGTTCCGCCTTTACGTATGTTTACAGCTGATACTACAATCGTTTTCATTCGCCTTTCAGTTGTTGAAAAAGTGTAGTCCACATGCGCATAATGTTCTCTTCAGAGTATCTGTTCGAATTTATATGGGCTTCCTTACCCATTTGAACACGTAGTTTATCGTCTTCTATGAGAGTGGCAAGTTTTTGAGCCAATTTTTCGCAATTCCCTTCATCTACTAAGTATCCGTTAATGCCATCGGTTATTATATCCATGGGCCCACATTTGCAGTTGAATGCTACGATGGGGATTCCATAAGCTTGTGCCTCAAGCATAATCATGGGCAATCCCTCATATCGTGATGACATTGCTATGATTGCGGCGCTTCTATAGACTGCATCCATATTATTTGTAGGAGGACACAATGTAGTGCTTTCTGCTATATTGTAATGGTCAATAAGTGCTTGTAGCTTCGGCTGTTCTTCTCCTTCTCCTATGATGTCAAGTTTCCAATGTGGGTGTTGCCTACATATATTGTTCCATGCCTCGATGAGTCGCTCAAATCCTTTCTGATGAGTGTAGCGCCCAATAGCAACTATTCGGCAGGTGTCAAGCGTGGCGATTGTTGTCGGATTGAATGTCCGTGCATTGGGTATAACCCCTATGTTGGGCAGGTTCCCCCAGTATCTCTTGTCCTCCTCAGTAAGTACGATAAAACGGTCGAAGCATCTTACTTGTTGCTCTTCCCGCTTGTTGCGATAGATATCAGCCAAGCGCCATAGCCCCTTACGCGCATATTGTAGACGTTTGAATTTGGAAAAGTGAATCTCCAATACTTTTTTACTGCCATCTTTTATTTTCGGGAGGAACGATACGTCGTTGCAAAACATCGAAACAGTGATGTCGGGCTTTATCTCTTCAAGCAGTTTGGTCAGCCTTTTCCGATGTCTGTATTGCTTGAAGGGGTAATGTAGCACTTTGTTGAGAAAAGTCCCTCCATTATTCTCTTCGTACCCGATTCCCAAATCATGACAAACAATCCGCTTGTCTAATGAGAAGAATGGCTTCCTGCCTTTTTGTTCGGTTGTTATTATCGTAACGTCATGGCCTTGGTGTGCAAACCAATTTGCTTTATTGGCAAGCACACGTTCCATTCCACCGGAATTATAGGTGCCGGCTATGCAGTATACGATTTTCATGCGGAAATGTTGGAGTCAATATGTTGCTCTAATTCGTAGTATTCATCTCTGCAGATGAGGAGGAAGGGAGCGAATGCAAGGAATATATCTGTAGATACTTTGAACCAGCCTATCAGGTTTACGGCAAGGATTAGGATGAACAGAGCTCTTTGTGTTGGGAATTGTTTGATGCAATTTCTTGTAATGGTGATGAAGAATGCAATCAAAGCCAATAAACCAAAGACGCCGAAATAGAAGATAAAGCGCAGATATCCCACATCAGTCCCCATATAATAACCGCCAATAACTTCTCCTGTATAATAGGGATCTGTCTTTATAGGGTTTTCTATGTATCCGTCACCTATCAGCCAGGTTTTCAAGTTGTCGGGGAATACGTACATGTTTAACAGAATCTCGTTGGAGCGTACCTCCCAACGTCCCTTCTCGACAAGACTGAAGAATCCCTCAAACGCAAATCGAGTGTTAGCCTTAAAATTCGGATTGTTGTTATATAATGGTACGATGATAAGTAGTGATACGATGATAATGCCGAGCAACCATCCCCATAGGTGTTTCTTCTCTTGTGTGGTCTCTGCAGTAAAGAGCCTGATTGTCCAATAGCATAAGGCTAAGCCTACTCCAATAATTGTTGTACGTGCTATCATACTTCCAACCAGTCCGATGATTACAAAACATACAAGGTATATCCAAATCTTGCTCTTGTTGTTGCTATTTGCTATTCGGCTAGTAATATAACCTATACAACATAAAACAGCTGAGAATCTTAACCCAGCAACATCAAGTCCTGCACCTATACCATACATTCGTTTGCCGTGGCTAATCTTGCTCGTGTCAACAAATCCAAATCCAGATACGTAAGTGTCAATAATTTCCTTGAATGCGGGTATTGAGTCTATCATGAGAGCAGATATGCATTGTGCGGTACATACTGCAATCAAGTAATTGCACACTAACTCCACCGATACATAGCCATGTAGAGCACGTATCAGAGTAATCACTACGTATGCACCGCTGAGCCATACCCACATACTGACGATATAGGTTGCGTAAGTGTAATCGGGCGTTTCGTTATAGGTGACCGCAATGAGGCTAGCCAGTGAGATAATGCAGGCAATAATCGATAAGTTGAATATTGATTTATCTATATGTGGCTGCTCTTTTCGGGCAAGTTGGAACATCAGAATCACTAATCCGAATCCAGCCATAGCCATTTTAGTGTTTATGCCCGGCAAGAAGGTGAATTCGATGGGGAAAAAGTAAAAGCTGACCATTACTCCTAAGAGTGTGATCATAATGGTTTTAATCATTATACTATAGGGCTTTGTGCTTGGATTAGTAAAAATACTAAGAATGAAAATCTACGGATTTTATTTGTAAATCAATCGATAAACAAATTTATATGTGAATCTATAATAGAATCGTACTGCCCAAAAAATCCCCTTTGCTGCTAGATATTGTACTATTCTATTTCTGACGGACTGGTGCTTGTTCTCAAAAATATGTTTGTTGGCTTCTGGATACCATTCTTTCCATACCTGATATTTAATAGGGTCATCAGTTATTATAAATGGTAGTTTTACGTTCAACTTAAAAAATGCTATTTCCTTTTCTATATCTTCATGATAAGAATCTCGAAGAACGCTAATTGCCGTATCTGCATTATGCTTAATGTCTATTATCCTCTGGTGGGAAAAAACCTCTGATATTGCGGAAGTGTTAATCTTAAGGTAGTGATATAACGCTTCTGGCACATAGGCTATTGACTTGGCCTTTGATAGTATGCCTAACATAATCATATCCTCTCCTCCTCTTTTGTGATCAACAGGAAACACTACTCCTTCATATAGGTCTTTCTTGATTAGTTTGTTCCAAACATTATATTTTGCAGCCCCGCTAAGATAACCTTTTCGCAAGGCCTCATCAGGAGTTGTAAATGCAGGACATTTCATGTATCGTTCAGTTTTCTCATAACTTAAAAAGAAATCGCAGTATGAATAGTCTGCATTATAAGTTTTTATAGCATTATATAGCTTTTCCAACAAAGTTGATTCTACCCAATCATCACCATCGCAGTTGAATATATACTTGCCGTTGGCAGCTTCGAATCCAGTCTTTCTTGAAGCTGGTAAACCGCGATTTTCTTGATGGTTAATAATTTTTGCATTTTTAGTTGGATACTTCTCTATAATTGTTCTTACAATGTCAATACTTCCGTCATTCGAAGCATCATTCACGAAGATATATTCTACATCTTCAAATGTTTGTGACATCAATGACTCTACGCATTTGTGAACGAATTGTTTAACATTGTAGATGGGGGTTATTACTGATATTGTAGGTTCCATGTCAAATTATTTAATTTATTAGGTAGCTCAAGCCAACTACCCAAAAGTCTATCCCATTTATCATCTGTAAATCTTCCAAATCCAGAAGTCGGAAATAGTGTAATTTCCCCAAACAGGATTTTACCATTAGTGTTGTATAAATCTATTCTGGCAAAAGGAAGGCCGACTGCAATCTTTCTTGCTAACTCAACCATTTCAGGTAAGTTCTGTGGAACTTCTATGTTTATATCTGGTATTGGGGGATAGTCAGCTTCTCCAAAAGGCAATAAATTCCCATCAATATCAAAATAATTAGTTTTATGGTTGTTAAAGCGATTGAAGTCAATTTTAAACACCTTTGGTTCACCATTAAAACAAAAGAATTTGTAATCTCTTAGTCCTCCCTTTACATCACTCCGGATTAGTTGTTCGGCAAATACTCTTGGTTTTACATAGCGATACGGTGTCTCCCTCCCCGTCCAATAATAATTTGTTTTTAGAACTTTATTTAATTCTTTTATTGTCTCTGCTCTGTTTATAGGTGCGTCTTCTTTTTGAAAATGTACTGATCCGGAATCATGATTGCATTTTAGGACATATTCGCATGGTAGCGAGTCGAATTGTATGTTGTTTGCATCTTCCCACGTACCAATCGTAGGTATAATATACTCATCACCGATAATACCTTTTATGTATTCTTTTACCTTAATTTTGTCAACCAAGACAGCCTCTTTTCGACCATAATAGTATAACTTAAGCCATTGTAACTTTTCTGTAAATGTTTTCGGATTATCCCAATTTATCCAACGTCCAAAAATTATCCTATATCTCAAAGAGAGATACATTTTCGCAGGAAAAACACGCTGAATAATAAGCCAGCAAAAATTTGTAAATGTCCAGCTTATGGAATTTTCTTTGTTTTTCATGGATTGTTAAATTTGCTTTTTTCGTCCAAAAACAAAATAACGCAATAGAATTTTGATCCTTTTAAGTAGACTAAGCTGATCAAGAAACTCTAGTTTGTTATTGAAAAATGAAAAATAGAGCGCAGGGTCATATATTGGTGATTTTCTATAGCACTCCCACCACTGATCTAAATTCGGACACCAATCTTTCCAAGGTTTAACGCCATTGTAATGTATGTTGCTGTATAGTAAAGGGTCATCATCAAATGGGTTACTCATATATTTGGTATGTAACAAATCCGTATTCATTGAGACTGCTTCGAATGCAGCAACTGTCATAGAATAAACATAAGGAATTGATATGATTTTGTCTTTACATATAATGTTTATTATATCTTGGTCCTGATACTTATAATTGTTCTTGGATAACTCTATGAATTTATTGGTCAGATTATCTTTTCTAATCCTTGATAAATTCATGAGTAAGAAACCGGAAAGAAAGTAATTTCCTGGTTCTATACCGATAGACGCTATATATTGTCGTGCTTTTTCTTCAGTATTGAGTCCCAAAGCAAACACTGCACCCAAATAATTATCATCTAAATCCATCTTATACAACGAGGATAAATCCATCCTGAAAATCATGTCGACATCTGCATAAATTACTTGGTCATATTCAGGAATTAGGTCTGCTGCTAATAGTCTATAATATGCTGCAGTCGTTATGCCTCTTATTTCGTATGCGTTTTTAAAGATATTTCCTACCGACCTATATTTAATGTCTATATTGGAAAATCTGGATTTAATTTTGTCCAGTCCGACAATATGTGGCTCATGATCTGAATATAGTATGTAAAAATCGAAAAAAGTATCTTCCTGAGCTGAGGTTAGGATTGAAGAAATACATACTGCAGCGGGGAGTGACATGTTGTCATCAAAAGTAAGAACTATCGGTATTGTCTGCATAAAAGTCTAATCATAATATAATGTTGATAATTTACACTTGGCAGCATACCATTCTACAAAAGAGCGAAGCCCTTCACGAAGAGACGTTGATGGTTTAAATCCGAAATCTCTTTCTAGTGTAGATGTGTCTGCAAAGGTTATAGGAACATCACCAGGCTGCATAGGTACTAGCTCTTTATGAGCCTCAAAGTCGTAATCGGATGGGAGCAAGCCTACACGTACTAACTCTTCTTGAAGAATGGTGACAAAGTCCAAAAGATTCTCAGGATTATTGTTCCCAATGTTGTATACCGCGTATGGAGGTATAGGAAGACCATCATCGCCGGTAGATTTAACTGGTGGCTTCTGCATTACGCGAATTATTCCTTCTACGATGTCGTCAATGTAAGTAAAGTCTCTTTTGCATTTACCATAGTTGAATATCTGAATCTTATCTCCTTTAATCAGTTTGTCTGTAAAACCAAAATATGCCATGTCAGGACGTCCTGCAGGTCCATATACTGTGAAAAATCGTAGTCCAGTCGATGGTATGTTGTATAACTTACTATAAGCATGAGCCATAAGTTCATTGCTTTTTTTTGTGGCTGCATATAGTGAAACGGGATTGTCTACCTTGTCATCTGTTGAATATGGAATCTTCCCATTTGAACCATAAACAGATGATGATGATGCATATACAAGATGTTGCACTCCATTCTCATATTGTTCATAGGACTTTCTGCACGCTTCAAGGATGTTGTAGAATCCGATAATATTAGATTCTATATAGGCGTCAGGGTTGCTTATGCTATTGCGAACTCCAACTTGTGCTGCAAGATTTATTACGATTTGTGGCTTGATGTTAGCAAACGTGCTTTTAATGAGGGGGCTGTCTGCAATATCTCCTTTAATGAAGGTGAAATTTGGGTGCTTAATAAGATGAGATAACCTCTCTTCCTTTAGACTAACATCGTAATAGTCATTTAGATTGTCAATTCCAACTACCACTGCGTCTGTTAGCTGTTCGAATATTCCTTTGATAACATTACTGCCTATAAATCCAGCTGCACCTGTAACTAATATTCTCATAATATGATGAATGCTAATAGCCTCTATAAGACTATAATATTTCTGATTATTTGATGTTGTTGCAATTGTTATTATTAACTAATCATGAATGTTGTATGGGTATAGTTTTATAAACTTGGCACTCTTGTGAAAAATAGCAATAACCCGTAATAAGCATGTAACCAATGTATATATGGGTCTTTTGTATTTTCTATTTCGTATTTCAATGAACAATTTATCATACCATGTGTCGCCATAAAGCTCACCTTTATATTTTCGTCCATAATCCAACCTAATTCTTTGGGGTATTAGCTCTTCTAAGACTTTGTCGTATTCTAAACGAGATAAAACGGGGTTTGTTGCACTGAACCCATTGATGTCATAGTTTACAACATCAACATTAACTGCTTGGTAAGAACAATTGTCGAGGATTAGTGCTTGAATAAAGAATTTGCGGTCAGCGACTATTTTATAATTTTCATCGTACCCATATTTTTTCATTAAAGATGTACGTATAAATGCGCATTGATGGCAGATTGAGTTGTTGAACAGGTAATCCAACGTGATTTCTTGAGGCGGAACTTTTAATTTGTTAGTGTGTGTGTTACCGCAAATAATATCCGTAGTCACTTGTTTTGAGAATACTGTTTCTATTGTGTCTGGTGAGTAGAAGTAATCTCCAGAGTTCATGAAAATACAATATTCCCCTAAAGCTTTTTTATTCCCTTGTTCATTGCATTGTAGATGCCTTTGTCGGGCTCACTTACCCATGAGTCTATTTTATCTTCAAATTCTTTGATTACCTCAGCACTTCCATCAGTAGATCCGCCATCGATGACGATGTATTCAAAGTCCTGACAGGTTTGATTCACTACGCTCTCGATGGTCTTTCGTAGTCCTTCGCGATTATTGTAGTTGATGGTGATTATTGATAGTTTCATCCTTAAGATAGGGCCTCTTTAAGTTTGTCAATATCGTTTAGCAGGCTGCTGTTCTCCTTTAGCCATTCAATAGGTTTATTCCACCACTCCTTTTCCAATAAAAAGTTTATAGTATCAGCATCATATCTGCACTTTATAAGTTTGGCAGGTACTCCGCCCACTATGGCATAGGGAGGTACATCCTTTGTTACGACAGCTCCTGCCAGGACAACGCTTCCGTCTCCTATGCTTACTCCTCCTACAAGCAATGCGCCTTGTCCTATCCAACAGTCATTTCCTATGGTTATTGGTGGACGTAATTCATCAAACATCTGCTTTTGTGCAAAAGTGGTTCCTGTCTGTTTCCGTAGAGAATAGAACATGGGCGAGGTGGTAGCATAAGGTGCTTCTATCGGGTGCGTCCCGATACAGACCTTTACATCAGATGCAATAGAACAAAAACGTCCAATATTACCTTCGATATGGCAACCTTGTGTAATATAACTCCCATAACCCATTCGTCCGCTGAAGTATGAGTTGTTCCAGATTGAGTTTGCCCCTTCAAAGTATGAGTCAGGGTGGATATATGCCGATGGAGCCATTCGCAGCTTTCCCCACCATTTGAGTTTCATGCTCCAATAATGGCGTAACCGATTGAAGGGTGCAACAATCGTACGTATAGCTAATGCCAATATGGCCCGTATCATTTGTGGAATTCTCATGAATGACTGAATCGATGTTTAATGATAGGAATCTTGCCAAGGATAAATACACGTTCTTCGTGGTTGCATCCGAAAAACAAAATGATTATACAACTTGCAATGACACTTGTACAGCTTGTAACAATCATTCGTAACCAACCCTCATCCATCATCGTGTGTATTGCTAATGGAATGATACTTGATAATATGGCTACGTAGATAATGTTGATGTATACATTCTTAATAAATGAACGGATTGATAGACCTGCAGTCCTTTTCAATAAGACTAGTCGTATCATCATGCACAAAGTAGAGATGACGATAGCGATTACTAATGGACTCTCAGGTGGGCATCCTAATTTGAGGGTTGCATAAGAGAAGGGAAAGTTCAGTAGTGTGATACTTCCGATAATAAGTTGATAATTGCGGATTTTACCTGTAGCTAATTGTAGATACATGAGGGTGCTTGACAGGATTTCACTCAACGAGAGCACAAGTACCAATCTTACAAAATTAACTGTGTGGTCAGGATATTGCTTTAGCCAAAGGGTAAGTATAGTGTCAGTTTCTAACCATAAAGGAAGCGATAGTATGAACATGATGTAGAAACAGAAACGTGCCCCTCGTTCTACTAGAGAAAAAGTATATTCTCTATCTCCTGATGCGTAATTTTTTGTGATTTGAGGTGATAGTGCAGTCATGAAATTGCTTGCAAACCCGCTAACGGCTCTGTTTACTGTGTAGGCAATACCTCGAGCAGCATTGATTATTGGCCCGAAGGTGATATTAAGGAGGATGTTGATGCCTTGATCCTTCAGTAAGTCAGCAGTACATCCGATGAAATTCCAACTTGTAAATGAGGTAATCTCCTTGATGTATCGTTTGCTCCATTTGTTGTGTAAAGAGCATTCTTCAAAATGTATTCCGCAATAGATGGAATAGATGCATTGAAGGGTGACATTAATACAAACTAAAAGTACGGAGTATACAATTAGCCTGTCAAACTGCCAGGGAGAAAATGCAATGAAAAGCACGCTTACTAAATGTAGGCAGCTGTCGGCAATGCCTATATAGGCAAACATGCTCAAGTGCTCGTGTGATGTAATCGATGCTCTATATGGGGCACTTATCAAGCTGAAGCAGAATGAGATGATCGATGCCTGGAATACCCAATTGGCGGCATATAGTCGGTCGCCAGGTATTTCCATCTTATGGTTCACAAACCATACACCTGCGGTTTCTGCTATCGCTAATACGATAAGTGTGAGTCCTAAGTGGACAACTAGGGCAGTAGAGAATACTTTTTTTAGGTTTTCAGTATCTCCTTTGCCTAATTCGAATGTCAAGAAACGGCTTACGGCAGAAGATAAAGAGTTGGAGAAGATGGAGAACATGGCCACGAAGCCGCCTACGGCATTTTGTATTCCATAGTCCTCCACTCCCAATGTGTTTAATACCACACGGGAGGTATATAGCGATACCACCATGCTGAATAGCATGCGCACATACAGCATCATCGTGTTCTTGGCTATACGTTTTGTGTTTTCTGAATGAGAACTCATTGCTTGTTGTTCATTATCGGACATTCCTCTGGGGCTTTGGATTCTATGTAAGTGCAAGGAATCCAGTCATTTCGGTGCTCCGGGAAGTATGTGTGGTCCTGTTTCTGATCAGTTTGCATTGCCATACTGCTTTTTTTATAGGCAACTATATACCACTTTGCTATGCAAAGGTAATTAATCTATGTTGATTTACAACTTTTTTGGAAATAATATTTGGCTGAGGGATGATGAACGATGGGCGAACTTCCCTCGCTTAGGCTTGTTTGGAAGTGCTTTTGTTCGTTCACCCTGACTTCGTCCTCTTCCTTTTCGCTCGCCGAAAGAGCCTTAAGCAGGCTTGACTCTTGCTCGCTCATGCGTCAGTTGCACTATCTTTAATCTGCTTTACAGCTTTTAATTAGGCTGCGGCTCGGAAAAATGCAAATAAATTTGCTTTTTCGCTCGCCTTGCACTAATTTTAATCAGCTATGCTGTTTGAAGATAGGCTGCACCTCAGAAATATTCAAAATAAATTTGATATTTCGTTCGGTTTGCACTATCTTTGCAGCTAATTTGGTTTATTGACTGAAATACGTATTTTATTTCGATGAGACAGCTTAAAATTACAAAGAGCATTACCAACCGCGAGAGCGCATCGTTGGATAAGTACTTGCAGGAAATTGGTCGCGAAGAGTTGATTACCGTAGACGAAGAGGTGGAGCTCGCCCAGCGTATACGTAAAGGCGATCGCGTAGCATTGGAAAAACTGACACGTGCCAATTTGCGTTTCGTGGTTTCTGTGGCCAAGCAATATCAAAATCAGGGACTTAGCTTGCCTGACTTGATTAACGAAGGTAACTTGGGCTTGATTAAGGCAGCAGAGAAGTTTGATGAGACCCGCGGCTTTAAGTTTATCAGTTATGCCGTGTGGTGGATTCGTCAGTCTATCCTTCAGGCGTTGGCCGAGCAGGCACGTATCGTGCGTCTCCCGCTCAACCAGGTAGGTTCACTGAACAAGATTAGCAAGGCTTTCTCTAAGTTTGAGCAAGAAAACGAACGTCGCCCCTCTGCAGAGGAGTTGGCCGACGAGCTCGATATACCCGTAGACAAGATTGCCGATACCTTGAAAGTGTCGGGTCGACACATTTCGGTAGATGCTCCCTTCGTAGAGGGTGAGGACAACAGTCTGCTCGATGTGCTCGTGAATGACGATTCACCTATGGCCGACCGTTCACTCGTGAGCGAATCTCTCTCTACAGAGATTGATCGTGCGCTTTCTACACTCACCGATCGTGAGAAAGAGATTCTTCAGATGTTCTTCGGTATCGGTACTCAGGAGATGACCCTGGAGGAGATTGGTGATAAGTTTGGCCTCACACGCGAGCGTGTACGTCAAATTAAGGAAAAGGCTATCCGTCGTCTCCGTCAGAATTCACGTAGTAAGCTGCTCAAGTCATACTTGGGATAACAGGTCTTTAGAATCTGTTTTAAAATTATTTCGAGTTTAGCTGAGAGGTGTTTTTAGGTGGATTTGCGTTGTCAAGGCGCAGCAAATAGTGGTCTATTTGCAAGAATTGAGAGCGCAAAGATGCCAAAAAGAGTCTCAGATAAACCGAAAAGCAGATTCAAAACATATTAACGGTAATTTTAAAACAGATTCTTATAATAAAGATACACGCTTATGAACAAATTTCATTATCTGTTGGCAAGTTTGCTGAGTATCTTCGTGCTCTCATCCTTTGCCGCTCCTAAAGCAGAAAAGGACGGCCCGAAGCGGGTGTATATGTATGGCGTGTCTGTTGACTTCAATGATTCGGTGGTCTATCTAACCGATGTGCAGTATCTTGATAGCATTGTAATCAATAAGGATGGTTCGCTGCTCAATTATGCAAACTACTCACATCAGTTTAAGATGTATCTTGAGGGCACGTTGGGCGAAGATAATCAGACCTGTGCTGTTGTTTACTCTGACAATAAGAAGAACTTGGAGAAACGTTTTGTTAAGATACGCAAGCGATACCTGTCCGACAAGGAGAAGGTGCTTCGTCGGGTTGGAACTGATGCTTTTGTGTTCCGTAAAGAATAGAACGCATGCAATCACTCCGTTCTTTTATTTGTAAATGTATGTGCACGATGTCGCTACTCTTGGGTGTGACATCGTGTCATTGGTTTAACCCCGACGAAGAGGTGAACTATGACCGTACGGTATTGGCCTATATAGCTGCAGAAAACAGCTTGTCGTATGGCGCGTTTCATGAACAGGATATTGATGAAATGTTGCAGGCTGCAGGCGACATTCCCACGAATAGCCGTTTGCTTATCTATCTTGACGATACCTCTAATCCGCGCATACTCTCTATCGAACAGCAGTCGGGCCGACGTCCTACTTCTCGTGTCGTATATGAGTACTCTGAAGAGCAGAACTCGGGTGATGTGGAAACTCTCCGTACGGTGATGGAGTGGGTATACGACAATTACCCTTCGTCAACCTATGGACTCATCTTCTGGTCGCATGGCGATGCATGGCTTCCTGCTAAAGCTATTCCCCAACGCAGTATCTGTATAGATAACGAACGCAACAATTATTCAAATAGCGGTTCAAAGATGGATATCGCCGATGTCGCCGATGTGTTGGCTGGCTTTCCTCGTTTCGAGTTTATCATGTTTGATGCCTGTTTCATGCAAGCCGTAGAGGTGGCTTATGAACTACGCAACGTTGCTCGTTACGTCATAGCCTCCCCTGCTGAAATTCCCAATCCGGGTGCTCCTTATGAACGTATGGTGAAACCCTTCTTCAGTGTTCCTTTTGATGGCGCTGAGGTTGTGGAGCAGTACTACCGTATGTATAATGATAGTGTGATGCCCGTCTATGATTATGGTTCCGATCGCTACGGTGTGTCGCTGTCGGTCATTGATTGCGGCCATCTCGATGCTTTGGCCAATGCTACGGCTGGGATGGTCACTAAGTATGTGTCGCGCGATGAGGCTACCGACCTGAAGGGAGTTCAGCGCTACTATCCACTATCGAGCAAGTCGCGTCCAGAGTTCTACGATATGAATGGCTACATGCAGCGTCTGATTACCGATGAGGCCGATTATGTGCGTTGGAAATCGGTGTTTGACCTTGCTGTACCCTATGCCCGTTCCACTGCGTGGTGGTACTCCAATGATGCCTATACACAGCATGTCGACCTCGATAATTATGGTGGAGTCTCATGCTATGTGCCTCAAGATAGGAGCATCTATGATGGCTTGAACGAAAAGTTCCGCGCCACCTCCTGGTATATGGATGCCGGATGGCACGAAGTGGGTTGGTAATCTTTTTTTTATAGTACAAATTGGGCGGCTGTCCAATCCTTTTCTACACGATGGCTTATGTAGCGCAAACCGAGGCGCTCGGCCTCTGCCTGAATCATAGGCAGATCGCTTTCGTAGAATCCGCTGAAATAGATTTCGCCCCCCTGATTCATGCGAGCTACGTAGTATTGCATGTCGGCCAGCAGGATGTTACGGTTGATATTGGCAATAATCACATCGAAGGGGCCCTCGGAAGCCAACGATGATGCATCACCTTGGAACACCTTGATGTTGCTGATGTTGTTCAAGGCAAGGTTGTCAATCGAGTTATTTACGCACCACTCATCGATATCGATAGCGGTGAGTGCTTTGGCACCACGCATCGATGCCAGAATGGCGAGAATCGAGGTTCCGCAACCCATGTCAAGTACGGTTTTTCCGTTCAATTCAATATCCAGCAAGTAGCTGATGATGAGTCGTGTGGTCTGATGGTGTCCTGTTCCAAACGCCATCTGCGGATTGATGATGATGTCGAAGTCGGCCTTCGGATAGTCCTTGTGGAAGGTGCTGTGTATGACGCAACGGCTATCCACCACGATGGGCTCAAAGAAGTGTTTTTCCCATTCCTCGTTCCAGTTCTTGTCCTCCATCTCGCAGGTGGTGAAGGTCACCTTTGTGTCGGGCATGGGGAAATCGGCGAGCGCTTCGTTCAGCGCCTGCTCATCGTATTGGTTGATGGGCACATAGCCGATGGTACCTTGCTCTGACTCTACAAAACTTTCAAATCCCAGTTCGGCAGCTAAAGCTGCGATGATATCGTTGGCTGTTTCGCTTACGGGGTTCACGGTAAAGGTGACTTCAAGATATTGCATAGTTTTCCTTTTTTTAGTGTTGAAATTGCGGATATTTTTATGTTTCCACTACAAAATTACGCATTTTTAGGGATTTTCCCCTAAAATCATAGGGAATTTCCCCCTACGAGATAAAAAAATATACCCTATCTTTGCAACGTAAATAATTGGATTGACTGCACTCGTTGAAAATGAACAGGTTTTATTCACTTATTTGCACTCAATTTGTTGTAAAAATAACATATAATAAATAAAGGTATGAAAAGAGGATTATTAATTGCATTGATGGCAGGCATCGTCAGTTCGGCATGGGCTCAGCACGATGACCTCTACTTCGTTCCTAAGAAGAAAAAGGTGCAGGCCGAGGTTGTCGATGAACCGAAGGAAGAGCCTCAGGAAGCGGCTATGGTTTCCGAAGACAAGGCGCTGTCAATTACCACGATCAATATCAAGGGCCTTGATATTGATGAGGATGCCTATAATCGCCGTGGTTCTTACTTGACAGAGGAGGGCGATGCAGTGTCAGAACTTGCCATGGATGATGAAGGCTTCGTGCTCATCACTGAAGAGGGCGATACCCTTTTGATGAATACTGATACCCTGCGTCTTACTCATCTTGAGGATGGTGAGGGATGGATCAATGGCTTCGATGGTAGTAACAGTGATTATGAGTATGCCATGCGCATCGTCCGTTTCCGTAATCCGCGCTATGCCATCCCTGTGAGCAGTCCGCTCTATTGGGACGTGGTCTATGGCGGTGCGCTCTGGCCCAGTTGGCAGTGGAATATCTACGACGACGGCATGTATGCCTATGTGTTTCCCACCTCGAGCAACTGGTACTATTCAGACTACATAATGGGTTACCCTTACGGATGGGGTGGCCACTGGAACTATTCTTGGGGATACCACTGGGGCGGCTATTGGACTTATGCCGGTTACCACTTCGGTCATGTATGGTATGATCCCTGGTACAATCCCTATTTCTATGATTACTATCCTGGTTGGCATTATGGTCACCATCACCACCACCACCATGGTTATTTTCCTGGACCCGGATGGGGTGGGGTGACAGTAGGGCCTCGTCCTATACATAATGACCGTCACGCCGATATCGCCTCCACGCGTCGTGGTCTGCAGGCCGATAATACCGTCGGTCGTGGTGCTGCCTCTACATCTCGTCAGAGCACAACTGCTACACGCGCAGGCAGTGGTTCTACCACGCGCAGTTCATCGGTTCGCGTTGTTACGGGCCGCTCAGGTTCTACCCAGTCATCGGGTGCGGTACGCTCATCGTCAAGTCGAAGCGGCAGCGATGAAGTGCTTCGTCGCAGTGGAACTACCTCATCGGTAAGTCGCGGTACGTCTTCAGGTACCCGTAGTGGCTATACTCCGCAGAGTACCTCGCGTAGCTCTTCCGGCTCGGTCTACAACCGTCCCAGCAGTACTCGCAGTTCATCTTCCAGCAGCAGCCGTTCGGGTAGCTATTCTTCATCGTCATCCTCATCACGCAGCAGCAGTAGCAGCTCATCCTATAGTAGTTCGCGCAGCAGTAGCAGTAGCTCATATAGTAGTAGCAGCTCTTCATACAGCGGTAGTTCCTATAGCGGAGGTTCATCCTATAGTGGCGGCAGTTCGCGCAGTGGAGGTTCCTATAGTGGCGGCAGCAGTTCACGCAGTGGCGGTAGCAGCGGAAGCAGAAGATGATTATTTTAATGTTGAATGTTGAAAGCTCGTGCCAGCGAGCACGATGTAAGCTTGCTTACTAATCGCTCAGCGAGCGCAGCCGAGGTTCGACGAAGTCAATGATGAATGTTTAATGTTTAATGTTTAGAACTAAATGTACCTTCTGGAAGGATAACCGCTACGTAGTAGCTTTCACCGTGGCAATGCCACTTTAACCATGCCGTAGGCATTTTAACCGAAGCATAGCTTCTTTCACCATATAAAAAATAGATATTATGAAACGCAATAGATTATTCCTTTTGGCAGCACTGCTTCCCGCTTTGTCGGTTATGCAGGCGCAGACATCGTACGAAGCAGTCGAACTGCTCGGTTCAGATCTAAATGGTACAGCCCGTTACGTCGGTATGGGTGGCGCTATGAGTGCGCTCGGTGCCGATATCAGCACCATGGCTACCAACCCCGCGGGTACCGCTCTCTATCGCAGTTGGGACATGTCCATGTCGGCCTCAGCCAATAGTGTCACTAACAATACATTGCCTGGTGGCAACCGTTCGTTCACCTCCTATGGTTCGTTCGATAATTTGGGTATTGTCATGGCCAATAAGATGAGCAACGAGGACATCGTACGTTTTGTCAATTTCGGTGTTAACTACCGCAATGTGAAACGCTTTGGCAATAAGATGGGTATGAGTTCCTATCTTAACGGACTCTCGCAGACGGGTCAGATGGCCTGGCAGGCCTATGAGGGCTACCGTAATGGCAATGTGTATGCCAGCGACTTTGATCCTGCCAGTACGGATGGTTTCTATCAGGTAAGCTACTATGATGACCCTAATATAGGCTGGCTCACCCTGCTTGGTGCTGATGGCCGCCTCATCGATGGTTCGGCACTCAATGGAGGTAGCTACTATCCTTCTGACAGAAACAGCTATACTGAGAAGATTACCGGTGGCATCAATGCCTACGACTTTAACCTATCGGTAAACCTGATCGATATGGTGTACTTCGGCGTAACCTTCACCACCTATAGTGTTGATCGCAACATGGTTTCACACTATACCGAGTATTTCAATGGTGGCGACTACACGTTGGATAACTACTACACCACAACAGGTACAGGTTACGATTTCAAGTTCGGCGCTATCATCCGTCCTATCGAAGGCTCATCGTTCCGTGTAGGTGTATCGGCTACCACCCCTTCCGTGTATCGTTTGCGCGACTACAATTCGGCCGTCGTCAATTCATCCATCCTCTTCGATAACTTTGATGAAAATGGCGAATACATAGATTCTGAGATAAGAAAATTCTCTATGGACACACAGAGTGACGATGCGTTTGGAGGCGATTGCTACACCGACTACACCATGATAGCTCCTGCCCGCATCAATGCCAGCCTTGGCGGTACCGTCGGTACTTCATTGGCATTGGGTGCCGAGTATGAGTATGCCAACTATGGTGCGGCCAAGTTGTATTACGAGAATGGTGATGTAAACCAGACGATGAACGACCACACTGCAGCAAACTTTACCGGTCAGCACACTTTGCGCTTGGGTGCAGAAAAGATGTTTGCAGGCTCCTTCTATGCGCGTTTTGGTTACAACTTCCAGACGGGCGGTTACAAGCACGATGCATGGAAGATGATTCCCATCAACTCAGTGCAGACCAACACTGCCTATCGCAACATCAGTACCACCAATACCGGAACCCTCGGTCTCGGTTTCCGTGGCAATGTGTTCTATGCCGATGCGTCGCTCCTCTATAGCTTGCAGTCGTCAAACTTCTATCCCTTCGATGACCCTGAGTTGCCCGCAACCTTGGTCAGCCGCAACCTCTGGAAGGGTACCGTCACTGTGGGTCTCCGATTCTAAGCGTCTCTACTATCAGATATTGCATATAAGGTGCGTCAGACTTGTCTGGCGCACCTTTTGCTTTATATGTAGGATTAAGAGATTATTGTAATAAACGCCTTAATTTATGGATGGTGATAGGCATATAAGTGAGCGAAATATCAACTCTCAACGTGCGAATGCCGAGATAGTGATTACATCATCTTGCCTGTCAGCAATTCCCGTTCCAAGCATTCATAGATGTAGGCAGTACTCTGTGTGTATAGTCCGTTCTTGGTGTTGCTCAATCGGGCATAAGTGTCTGAGTTGTAGAGTGTATCAAGAGCTTTGCGCATCTCTAGGTGACGTTCTTCTACGAGCAGTAGGATAAGTTCTTTGCTTATCTCCTCAATCATAAAATTGACTTCCTCTTTTTTCATAGCCGCTTCAGATGTTTGATTGCTTTTTCTGTCCCAAAGAAATACTGAAAACTTATACCCTTCATGTAACGCAACTCTTGGATGAACCTATCCATATCTATGATACCTGCTGTGAAACGACGTATCTGAAAACCCACAGCATCGTCTGCAATAGGCCCGATAACAATGTCATATTGATGTACTGAATTTCTCGTCCTGTTCTTTCTGTTTGCGAGGACAAACTCTGCCCACTCTTTGCTGTACTCTTCGAAATGAAGCACCGATAATCCTTCGCTTTGTAGTAGGGCTTCATCAAATTCGTACTCGTGTACTATAGGTATGCCCTCTCCACTCTGATCCACTTTACGTTCCGCCAGTTCCAACGCTTGTCTGTTATCGGAAGATAAATAGAATCCACACCCAAAATCCTTGCCGACTTTAGATTTCGTGAGGTCTATCTCATCAAACGAGCAGTTTGTTCCGTGAAATAGTCTCATACCAGTGCTCCTCCTTGTCGTTTGCAGTAGGCGGTAAGGTCCATTATGACATCTTCAAACGGGAGCGTATGCTCCACCTCATAGTGTTTGTCGATAAAATCCAATCCCTTATAACGGTTCAGGTAACGATACGACTGCGCATTGCTAAGTGAGTGCAATGCTGCGAAGTCACTTATCACAGCAATCATATAATTCACTTTGTCTACAAGCTTCTTGTCCATACGAGGAGACACTTTTGGGAATTCACGATGTAAAGGTAGTAAAATCTTTGTATAATGTATACACCGATAAGAAACTTTTTGTTTATCTACTTTCTTTTTTGATTCCTAATTTTCGGACAGTATTCCTAATCGGTGTAAGAAATAGAATTATTTCTAAAAATAAGAAATCGCTTGTGGGTTATAAAAATATTACCTATATTTGCTGCGGATAATAAACAATTGAGTCTATGCCTACCATATTTATTCTCTTTGGATTTCGCTTCATGTTTTATGCCAATGACCATGAACCTATACATGTGCATGTAATAAAAGGTGATGCACACGCAAAGTTTACCATTGATCCGGTGCAACTCGTGCACAATGATGGTATGAAACAATCGGAACTGAAGCTTGTTGAATCTATCATCGAGGAGAACCAGGAGGTGATAGCTGAGCATTGGAACAAGTTCTTTAACAAAACGAAATAACCTGCTATTATGGAGAAGTATAACATCGAAAAGATTTGGATTACCGATGATGCTGTGTGGATACGCACTGCAGATGGTAGAGAAGCCTCGGAGAAGTTTGCCGACTATCAGAGATTGCGGTTTGCTACTCCCGAGCAGCGTGCACAATTCACTTATGACGAGTATGGCATCCGTTGGGATGAGGTGGATGAGGATCTCAGTTTCCACGCTTTCTTCCGCGAACGAAAGTCTAATCCGCTCTACGACCTTTTCATTGCTCATCCCGAACTGAACGCTTCGGCCATTGCTCGTCGTTTGGGGATGTCGCAAAGTTTGTTTGCACAGTACATCAGTGGTAGTAAGCGCCCGTCACCTGTACGCTATAATGAGATACTACAGACTATACGCGCTATTGGCCAAGAATTGATTGCCATCTGATAATCGTGTAGCAATACTCTTGTCAAAAAATATATCCCTACATTTGTACCTATATAATCCTACGTGTCAATGAAAACCGAAACCTCCTCACACCCGATGCCTAAGACCTATCGTCTGTGTGTCAAAACCGATTGTCCGCGTGCTGCAGAGTGTCTGCGCAACATCGCCTTGGCGATGGTGTCGCCCGACGAACTGTCTATACAGGTCATCAATCCCGTTTATCTCTCCACGATAGAGGGCGACTGCCCTATGTTCCGTTCGGCAGAGAAGGTGCGCTATGCCCGTGGTTTTGTGAGAATGCTTTCGGGACTCACCGTGGCCCAAGCCAATGTCTTGCGTCAGACCTTGGAGCACGACTTCGGCCACACTCGCTACTTCCGTCTCCGTGCGGGCGAGCGACTCATTGACCCCGCTACGCAGGAGCACATACGCCAAGCGATGGTGCGGATTGGTGTCACCGATCTCCCCGACTTTGATGCCTACGTAGAGGAGTACGATTGGTAATCGCGTGTGGAGATAGCCTATGTTCTTTCAGACCTAAAGCTTCTTTTTTATTAGGTAAGGCTAGTTTCAGATGATTTCTGTGTGGTGATACTCTGGTCTCACTATGCAGATACTGCGGTCTCGCTATACTGAAATTGTAGTCTCGCTATACTGATACTGCAATCTCGCTGCATAGATACTATCGTATCACTTGTTTATTTCACCTATTTGACCTGTTTGTCTCACGCGAATCTCGCAAATCCCGCAAAGTCATACATCGCAGACTTCGCTTTTGGCTTCGTACTCCTTGGGAGAACTAAAGTTCTCGTCGTCGCAACCGACACTTTCATATTGTGTCGGCGTATGTGGCAGCCCGGATGGTAAACGCGAGTGAAACGATGCGTTTTCGCGTGATTTGCGAGATTCGCGTGAGTGTGAAACTCTAAGAGCTTCTATAATGCGTTTTCCTTGGTTGGTGATGTGTTTTCTCATATAATGATTCACTCACGACCCTTGGCATTGGCTGTGGTATGGGACTTAACACTGCTGGTACTCAGTGGATAATCTTCTGCCAAGGGGTGTGCCGACCCCTTGGCAGACCCCTTGACAGTAGTTGTGGAGATTGATAATCAATCTTGTATGCTGTACTGTTCGCTGCCATTGCCAGGGGGTAAACGTAAATCATTATATACCTGTATCACTCGTTTTTGTCCTCGCTGCAGATATGCGCTATACGCAATTTATTTTTTTGTCAAAACTTTAGTCTTTCAGAATAAAAAAAGATTACCTTTGCAAAGGGTAGTAACAATAAATATCGAATCATGAAAAAAACATGTCGTTTGTATGTGATGCTTGTAGCTATAGCATTTAGCGTAGTGTCAGTTGTGGCGCAGCAAAGGCGCACGTTGATTGATGACAACTGGGAGTTTGCCCGAGAGGGGCACCCGGTGGTGAAAGTGAATCTTCCGCACGATTGGAGTATTCAAGGGGTACCTGTGGCCGATGAACCAGCCGGTAATGATGGAGGTTATTATCCTACAGGGAAGGGAGAGTATCGTAAGGTGTTGCACTTGAAAACGAAAAGCGCCGATCGCCGTTATTCGCTCTATTTTGAGGGGGTATATATGAATGCCGAGGTTGTCGTTAATGGCACGTCTACTGGTACGCAGCACTACGGCTACAGCTCCTTCTTGCGCGATGTGACGGAATTGCTGCGTGAGGGCGACAATGAGGTGGTTGTTCGCGTGGACAATTCGCAACAGAAGAACTGCCGTTGGTATACGGGTTCGGGAATCTATCGCCACGTGTGGTTTATCGAGACGGCCGATGTGCACTTCAAGCATTGGGGCACATTTGTCACTACACCAGTGGTGGCGCAGGACGATATGAGCAGGGTAGATGTGCAGACGGTGATTGTCAATGAGAGCGACCGCGACCGCGTGCTTGATGTGTGCTTTGAGATAGCTCAGGATGCGAGCATCGGAGGCAGTTTCTCCAGTATGCACTCCCGTACGGTGCGTGTAAAACCTCACGAAGAATTGGAGGTTTCCCATCTTTTTGATGTGTCCCACGCTCATCTGTGGAGTCCCGATACGCCTCACCTCTATCATGCCACGCTCACCATCAGCGAGAACAACAAGCCGATCGATGTGACGACCCAGACCTTCGGCATTCGCAGCATTGCCTTCAGTTCAGAACAGGGATTCCTTCTCAATGGTCAACCCATCAAACTCAATGGCGGTTGTCTGCACCACGACAATGGCATCCTTGGCGCAGCGGCCTTTGACCGTGCCGAAGAGCGTAAGGCCGAGCTGATGAAAGCGGCCGGGTTTAATGCCGTGCGCACCAGCCATAACCCTCCTTCAGAGGCTTTCCTCGATGCATGCGACCGCATTGGATTGCTTGTGATAGACGAGGCCTTCGACGGATGGCGCTCGGCCAAGAACACCTACGATTACTCTACGCTTATCGATAAGCACTGGCAAACTGACCTCTCTGCACTCGTGTTGCGTGACCGCAACCATCCGAGTATCTTCGCTTGGAGTGTGGGCAATGAGGTCATCGAACGTAAGGAGATTCAGGTTGTGACCACGGCCAGAAAGTTTGCCAAGCTATGCCGCGAACTGGATCCTACACGTCCTGTCACCTCAGCGCTCTGCGCTTGGGATAGTGATTGGGAAATTTACGACCCGTTGGCTGAAGCCTTCGAGCTTGTGGGCTACAACTATATGATACATAAGCATGCGACTGACCACGAGCGCGACCCACAACGCGTGATGTATCAGAGTGAGTCGTATCCGCGCGAAGCTTTCTGGAACTGGGCCTATAGTGCCGACCATCCCTATATATTCGGTGACTTCGTGTGGACAGCCATTGATTATCAGGGCGAGAGCGGTATTGGACGTTGGTATTACAAAGGCGAGAGTGAGGGCGAACACTATCATCGTAACCAGTTCCCCTGGCATGCAGCCTATTGCGGCGATATCGATTTTGTGGGTCAGCGTAAGCCTATTTCGTACTATAGAGATATGCTTTGGAATGTCGACCGCCCGCTTTATCTCTCGGTAAAGGAACCCAATGGTTACTATGGACAAATCAGGGAGACGCAATGGAGCGTGTGGCCTACGTTTGAGAGCTGGACATGGCCCGGTCACGAAGGCCGCCCCATTGAGGTGGAGATATACAGCCGTGCTCCTCGTGTACGGTTATACCTCAACGATAGCTTGGTGGCTGAGCGTCCGACCACGAGAGCCGAGGAGTATAAGGCGGTGATAACCATACCCTATATGCCCGGTACACTGCGTGCAGTGGCTGTTGACGAGCAAGGAAACCCGATTGCCGAGATGAACACGGGCCGCAACACGTTGCGCACGGCGGGCGAACCTTATGCTATACGTCTTCTGGCCGACCGTACCACCATCAAGGCCGATGGACAAGACCTTGCCTTCGTTACGGTAGAGGTGGTCGACAAGCATGGAGTGGTGTGCCCGAATGCAACCAATGAGCTCAGCCTGTCAGTGCAGGGAAACGGCACGCTGGCAGCCTTTGGTAATGCCGATATCAAGGAGTTGGGCTCCACCGTAGATGCCGTCCATAACGTATGGAAGGGACGCGCTCTTGTGGTGTTGCGCTCGTCCATGAAGAAGGGAAGCTGCACGTTGTCCGTCTCTGGTAAAGGCCTGCGCTCCCAAAAGGTTAGGGTAAATGTGAAGTAAACGATAGCTATAATGAATAGAGGGTGCGTCATTGACGCACCCTCTTCATTTTTATATCTTTGTTTCTTCTGTATATTATTCTTCGTCGTCTTCACCCTTGAGGATGGGGAGGCTGACGTGGAATTTCACGGCAAGGATGCGGGTAAGGAAGACACTGATACCGCAGATAATCTGTGTCATGATGGGGTCAGTTCCCAAACGGCCGCATATCCAGTAGGCGAAACCGCCCATGACGCATGCCATAGCGTAGATATCCTTGCGGAACACGAGGGGAATCTCATTGATGAATACGTCGCGCAACACTCCACCTGCTGCACCGGTGAAGGTACCCATAATGGTAGCCACCCACAGGGGGAAGCCTGCATCGAGGGTTTTCTGTATACCTACCACGGCAAAGAGGGCAAGGCCAATGGCGTCGAAGAGGAAGAACGTATTATTCATCCTTACGAGGTATTTACTGAATATCATTACCCATATCAGGGCAAGGGCGGTAATGATGAGGTAGATGGGATTGTTCATCCAGAAAGGAGTGACATCGAGCAGGAGGTCACGGATAGTACCACCACCGATGGCGGTGACAAGGCCTACAACATAGGCTCCAAAGAGGTCGAACTGCTTGGCTGAGGCCAGGCGGATACCACTGATGGCGAAGGCAAAGGTTCCGACGAATTCGATAATGTCTACGAATGAGATATTCATCATGTTGATTTTTTGTTGAATGATTAATGTTGAATGATTAATGTTTATGGGTAAAGATGAATGGTGGGGAATTTTCAATTTTTAATTTTCAATTTAATTCCACCACCGTGATGCCCGCTCCACCGAACTGTACATGCTCGTCGCGACAACTGGCCACGGCGGGGTTGGCTTGCAGGTATTGACGTATGAGGGTGCGCAGTATGCCGTTGCCTGTTCCGTGCAGTATGCGCACACGGGGCATGCTGAGCAGTACGGCGTCGTCGATGTAGTAGGTAACGGCTTGCAGGGCCTCTTCGCCACGCATGCCACGCACATCGATGTCTTGCTTGAAGTGAAGGCGGCGTTCCGAGATGTTCTCTTGTGTCTCTCGGCTTAGGTAGGTGTAGGCGCGTGGGCGTTCGGCTTCCTGCTGGCGTGCTGCCTCTTGAGTGGCGGGTTCTAACTTGCTGAGCTTGGTCATGGTGCGCATCATGCCGAAGGTGACCATCGCATTCTTGCCGTTGATCTGCTCGATGGTGCCGATGGTCTGCTGTCCTTTGATGCGGACGAGGGAACCAACCTCAAGAGACCCACGGCCCCTCTCGTTCCCCCCAAGGGGGGATGATTGGTAGCTTGAGGTTTTGGTCTCCTCCCCCTTGGGGGAGTTGGGGTGGGGGCCTTCCTTCTTTTTTTTCTTTCGCTCCTGTCGTGCCTTGAGCTGCTCCATCTTACGCTGTATGCGTGCTTCGTACTCGTCGGCTCCGTTGTCGGTGACAGCCTCTTTCCATTCGGCCAGTTCCTGGCGTGCCTGACGTGTCTGCTCCTTTTCGGCCTGTGCCTCCTTGATGGTACGTATGGTGTTCTCGATGCGGGCATTCGACTCCTGCAAGAGTTGCTTCATCTCCTCCTTGGCTTCGCGAATGACGCTCTTGCGACTCTTCTTCAGCTCTTCCATCTCACCTTCGTATTGGGCAATGAGGGCTTCGAGTTGCTTTTCCTTCTGTCGGATATTTTGTCGCTTGGTTTCCCAATAGCGCTTGTCGCGCACGATGTCCTGCAGGTATTTGTCCGACTGGATGTACTCGCTGCCCACGATCTCCGAAGCATCGGCAATAACCTCTTCGGGGAGACCTATCTTGCGGGCTATCTCCACAGCAAACGAGCTGCCGGGGTTTCCTATCTGCAACTGGTAGAGTGCCTGCATCAGGTGGCGGTCGTAGAGCATAGCACCGTTGACCACCCCCTTGTGGCTGTCGGCAAACTGCTTCAAGTTCGAGTAGTGGGTCGTGATAACGCCGTAGGCCCGCTTGTCGTTGAAGCGGCGAAGCACCGCCTCGGCAATGGCGCCTCCGATGAGGGGCTCGGTACCGCTACCGAATTCATCGATGAGGATGAGGCTGCGGCCATCGGCCTCGCGCATCATATTCTTCATGTTCAGCAGGTGGCTGCTGTAGGTGCTGAGGTCGTCCTCGATGCTCTGCTCGTCACCTATATCTATAAATATGCTTCGGAATATTCCGGCACGGCTAGCTCGCTTCACGGGGATGAGCATACCGCACTGTAGCATGTATTGCAATAAACCTACAGTCTTGAGACACACCGATTTTCCGCCGGCGTTCGGACCCGATATGATGAGTATGCGCTGTTCGCGGCTCAGTTGGATGTCCAGTGGCACCACCTTCTTGTCGTGCTTGGCCAGGGTGATGCGCAGCAAGGGGTGCTCGGCTTCTACCCAATCAATGTGTGGATGGTCGCACAGCTCGGGGCGTATGGCATCCATTGTGATGGCCGTGAGTGCCTTGGCGCGGATGAAGTCGATCTCGGCTAAAAAGGAGTAGGATTCCAGTATCTCGGGAATCTGTGGGCGCACCTCATCGGTAAACTCGGTGAGGATGCGTATCACCTCGCGGCGTTCCTCGGCCTCGAGCTCGCGTATGCGGTTGTTGGCCTCTACCACCTCGGCGGGTTCTATGAAAACCGTTTTGCCGGTGGCCGATTCATCATGTACGATACCCTTGATGCGGCGTTTCAGTGCGGGTACCACGGGGATTACCAGTCGGCCGTCGCGTACAGTAGGGTTTACATCCTTGTCAACGATACCTTCGGCCTGTGCCGAACGCAGTATGGAGTTGAGCGTGCGCGATATGCTGCCCGTGGTGGCAGCCAACTCGCGGCGTATGCCTGCAAGGGAAGGCGACGCGTTGTCTTTAATCTTTCCGAACTTGTTGACGATGCCATCGATGCGGCGGGTGAGGGTGGGAAAAGTGTGCACCTCTGCGGCTAAAGCCTCCAGATTGGGGTATTTGCTTGTCTCATCCTCCTCGTCTCTGTAGAAGAACCGTACAATCTGATTTATCGTGTCGAGCGAACGGCGCAGGTCGAAGAGTTCACCCTCGTCCATATACATACCCACGATGCTGGCACGGTGCAGTGCTGGACGCACGTCGAAGAAATGCTGGCTAGGAAAATCGTCCTCCTCTTGGATGATGCGTACAAACTCAGTGACCTCGTCGAGTAGGCGGGCCACCTCATCGCTGTCGGTCGCGAACTGCATCTCGTCTACCTTATCTTTTCCCAAGGTACTAAGGCAGCGGCCGCTGACGATGTGGCGCACTTGGTCGAAACCTATCTTCTGCTCGAAATTGTTCGGGTATATCATGTGTGTATATCCTATTTTATATAATGGTGCAAAATTAACATTTTTTTGTGAATGTATATAACATACTCGATGAAGATTTTGTGGAGAACGGTAAAGTAATGAGAAATGTGAGGATAGAGTGCGTAAAATGACCTTCAATGGTTATTAATGGGAGTAAAACGAAGGGAAAAACAACTTTTTTTGATTTTTTTTGAAAAAAAACTGAGAAAGGCTTGCGTGTTTCAAAAAATACCTCTACCTTTGCATCGCTTTTGAAAAGGAACACTCCTAAAAGCACTGGAAAGGTGGTAGAGTGGTCGATTACAGCGGTCTTGAAAACCGCCGTGCTGAGAGGCACCGGGGGTTCGAATCCCTCCCTTTCCGCAGAGAACGAGCAACGGAAGTTGCTCGTTCTTTTCTTTGGTAATAATATAGCTGTTGTCCAAAACCTTAAATTCTCCTCCTAGGGTAGGAGGAGTACCCTCGAAGAGGGGGAGGTGGTACGACTTTCTGGGATAATACCCCCTCCGCTGCGCTCCCTACCGGGTCCTCCGTCGTGCAGAGCACTACACTCCCCTCGCTCGGCACGGCTTGGCATTTAGCCAACCCTCTATAGACCTTGCTACGCCCCCTAAACTAGGGGGACAATCCTAGAGTTTGGACAACTGCTATATCATTACCTTTCCTTTTTTGTACGTTGCATGAGCTATACTTTGTCGTTTCTTGCGAAGGAAACGTTGTTTTGTGTGTAGGCAGACGCGTACCAAGAACTTTAGCTTGTCTAATTCTACTCCATCATTCTTTGTTTCATTGGTAATTACTTGCCTAATAAATGTTAAAGAGTTGGGCGTATGGGGATTTTTCTGTTGTGCCATTTGATTTATTGAATTCTTTGAACTACTTTTGTGAAACTTTATAAATCTTATATCTTTGATGCGTTATCGTAAAGGATTTGTATTGTCGTGCTTGATGGCAATGTTGAGTATGACATTTGTGGCTTGTTCTTCAGAAACAAGCGATAATCTTATGCTGCATACTGTGCATCGAGGAGCATTCGATGATATTCTACGTGTCGAAGGTTTTGCCGAATCAGTGAACTCGCAGGCGTTCACTTGTCCTCACGATGCTGACGGTAGCATCAAATACATTGTCGAAAATGGAACGCTGGTAAAAAAAGGAGATACACTTTTTGTGATTGAGGATGCTGGCATTGAGGAGCAATATGAACGATGGGTATTGTCTCTTGAAAATGCATATGCCGATCTGGAATCGGCCAAGGCGAATGCCGAGATGGAGATGGCGCTTCTTGATGCGCAAGTAAGGACCAATGATGCGGAAACATTGATAGCAGGGCTTGACTCGGTGCAGCTGCTGTATCTTAGTCCGACCGAACGGCGTATCAAGGAACTGCAGATGGAACAGGCTACCATCAATCGCTCGCGACTGGACAAACAGATAACAGCGCAGGAGGCGATGAATAGGGCCGATATAAAAAAGATTGAGAGTCAAATAGCACAGGTGGAACGACGCGTGGAACGTCAGCGTGAACTGATGAAATCACTCGTGGTGTTGGCCCCGGAGGATGGATTGGCCATTCGTTCAAGAAGATGGCCCTGGGGCGGAGAAACATGGAACGTGGGCGATAACGTATGGGATGGCCGCTCTATCGTGTCGATGCCTAATATGGATAGCATGAAGGTGCTTATCTATGCACAGGAAACAGAATATAAGCGTATTGAAGTGGGCGACTCGGTAGAATATACGTTTGATGCGATGCCGGGAAACCGTGCATGGGGACGTATCACAAAGTTGCCAGCTATGGGACTGAAACGTACCGATGGATCGGAGGTGAAGACCTTTGAAATTGAAGCTTCGGTGGATAGCTTCCTGCAGCCCATTGATCCCGGACTCAGTGTAAACTGTCGTATCTTCCTGCAACATCTGCCCGATATGCTTGTGGTGCCTACGGTGTGTGTGTATCATCGCGACTCTGTCAATGTGGTATATGTGCGCAAAGGAAAGAAATATGAAGAACGCGAAGTGAAACTCTCGATAACTACACCCCGAAACTCTGTCATAGCCGAAGGTGTTGACGAGGGTGAAGAAATAACGATGATAAAACCCGACGAAAAGCATATTATATTATGAATAACAAATCAAAATGGACTGTATTGCTTTGCTGTGTGGGAGCACTTGTCGTATCGTGCGGCAAGAAGGCTGATGTGCAGGTGCCCGAAGCAAAAGTGACGAAAGGTGTCTTCTATGTTGACATATATGAAGAGGGAGAGATTGAGGCTGTCAACTCTATCAATATCTCTTCTCCTGATATCCCTTGGCGATTTGGTAATCTGAAGATATCCAACATTGTGACGGATGGTGATGAGGTGCAGGCTGGTGATACGGTCATAACCTTTGATCCCGCCGAAGTGCGAAAGTCGATACTCGACTACGAAGACCGTCTGGTGGTGAGCAATGCAGAACTGGAGAAGATGCTTGCCCAACATGAACTACAGATGGAGGAACTGAATGCTGACTATGAGGTGACACGCATCAGTCACGAGATATCACGAATGCAGCTGGAGTCGGCATCGCACGAAAGTGAAATTAAAAAGCGTGAAATCCAACTGAATCTGGAAAAAGCAGATATCTCGCTTGCCCGTGCAAAGGAACAGATTGAAAATCGCCGTAGAATACAGGCTGAAGAGGTGAAGAAGAAACGTCTCTCTATCCGTCAGGATGAAGAGCGATTGGCCGAAGCGCATAGTACTCTTGACAAATTGTTTGTGGTAACTCCTTCGCCCGGTATCGCTATCGTGTCGCGCAATCACAGTACCAGTTCGAAATATCAAGCCGGAGACCAGTGCTGGTCGAAGCAGCAATTGATACAGTTGCCTGACTTGTCGAAACTGAAGGCAAAGGTGAACATCAATGAGGTGGATATATCGCAGGTGACGAAAGGTTTGAAAGTGCAGATACGTCCCGATGCATTCTCGGACAGTATCTTTACGGGTACCGTAACTACCGTTGCGAACCTGGCACAAAACAAGGACAATAATTCGAAAATCAAGGTGTTCCCCATTGAAATTGTTATAGATCAATATAACAGGAATCTGTTGCCCGGACTGACGGTAAGTTGCCGTATCATCGTGGATGAAATCAATGATGTTTGCTACGTCCCCCTCGAGGCGTTGCATGTGGAGGGTGACAAGAGCTATGTGTTCAAAAAGACGGTGGCAGGATATGATAAGGTAATGGTACAGACGGGACCTACCAATTCAGATTATGTAATCATTGAGGAGGGACTGGATGAAGGTGACAAAGTGGCTCTCGTGGATCCCGCAATCGTAGAAAAAGAGAAGGAGAAGAAATGAAGAACATACTCAAATATCTATGCGTGTTGCCGCTTCTTGTAGCTTGTGAAGGAGGCATACTTGGCGGCGATAAGGAGGCTGAACGCAAAAGCACTTCCATCGTGGAGACCGGCGAGTTGTCGGCTGTGCGTACAAAGGCTTTTGTGATGCCTCGTTTCGGACGATGGAGCTCGATGCGAATCATTGGACTTGAAGAACATGGAAAGGTTATACAACCCGGTGATTCGGTTATCCAACTGGATCCCGCAGATGTGACCAAGTATATCGTGGACCGCGAGACGGCGTTGGAATCGCAGTTGGCTTCGCTCGAGACAATGCTAGTAAATCAAGAAAACCGTGGCAGTGAGAATGAATCGACCATCAAATCTGAACTGGCTACGTATGAGCTTCGCAAACTGACGCTTGAAGCTGCTCAGTTTGAATCGGAGCGTACGAAGAAAATCAAGGAACTGGAGTTTCAGCAGGCAACGATAGCGCTTAATCTGGCAAAACGCAAACTCGAACTCAATGAGATTATCAATGCCAATGATCTGAAAATACAGCAGATACGTGTGAATCAAATTCGTAAGGACATACAGAATGCCTACGACATCATTCCCCAACTAACCATCCGTTCGGAGATCCCGGGTATCTTCCAGATTCATCGCAACTGGCGCTCGGGCCAACTGCTTCAAGTGGGTGATGAGGTGTGGCGCGGAAACTCGATGGGCTATGTTCCTGACCTTACTTGGATGAAGGTGGAGACTTGCATCAATGAGAATGATTTCTTGCGTATCAACGTGGGAACAAAGGTGCTTATACGCTTGGATGCACTTCCTGAAGTCGCTTTTGAGGGTGAGGTGTCGCGCATTGGCCGTTTCTGCCATCCACGCGACTATAATAATCCTCGCCAGAAGGTGTTTGACGTAGAGGTGCGATTACTTGTGTCTGACGAGCGTTTGAAGCCGGGTATGACTGTCAGCTGTGAATACTTGGAGGATGTCAAGAAATAGGGACAGTTACTATTCTTTACAAACAGTTTAACAAAAACAATACAGTGGAATATAGCGAAAATATAAAGGTTGCCTTTCAAGGATTGGCCGACCATAAGTTCCGTTCGTTCTTGACGATGCTGGGTATTATCTTTGGTGTGGCATCGGTGATTGCCATGTTGTCGATCGGTGAGGGAGCGAAGCGTGAGGCTATAGCCAAGTATCAAGACTTGGGTGTGAACAATATTATTGTGCGCGAAAAGGATATGTCGGATGAGGAACTGGAGGAGGTGCGCACGAAGTTTTCACCGGGTCTCTCGTTGCTTGATGCCGAGGTGATTCGTGAAATCGTTCCTGGGGTGTCGCGTATAGCGGCGCAGGCTGAGATCAATGCCGATGTGAAATATGGCAATAGAACGGTGAAGTCATCTGTAATCGGTGTTACTCCCGATTTCTATGATATCCTCAACTATCAGATTAGCGAAGGAGAATTTGTGGGTAAGGTGCATTATGATGGCAAACTGAAGGTGTGTGTGCTGGGAGCAGGCATCGCCTTCTCACTCTTCCAGAAGGAAGATCCCATAGGTAAGATGATTAAGATTGAAGACCAATGGCTCGAAGTGGTCGGGGTGCTGGAGTCGAAGGCACTCTTTGCCGAAACGGTGGGTGAATTGGCGGCTCGTGATCTTAATACGGACGTCTATGTGCCCTTGTCGATGTTTCTTGATCGTTTTTCTCGTGGTAATGCTCTTGAAAGTGAAATTCAGCAGCTGACTATTCAGGTAGAGAATTCAGAGCGCCTGATGGAGACGTCGGCTTTGGTGAATGAAATCATCAAACGACACCACTTCAACAACGAGGACTATGGTATTGTGATTCCGCTCGAGTTGCTCAAACAGGAAGAGAAGGAGCGCCAGATTTACAATTTCCTGCTGGCTGCTATTGCTGCCATATCCCTATTGGTGGGTGGTATCGGTATTATGAATATCATGTTGGCTACGGTGATGGAGCGTACCCGTGAGATTGGTATTCGTCGTGCCATTGGCGCACGCAAACGTGATATCATGAGCCAGTTTGTTACAGAGGCCGTGGTAATCAGTATAGCAGGCGGTATCATTGGTGTAGTGGCCGGTGTGTCGCTGTCGCTCTTGGTGTCGGTGTTTACTGATGTGAGTACCTATATCAGATTATATAGTATCATCATTGCTTTCGCATTCTCCGTAGTGGTAGGTGTTGTATTCGGTTACCTGCCGGCTAAGAATGCTGCCAATCTGAAACCTGTAGATTCTATTCGCTATGAGTAATCTAATTGAAATAACCAATATAACCAAACGTTACGAAATGGGCGATAACGTGGTTATGGCTTTGCAAAATGTAAACCTGAATATTCAGCATGGTGAATATCTGAGCATCATGGGACCGTCGGGATCGGGAAAGAGTACCTTTATGAATATATTGGGTTGCCTTGATACCCCCTCGACAGGTGAATATAAGTTTCGTGGTGTCGATGTGAGCAAACTGGATGATGATGCGCTTTCTGCCATGCGTAACAAGGAGATTGGTTTTGTGTTCCAGAACTTCAATCTTTTGCCCAAACTCAATGCGGTGCAGAATGTGGAACTGCCACTGGCCTATGCCGGTGTACCTGCTGCTGAGCGTAGGGAACGTGCTGTTCGTGCGCTTGAGCGTGTGAAATTGGCCGACCGCATGCATCATAAGCCGAGCGAATTGTCAGGTGGTCAGCGTCAGCGCGTAGCCATTGCACGTGCTTTGGTTACAAACCCAGGTATCCTGCTGGCTGACGAGCCTACGGGAGCGTTGGACTCAAAGACAGGTATTGAAATTATGCGACTCTTCAATGAACTGCACCGTGAGGGCAACACGATTATTCTCATTACTCACGAGCAGGAGATTGCAGACTATGCCATCCGAAATGTATATATTAAGGATGGAACCATTCATTATGACCGTTTGAATCCGAAACGAACAATTATAGACTAGAAATAAAGCAACAAGCCGATTATGACTGCAAAAAATATAAAATTTACAACCTTGCTCTGTTTACTGTTTGCAAGTGTGTACGTTAAAGCTGAAACCTATTATCTTACATTGGAAGCAAGCGTGGAACTTGCGAAAGAGAAGAGTTATACGATGCAAAATCTGCAGGAGAACCTGAAAATAGCTGAATATAACTTGAAGTCTGCAACCAGTAGCTTGAAAACGCACATCGATTTCAGTCTTACTATGCCTGAGTTTAACCAGACGGTTCGTACATGGGACGACACTACCGGTGTGTCTTTCTATTCTGTCAAGCGTATGGACTATGGCGGTACGGTTACGGTGAACCAACCGCTGATAACCAATGGTAACATCTATTGGGAAACGAGTCTGAACAGCTATGATGACCTCTACAATGATGACCGTTCGTCTACATTTAATACGCGCCTGCGTTTGCGCCAGCCCATCGATGCGCTGTATGGATACAATGCGATACGCTCATCGCTAAAGTCAGCAAAGCTGGATTATGAACGTACCAACAAATCGTTGCGTCGCGAGGAACTGAATCTCGTTTATCGCGTGAGCAGTGCTTACTACAATCTGTTGTCTCTGCAGCGCAGTACCGAGATTGCATTGCTTGACTACGAGCGACAGAATGAGGCGAATCTGATTGCACAGAACAAATATGCATCAGGACTTATTCGTGAGGTGGATGCTTTGCAGATGGAGGTTGACCTGGCTGAGGCACAGAATAGCTATGAGATGGCGCTTATCAATCAGGAATCAGCGGTGAACAGCTTCAAGGAATTGTTGGGTATTGAACTTTCTGATAGCGTAGTGCTCAATGATGAGCTGAAATATAATATCATTGTTGTCGATGCGGAAAAGGCTGTGGAGTATGCTTTGAAGAACCGCACTGAACTGCGCGATCAGGACATTGCTATCGAACAGCAGGAGATGAGTATTCGTCAGCGCAAGGCCGACGGCATGGTGCGTGGATACTTTGATGCCTATGTGCAGAAAACGGGTACAAGTATGAACGATCTTTCGACTGCCTATGGTAGTGTTATCCAGACATCGGCGAATGACTTTATGAACCGTCCGATCAACTATGGTGTGGGACTTACCGTGTCGGTGCCCATTCTGGATTGGGGAGAGAACAAAGCACGCGTGCGTGCGGCAGAGGCTCGTCAACGTCAAAACTATTTGGCAAAGGAGGAATTGGAACGATCAATCGAGACAGAAACACGCAACTCAGTGGCACAGCTCAACAATAACCTCAAGCGTTTGCAATTGCTTGAGAAGAATGTGCTTATCGCTGAGAAGAGTTTTGAGATTACGCTCCAGCGTTTCTCTGATGGAGATATTGATAGCCAGACATTGGCACTCGAGCGCAATCGTCTCAATAGCGCCTATCGCAACCACCTGAGTGCCTACATTGCCTATCAGCTCAGTTTGGCGGATATCATGCGTAAGACTCTTTATGACTTTGAGAAGGGTGAGCCATTGGCAATTTGATAACATCTGTCTATGAGATAAACAAAAAAAGCGTTTCAACTGAAACGCTTTTTTATTTGCAATGCACTGTTCGATTATTGATACAGATATCTCTTGATGCTCTTCTTCGGAGTCTTCTCGAACTCTTCGCTCTGAATCTGTATGCTTGCGATCTGGCAATAAGCGGGGAGATTCTTGTTGAGCTCAGTGCGATTTTCATCCATCTGTACTGCTACATCCTTGACGCTCTTACCCTCTTTGAAGGCAGTGTCGTAGTCGGGGTGGATGAGAGCTACCAGTTTGCCGTCGCGGTGAATGACGAGTGATTCGGCAACATAGGGGAGGCTGTTGAGCTGATCCTCAATCTCCTCGGGGTAAATGTTCTGTCCGGAGGGGCCGAGAAGCATGTTCTTCGAGCGTCCCTTGATGAATACGTTGCCATCGGCATCCATCACGCCAAGGTCACCTGAGTGGTACCAGCCATCGGCATCGATGGTTTCGGCAGTAGCTTCCTCGTTCTTGTAGTAACCAAGCATCACGTTGGGACCCTTTACGAGAATCTCGCCGGGAATGTTGGCGGGATCTGAAGAATTGATGCGCACCTCCATGCCGTAAGCGGCCTTACCGCATGAGCCAGGTACGAACTTCTTCCAGTCTTCGTAGCAGATGATGGGGGCACATTCTGTGGCACCATATCCTACTGTGTAGGGGAACTTGAGCTGGTGGAGCAATGTCTCTACCTCCTGGTTGAAGGCTGCGCCACCTACGATGACTTCGTAGAAGTTGCCTCCGAATGAACTGATCATGGTCTCGCGTACCTTGGTGAGGATGGCCTCGTTTACGATGGGGACCTTAAGCAGGAGACGCATGCTCGGAGTCTCAAGTTTCGGTATCACGTTCTTCTTGATAATCTTCTCGATGATGAGAGGTACGGCAACAACTACTGAGGGCTTAATCTCGTTAAGTGCCTGGAAGATAATCTTCGGTGAAGGTATCTTTGTAAGGAAGTAGATGTGCATACCTGCAGTAAGCTCATAGAGGAACTCAAAGGCCATGCCGTACATGTGTGCCATAGGCAACATGGATACGATAGTCATGCCGGCCTTCAGACTGAGTGCCTGGTCGGCAAATGCCATATTGTTGGTCACCGCACGATAGGGAATCATTACACCCTTAGAGAAACCGGTAGAACCACTGGTGTAGTTGATGATGGCTAAATCGTCGGGAAGATTGTTGTGGTAGTAGCCAATCATGTTCTTTTCGAAACGGTTGGGGAACTTCTTTCCGAAAAGTTCGTTCAAGTGCTCGCGAGCATATGTCAACTTCTTGTCGCGGCTGATAAACAGGTTGTAGTCTTCAATCTGGATAACACCGAGCACATTGGGAATCTCCTCTTCATTGAGGTTTTCCCAAATACTTTCGCCAATGAAGGCTAATTTTGAGTCGCTGTGATTGATGATGTTGTGGATATTATCGGCTTTGAACTCGTGCAAGATGGGCACGGGTACAGCGCCGTAGGTCAGCGTAGCAAGGAAGGCAACACCCCAGTTTGAGCTGTTGCGGCCGCAGAGCGAAATCTTGTCGCCAGGCTCGATGCCTACTTCCCTGAACATGATGTGCAACTTTTCGATACGACGGGCTACATCTTTGTATTGCAATGTGCAACCTTTGTAGTCGGTCAAAGCATCACGATCCCAATTTTTCTTGATGCTGTCTTCAATGCGTAAAATAATGTCTTTTCCCATAATTTATAGATGGTTTTTGGTGTATGTATTGCAAAACTACAGGCAAGCAAGCGGGAAATGTGGAATTTCTTCAGTATTATCCGCAGCAAGTGTAGTATATCATGCTTTCACTGCAAAGATACATATTCCGTTCGAATGGACAAATCTTTTTCTGCGATAAAAATGATTGATTTTTCTCATAAATATATAAAGTGTGCAATTTTAATGGGTTTTTTTGTGAAAAATGCTATCTCGATGTGATTATATCTCATAATGTGGGTTTTGTTTGTAAAATGCAATAGAATTGCACCGATGTTTTTTGTATCTTTGCATCGTTTAACTCAGTGTATATAATAAGGTATAACATATGAACAACATCTCTAAATCTTTGATTTGTCTTTTTGCTGCAATCGCTTTTGCCGCTTGCGGTGGTAAACATGAGCATAGCCACGAACACGGACATCAGAGTGAAACTCATTTGCATTCAGATGAACATGGAGGACATAACCATGAGCATAGCCATGATCACGAACATGAAGGGCACGAACATTCTCACGAAGGTCATAGCCATGCCCATGAAGAGCATAACCATTCTCATACAGAACATGCTCATGAGGGCCATTCCCACGATGCTCACAATCATGAAGGTGATGGACATAGTCATGTGCATGGAGAGGGTATTGCTTTCACCCAGCAACAGGCTGAAGCTGCAGGCTTAAAAGTGGAACTGATTGAAAAAGGGACTTTTGCTGGAGTCATTAAGACCGCAGGTCATATTCAAGCGCCCAAAGGCAATGAATCTTTGGTAGTGGCCACAGCTGCTGGAGTGCTCTATTATACCAACCCTTCGATTACAGAAGGTATGGCGGTGAAAGAAGGAAAGGCATTGGCTGGCATTTCGGCCAAGAAATTGCAGGATGGAGATCCCTTGCTGAAAGCTAAACTTGCGTATGAGACGGCTTTGGCTGAATATGAGCGAGCTTTGCGTCTGGTGGATGACAAGATTGTTTCTGCTAAGGAGTTCGAACAAATACGTTTACGCTACGAGACCGCTAAGACTACTTACGAAGGACAGGCACAAGGTATGACAGACAAGGGAGCAGCACTGTTGTCTCCTATGGATGGTTATCTGAAACAGATGCTCGTACCTAATGGGGGATTTGTTGAGGTGGGCCAGCCTGTGGCTGTAGTCACTCAAACTCATCGTTTGCAGTTGCGTGCCGAGGTGTCGGAACGTGATTATGCATTGCTCACTAAGGTAAGTAGTGCAAATTTCAGGCCTTCTTATACTGATAAGTTGTATAAGATGTCAGATTTGAACGGACGTCTTGTCGCTTATGGAAAAACGGCAGCTGATGAGGCTTCCCATTATATTCCCGTGACGTTTGAGTTTGACAATGTAGGTGATATTGTCCCCGGTTCATTTGCGGATGTATATTTGCTTACTACGCTTGAGCACGATGTGCTATCTGTCCCCATCAGCGCACTCACTGAGGAACAGGGTCTATATTATGTATATGTGCAGGTTTGCGCCGAGGAATTCATGAAACGTGGAGTGCAAATCGGACGACGTGATGGAGAGCGTGTAGAAATTCTTCATGGTTTGCATGGTGGTGAGCGTGTGGTTACTCAGGGTGCTTATCAGGTAAAACTTGCATCAGTGGCGACTGCCATACCTCACGGACATAGTCATTAAGAAAAGGAAGGGATATTGTTATGTTGAATAGAATCATACGTTTTTCTCTCAATAATCGTCTGCTGATATTGGTGGCGTCTGTGTTGTTGATGGTGGCTGGTGTATATACTGCTACCCGAATGGATGTGGACGTGTTCCCTGACCTGAATGCCCCCACGGTGACGGTGATGACCGAAGCCAAGGGTATGGCACCTGAGGAGGTGGAACGATTGGTTACTTTCCCTATCGAGACGGCCGTGAATGGTGCTACCGATGTGCGACGAGTGCGTTCGTCAAGTACGACAGGATTCTCTATCGTATGGGTAGAATTTGATTGGGGAACTGATATCTATCGTGCCCGTCAGATTGTATCGGAAAAGATTGCAACCGTGATGGATGCCTTGCCGCAACATGTGGGGACACCCACTTTGGGCCCTCAGTCTTCCATCCTGGGTGAGATGCTCTTTGTAGGACTTACTGCTGACACTACCTCCTTGCGGGAACTCCGTACATTAGCCGACTGGACTATCCGTCCGCGTCTGCTTGCTACAGGTGGCGTGGCACAGGTAGCTGTGCTTGGAGGCGAAGTGAAGGAGTACCAGATACTGCTCAACCCTGAAAAGATGATGCATTATGATGTGTCGTTGGGAGAGGTGATGGAGGTTGTCACCGGAATGAACCAAAATGCTACCGGCGGCACGTTGTATGAGTATGGTAATGAGTATATCATACGTGGTATGTTGTCGACAAACAATGTGGATGAAATTGGCCGTACGGTCGTGAAAAGGGTAGGGGAATCGCCTTTGTTACTGCATCACATCGCAGAAGTGAAGGAGGGAGACCAACGTCCCAAGTTTGGCGTGGCTTCGTTGCGTACGGAACCTGCTGTTATCATGACCGTGACAAAGCAGCCGTATACAAGTACGCTCAAACTGACCGACAAACTGGATGCTACATTGGAGGACTTGAAGCGCGAATTGCCTGCTGATGTTCAGTTGACCACCGATGTGTACCGACAGGAGCGATTCATCAACAATTCAATCAATAACGTGAAGAGCGCTCTGATTGAAGGTGCATTCTTCGTGGTTTTGGTGTTATTTGTATTCTTGATGAATGTTCGCACGACGGTAATCTCGCTTGTGACGATACCTCTGGCCTTTGTGGCTTCCATCCTTGCGCTGAATGCCTTTGGACTGACCATCAATACAATGAGTCTCGGAGGTTTAGCCATTGCCGTAGGTTCGCTCGTGGATGATGCCATTGTCGATGTCGAGAATGTGTATAAACGGTTACGTGAGAATCGTGCCTTGCCCATGGAGCATCGCCGTCCGGTGCTGACAGTCATATATGATGCCTCTAAGGAGGTACGCATGCCAATACTTAACTCAACGTTGATTATTATTGCAAGTTTCGTTCCCCTCTTCTTCCTGACGGGCATGGAGGGGCGCTTGTTGGCACCGCTTGGAATAGCTTTCATTGTAGCCTTGTGCGCTTCCACCTTGGTGGCACTCACGTTGACCCCCGTGCTCTGTAGCTATTTGTTGGGTGGTGCAGAGTCAAAAGAGGTGAAGGAAAATCATAAAGCGGGTTCTCCTGTAACTCGCTTCCTTGCAAGTGGCTATGCCCGTATGTTGTCATGGACCTTGCGCCATCGTTGGCCGGTGTTGGGAGTTACGGGCGTTTTGCTCGTGCTTGCCTTAGTGGCCTTCTTTAGTTTGGGACGTTCGTTTCTTCCCCCATTCAATGAAGGGTCGTTTACCATCAATGTTGCTACACTCCCAGGCATTTCACTGGAGGAGTCTGATAAAATCGGTCGCCGTGCCGAGGAATTGTTGCTGACTATCCCTGAAATTCAGACAGTAGGCCGTAAGACGGGACGTGCTGAACTTGACGAACATGCCTTGGGTGTGAATGTGTCAGAGATTGAGGCGCCGTTTGAACTTTCCGATCGCTCCAAGGATGAACTCATTGCTGAGGTACGTGAGAAACTAGGAACCTTGCCGGGTGTAAATGTTGAGGTGGGTGCTCCCATTAGCCATCGTATCGATGCGATGCTTTCGGGAACACGAGCAAGCATTGCTGTGAAGGTGTTTGGAACAGACCTCAATGAGATGTACCAGATTGGTAACCGCATCAAAGCAGCTGTGGCGGGTGTTGAAGGTGTTGCCGACTTGAATGTAGAGCAACAGGTGGAGCGCCCCCAACTGAAGATTGTTCCCAAACGCGATGTGATGGCCAAGTATGGTGTGACTATGCCCGAGTTTGCAGATATGGTCGGCGTACTTTTAGCTGGTGAGGCCGTATCGCAGGTATATGAGGGCCGTCGTGTATTTGACCTTGTCCTTAAGGTGGGTGACAAGAGTCGCGCTACCGCCGACGACATAAGTAGCCTGATTGTAGATGCTGGTGGAAGCAAGATACCCTTGGGACAGATTGCCGATGTGATCTCTTCTGTTGGCCCTAATACAATCAATCGTGAGAATGTGGAACGCAAAGTGGTGGTGTCGGCCAATGTGACAGGGCGTGATTTGCGCGGTGTGGTCACTGACATGCGCCGCATCATTGAAGAGCAGATTGAATTGCCCGAGGACTATCACGTGGAGTATGGCGGACAGTTCGAGAACGAAGAGAATGCATCGCGCATCATTCTGCTGGCATCCGTATTTGCAGTCATGGTAATATTCATGTTGCTGTACAACCAGTTCCGTAGCCTTGTGCAATCGGCAGTCATCCTGGTCAACCTGCCTTTAGCGCTGATAGGTGGAGTGCTGGTGTTGTGGCTTACGGGAGGCGAACTGAGTATTCCTGCCCTCATCGGTTTCATCTCACTGTTTGGTATTGCTACAAGAAATGGCATGCTTCTTATCGAGCGATACAATGATTTGCGTCTTGAGGGACATTCGGCTATCGAAAGTGTTATCCGTGGTTCGGTTGACCGACTCAATCCTATTCTGATGACGGCGCTTACCACCGCTTTGGCGCTTATACCATTGGCACTTGGCGGCGATTTGCCCGGTAATGAGATACAGAGTCCTATGGCTAAGGTTATTCTCGGCGGACTGGCCACGTCGACCCTGCTTAATGGATTTATTGTGCCCATCGTGTATGTGCTAGTTTCAAAGAATACAAAGAAGGAAGAGATATGATAAACTATAAATCAATTGCAACTCTTATAATGATAGGATGGACTCTGCTTGCTAATGCTCAAGGAGAGGTGGTGACCCATAGTCAACTCAGTCAGGTGCTTGATAGCATTGAAGCCAACAACGCCACGCTTATCGCCTTGCGTCGTGAGGCCGAGGCTCGTAAGTTGGAGAACCATACAGGGATAACCCTTGCTGATCCTGAGGTGGCGCTGAAACGTATGTGGGATGGAGCGGAGCAGACTGGTAATATGATGGAGTTTTCCATCTCTCAATCAGTGGACTTGTCTACAGCCTTGGGTAAGCGCAAAGCGGTGGCTCGGCAGAAAGACCGCCTTGTCGACGAGGAGTATCGTAGCCTGCGCATCGATGTGCTCCTCGAAGCTAAGTTGGTATGTATTGACTTGGTTTATTACAATGCGCTGGCTGCAGAATTGGACCGGCGTCTGGAATATGCCCGCCAAGTAGTGAAGGCAGAGAAATGCCGTCTTGAGAGTGGCGATACAGATGTATTGTCCTATAATAACGTGTTGTTGAGCCTGTCGGCGTTGGAGGCTGAGAGTGCCCGTGTGGATATGGAAACGTCTGTATTGGCTACCCGCCTTGCATGTCTGAATGGTGGGCGTCAACTGTCTTTCGATGCTGAAGAATATGCTTCGGAGTTTCTTCCCGACAACTTCGAGCAATGGTACGAGGAAGCAATGGCCAATAGCCCGGTTTTGGCTGTGGCACGTGAAGAGCGTGAAGCGCGTCGGAGCGAACTTTCGCTTTCCAAGACAAAGCATTTGCCTGCTCTTACAGGTTCCTACATTCATGAGCGTCACCTCACGGGCGAACGCTCGCAGGGTTTCGCTGTTGGGGTAAACTTACCTCTCTGGGCTAACAAGAATCAGGTGCGCTCGGCACGTGCCGCGCTCAGTGCAGCAGAAGCACGGGAGACTGATGCCCAGTTCCAAGTGCGTAGCTATATGATGGAGGGCTACGAACGGGTAAAAGGATTGCAACAAACGGCTGTGCTCTACCGCCGTGCACTTGATGAGGCTAACAACAGTGCTCTGCTAGCTCGTGCAATGGAGGAGGGGATGATTTCCGTGCTTGAGTATCTGCAGGGATTGGAGCTCTATTACGACTACCTGGATCGTAGCCTCAGTGCTGACCGTGATTATTATCGTGCACTTGCCGAACTGGAATCTTGGAGATTGTAATTTCTTGTATCCGTTTGAGCAAGTAAACGGATATAGCCTTCGCTTAATCGAAATTTTGCACTAACTTTGCACGAAACTTGTAAGTGTAAAATTATACTATACTTAGAAAATGATTATATCAAAAAAACTGAAAGAGCAGAGCATCTCTGAATATTTGCTTTATATGTGGCAGGTAGAGGATCTGATTCGTGCCAATGGCTGCGATGTGGACAAACTGGAGCAATCCATGGTGGCCCCCTATAACCTCCCGTCAGAGCAGCATGCCGAGATGGTAGAATGGTACGCCAACCTGGTGGAGATGATGCGTATAGAGGGCGTGCTGCAGAGCGGGCATCTTCAGATAAACAAGAATGTAATCATTACGCTTACCGATCTGCATTGCCGACTGATGCACTCACAGAAATTTCCCTTCTATCAGGCTACATACTACAAGGCACTTCCCTTTATCGTGGAACTGCGTGCCAAGGGCGGACAGGATAAATCGGAACTCGAAAACTGCTTCGATGCACTCTATGGAGTATGGATGCTTCGTCTGCAGCGTAAGGAGGTGAGCCGGGAAACTGCTGGAGCTGTGGCCGATATTGTCAAGTTTGTAGGCCTTCTTTCAGACTACTATGCCAAAGAGCGCATCGGAGAGTTGGATTTGGAGGATTGATAGAATAAACGGGTAATATAGGAACTAAATGGTTGAATGTCTGGATTCAAATAATCGTATGTTGAAGAATATACTTGTTACGGGTGCCAATGGGCAGCTAGGAAATGAGATGCGTGTTGTGTCTGCGGAGCAATCTACGGTGAATTTTCATTTTACAGATGTAGCAGAACTTGATATTTGCGACCAAGAAGCCATTGAGCGCTTTGTGGTAGAACATGCGATTGACTGTATAGTCAATTGTGCAGCATATACGAATGTTAATAAGGCTGAAGAAGATACTGAACTTTGTGATAAACTTAATCATCAGGCTCCAGCAAATCTGGCTCGTGTAGCAGCTAAGTATGGTGCGGCATTGATACATGTCTCTACCGACTATGTGTTCAATGGTCAGCACTATAAACCTTATTGTGAGGATGATGCGACGTGCCCAAATTCAGTCTATGGCGCAACGAAGTTGGCAGGTGAGGAGGCCATTATTTCGCTATGCTCAAATTCAATCATTATCCGTACGGCATGGCTATATAGTACCTTTGGAAATAATTTTGTAAAGACAATGCTTCGTCTTGGCGTCGAACGTGCAGAGTTAGGAGTGGTGTTTGATCAAGTGGGTACACCTACTTATGCCCGTGATCTTGCCCGTGCAATACAACGTATCATAATTAAGGGTGTAGTGCCAGGAATATATCATTATAGCAACGAAGGTGTGTGCTCTTGGTACGACTTTACAAAGATGATTTTTGCGATTGGAGGTATCACAACATGTGCGCTGAAGCCACTTCATACAGATGAGTATCCTACGCCTGCAGCACGTCCTCATTATTCAGTACTCGATAAGACAAAGATCAAGCAAACCTATGATGTAGAGGTGCCTTATTGGGTGGACTCCTTGCGTGAATGTATTGAGCAACTATAAGGAAAAATAGGAGTCTCTAGTAAATAAAAGAATATGCCGGGCAATTAATTGCTCGGCATATTCTTTTTATAACAATCAGATAGATTCTTAACTGGCTATCTTCCTTCTGAGGGGTTTATAATTTGTATGAGATCGGGGTGTATAGTAGCTATAGCTACTGCAATAACGCCTTGTATGGCGACTACAACTCGGCGGTCGCGTTTACCTTTAATTTTGATAAATACTCCCTCCATACCTTCAAAATCACCGCCGATGATGCGTACAGGGGTGCCTTTGGTCAAATTCACCTCTGAGGGATCGAAAAAGTTAAGCGATTCGTCATAACTACTACATGCAGCAATGAAGTGGTGCATTTGTGCTTCGGGGACGGTAATCTTATGATGATTTTTATCGGTGATATATTGTAGATGTGGAATGCTAGTCTTTATTTGTTGGATGGTGGATTGTGGCGCATGTACAAATAAAAGACTATTGATGGCTGGTATGAGCAGGCGTTTGGGTACACCTTTTTTTATCTTGATCGCATGACGCATCGGAATGAATGTTTCGAGTCCCTTTTCATTGAGATCGTCGCGAACTGCTAATTCGCGACGATAGGTAACGCGCATAGCATACCATCGTTCCGTATCGTCGGGTTGTTGTATGGGAGGTATTGGGGGAGTTGTTTGCATGTGTTGTTATATTGTAGCGGCAAAGGTAGCCATTTTTTTTATAAAAAATGCAAAAATGTGTTGTAGATTAAAAAAATATGAGTACTTTTACCGAGAATCTCGTAGTAGTTTTCTTTTGCAAAATGTAATTGGTTGATATTGAGCGGAGAAGACTATAGACGAGACTCTTGATTAAGGTTGTGTTTTAATGTAACAAGCAGAATGCTAGGTAACAAACAGTAATTAAAGATGAAAACAAAGAAATTGTACGAGACTCCGTATGTTGAGCATGCCGTAGTAGAACTCGAGGGAGGATTCTGCGGCTCTGTGGTACAAGATGCACCGAAAAGCGAAGTAAAGACTACAGGTCATGAAATCAATGAAGTGGATTTCGCAACAGAGAGTTGGAACGATGGCTCTTGGGAATAATATAAAAGAAATGACTATGAACAAGAAAAGACTGATATATGCAATGGCTGCAGTAGCATTTGTTGTTGTAGCTTGCCAAAACGAAGAACCTATAAATCAGGTGACTCCGGCCGAGGTAGGTGACGAAATCTGTTTCGGTGGTCGTGCTGGTTTTGAAAATGATGGTTTGATGACTCGCACCGAATATAGTGGTGAGATATACACTCATGGTGGTATTAATTATGAACGTGTTGATTGGGTTGAAGGTGATGCAGTAGAAATCTACTGTCCTGAAGCAGCAGAAGAGACCAATGCTCATTATGTAATTACTGGAGTAAATGCAGGGGATGAATCAGTTGTGGATGGAACCAATAAAGGTGAAGACTATGCTTACTTGACCAAGCATCCCATGGCTGAGGAATTTGTATTGCGTTGGAGCAGTGATGATGAACATAATTTCTATGCCATGTATCCCTCTACACTCTCATTTGTTGATGAAACGGGAGAAATACCTACCGTCGCTTATGGAATAATGATGGATGGAACGACAGTGAATGGTATAGTGCCTACTTCGCAGCAATCAACCAATGTGACGGTCAGTGGTAGGCATTATGTGGTTAAACCAGATATGAAATATGCCTATATGGTAGCAAGAAGTACTGCGACCAGAGAGGAAGGTTATGTTGGCCTCTCGTTTGTGCCTATGGTGACAGCTGCAGAGATTCAACTCGTGCTTCCCGAAACCACTACATTGGGCGAAACCTCAATGGTTGAATCGGTAACGATCCAGGAAATCCAAGTGGAGGGTCAGGGTATTGCTGGCGCATTTACTGCCGACCTCGACTCGTGGGATGGTACAGGCTATCCTGTATGTGAGAATGCAGAGGATGCTACCGACCTCATTCACCTGACTACAGTATATGATGGAAAGGCAATTACTATACAGCCAGGCGGAAGTCTTACGTTCACCGTTTTCATGTTGCCTGGTGCGGATATTGAGGATTTGAAGGTGAGCGTGTCGGCTACTGGTGCAAGCTATGTGAGCAAGACATTGCAGGGGGTAACCGTAGTGGCTAAGAAAAAGAATGTATTCAAGAACCTACAACTCCCAACCTCATCTGTGAAGATTGATGCTTCGAACTGGATGTCACAGTTGCCCGATGGAGTAAGATTGACTCAGTTGTCATTGCCTGGTACGGGTGGTTCGTTCTCTTATGGATCAGATGATACTGAAGGATATTATAAGAGTCAGACATTGGACTTCGAGGCACAGTGGAAACTTGGCGTGCGTGCTTTCGAGGTGGTTACCGACCGTCAGCAAGGAAATAACTTTGCAAATGAACTGCTCAGATGTAATAATGATGTGGTTCAGGAAGATGGCGTTAACCTCACTGTGAGCAATGTGGTGAATCGTGTGCTCGAGCGTCTCGAGGGAGCATCGCGTGAAGGTGCCATGATTATCTTCACATACCAGCCTACAGGTGACTATAACTACCAACGTAATCCTGGCACCTATATGCGTAATGTGATGAACTATATCAATACATTGGACCATGATAAGTTGGTGCTCTTCAAGCAAGGATTGACACTTCAGGATATTCGTGGTAAGTTGCTGATTGTAGTACGTCCAACACAGCTCGACGAAGATACTGAACAAGACTGGACGAATGTGATGAATAATATCACGGGTGCTAATGCCGACCGTGTATTGGTAATTAATGGTTGTGGTACAGGTAAGGATAAGTGGGGTGCACGTGGCTACACTATCAATGGTGAGCGTGCATATGACCTCAGCAATGATCATGGCACTGGAAGTGATATCATGGAGTATCATATGCAGCAAGGTGTATACCTCAGTCCTACAGAATCAACATCTCCTGTAGCTAAGGGTGACCCTCAGTTTGGATATGGCACAAACCATCCCAATATCAATTGCTGGTTCCAGGAGTGGGCACGCGTGGTAGGTGAGAACGTGAGATCTACCGCTACTACTCCCAATACGTATTGGTTTGAGTCATACAATGAGAAACTGGCCGATGTGACTGCTACATTCTCAATGGCTATCAGCGGTGAGTATTCAAATTATGTGTTTATCAACTCGCTTTGCGGATATTTGGCAGGTAGTGACTTTGAAGAAAGTATCAAGCCCTCATGCGATAACGTAAATGGGCAGAATAAATATGGTGGTGCCGGTGGTAACATCAAGGCTTTGGCCGATAAGCTCAACCCCGACTTCTATGACTATGTGCTCCATAGTGGATTGAAACAGACTACAGGTCCTACAGGAGTTGTGCTCCTCGATTATGTGTCTGATGACCCGACATCAGCAGCATATGCTCTGCCAGGAACAATCATCGCCAATAACTTCAAACATTCTATTTCTGGTGGAGATGATGTGGAGAATGGCGAAGGTGATGAAAATGATGATAACGGAAGCGGCTTATAAAGTATAGAGAGATAGCTCACGATGACTTGTATTAAGGCGCATGCCTAATACAAGTCATCTTTTGTTTAACTAAATTTTAATATATGAAAAATTATTTGTTTAAGTCCGTATTGTGCGGTATGAGTTTACTGACAATTTCGGCATGTGTGGAGGAACAATTAGAACAGGAGTTCCAGAGTGATGCAGAGGTTCAGGCTATGATTCAAGTGCCAGCTTCTGCAGTGTCGTATGTAGACGATTTATCGTCTTCGGTGGTAACGCGTACTTATATTGATGAGCATGACAACTATGCAAGCGGTGTGGGTACAATGTGGAGAACGAAAGAGGTGATTGGCGTTTATAGTGCTAAAACTAAGAATGCCAAGTTTACCAGTGTGAACACGAAGAGCGCAGGCTCTGTGACATTTAAAGGTACTGTATCGGGTGCAGCCAAGTATGCTTATTATCCATACAGTGAGGTGAACAATGCAGTGAGCCATACTGCTGTAAAAGGAACTATACCCCTTGACCAGGAGTATAGCCAAACCAAACGTGATATTGTAGGTGATTATAGAGCCGGAGTGTTTGTTAAAAAGACAGTCCTTGCATCAACTTTTACGTTTGACCGTTTAGTGACAATACTTAAATTTTCTGTAGATGCTACTGGTACAGCACTTGAGGGAGATAGAATGCGTAGCATCACCTTTAAAGTAAACAACAATCGTCAATTGTCTGGTGACTTTACTATTAACCTTGAAACACAAGAAGTTACTCTGGCTTCATTTGCCGAAGGTAATGATAGCCTTTATTTAGCTTGGACAGACCAGCCTTTGCTGACTAGCGGCTCTGAAATCAGAGCCTATATGACCTCGCTGCCTACATTGCAGGTGGGGGATGAGATGACTATTGTGATTACAACCAACAACCATGTAGCGACTTTGAAGCGCCCCTCAAAGGTGACCTTTGCACGAAATGGTGTGGTGACTTATCCGTTAACACTGGCAAACTTCGATGATTTGGCTGTAGAGCCGATTGTTAAAGAGCCTGCGGTTCCTGTGGTAGAACCTAAGCTCTTGAGTATGAAGTTTACCGTGGCTGACAATCCAGGAAAAATCTTGGCACGTAAATTTTCTGTAAGCACGAAGGCTTCAGTTACCACAAGCACAGTGTCAGAAGAGATTTGTACCATCGATAGCGTTAATGGTAAAGTGACATTGTATGTCCCATACCTTAACAATCGCAATTTGGTACCTACATTTGAAATTCCTGAGCATACAAAGCTGATACTCGAGGATGGTAGTACGATTGTAAGTGGTGAGACTGTTGTCGATTTTGTACAAAACAAACATATCGCAGTTGCCAATAGTAAGAATGAACTTGCTATATATGAGGTAGAATTCACCAATACCGGACTTCCTGTTGTCGTAGTAAACCAATTGTCGGGTACAACAAGTTCGGAGACAAATAGTAAATACCAGAAGGCTAGCAAGGCATGGTATGATGCAACCGGAACTAAATGGCAACCAAAGGATGCGGATTGGTCGATGGAGGAGGGCGACAACTTTATGGTCTACAATGCTGATGGAACCTCGGCCTTGAGCGATAAGGATGGCGGCGTGGTGAATACCCCCGTGTTGGCTTCTACCCGTTTGCGTGGTAATGTAACGCAACAAATGCCTAAAAAGCCCTTTGCGGTAAAGCTCGATAAGAAGCATGGAGTATTCATGAATGATGATGATGCCAATAATGACTTGCCTGCACATAAGCGTTGGGTACTATTGTCAAATTGGAAAGATCGTACACTCATGCGAAACGATGTGGCATTCGGCATAGCTGATGTGTTCCAACAGGTATTCCCTAATGATGGACTTGCCTGGAATCCGTCAGGACAATTCGTAGAACTTGTATATAATGGTGTGCATGTAGGAAACTACTATTTGTGTGAGCAAATCAAGATTGATGGTAATCGTCTTGACATAAATGACCCTTACGATGAAAAGGATGGTTATAGTGGTGATGCTGAGGATTACGGATATTTGCTCGAGGCTGATGATGGTTATGATGAGTCTTGGAAGTTTACTACTGCTAACTATATTCCTTTCCTATTTAAGGATGACGGTAATGACGAGATGCTGAGCTATGCAACTGCATTCGTACGTGGTGTGGAAGATAAACTTTATGCGGGAAATTATTCTGCCGCTTTCGAGCAACTCGATCTAACCTCTTTTGTCGATTTCTGGCTTATTCAGGAGATCATGATGAATAGTGAGATGAAGCACCCGAAGAGTGTATATATGTATCTGAACAGGGGAAAGATTTATGCTGGACCAATTTGGGATTTCGATTGGAATACATTGCCCGTGTCTACCTCTTATGCGGAAGAAGGATATAGCTATACCAAATCGATGCTTGAAAAGGCGAAACCTTATCATAAGCGAAGTGGATATCCTAATGAACCCATTGAGGATGATGATAAGAACTATGTGTGGTACCCGATGTTGGTGAAAGATGCTACCTTCAAGGCGCTTACCGCAGAACGTTGGGGACAGGTGAAGAATATGTTGCTCTCTTATGTGGAGACAATTCCCGCTAAGGCTGCTGCAATGAAAACATCTGAGGCCTTGAATAATGCCATGTGGCCGGTGGACTCTAAGAGCGGCTGGCTTGGTGACCGCTATTCTTATTTTGGTATTGGTGGTGGATATTGTGGTGACGAAGGATATGCTTATGACAAAGCAGTGGAAACTTTGGTGGCTACACTGAAAACTCGTATAAATGGAATGAGTTTCGTGACAAGTCAAACATGGCCCACAATTTCTTATTCGCAAAAATAAATTAACAAAAGTATAGTGTTATTTGAGATTAGACATTATCGTGATAATCTCAGGATATTTTAAGGGAACGGAGAGCAAACCATCATTGCTCTCCGTTCTTTTTTGCTAAAATTGTATATGTAGGCGTAGTCGTACTCCGTGTTTGTTGATGCCAGGTGTGTCGCAATAGGTGAGACGGCGCACATAGTCAATTTCAAGAATCTTGAATATGTTTTCGATGCCGAATGATAACTCCATATAGGGAGGTGTTGTGGCTTGTTGACTCTGAGTAGTGTAGGTTTGCACTGGAAATAAATATAAGCCATTGCTGTCGTGCGTGTTGGGCATATTGTTGGGGCGCAAGTTGCCGTAGAATCCCTTGAAGTCGATGACTTCACGCCAACCGAGTCGTTGGATAAGCGGCAGACGATTGAATATAAGTCCGTTCATATAATAAGTAGCTTCCCATGATGCGTAGGTGTCGGCTACGAATTCCATCGGGCTCATGAGTGCGAACGATTCTTTCTGTATCGTATATGAAAGGTTGGCGCTTGGAATGATGAGTAGGGGATAGGGTACCTCGTTCCATACGCGTCCGGCCTTGACGATGCCGTCTATGTAACCGAACGATGAGAACCAAAAGCGCTTGCGTGCAGTGGCCTCGGTATGATGGCAAGTAAACTGGCTGCCCAGAATGCCCTTTATGGCGATGCAATGGGACAGACTTAATACGGGACGCTCGGGTAGAAGTGAGCTGCGTTCCCATTTCTTTTGTAGGAATTTTTCGCCAGGTGCATAACGTAGGCTTAACTCCAGTTCTGTTTGGGGAAGTTCGCTGATGAAATGGGACTGTCCGTTGATGCGGGTCTCGAAAGGCATGAGAAGGCTGCTCTCGTATACCTTGTTTCGAAGCGTAAGTGAATAAGAAAAATGGTTGTAATGTTCGCGCTTGTATGATAGTTCAGCCTTTCGGAGATAACCTATTTGGTTGTCGTCCATGCGCTTGAGGTTGAGCAGGATGTTGTCTTTGCTGGTGTATAGGTATTCTTGCCCGTATTGATAGATGTCGTTTTCGTAGTGTAGACGCAATGAGTGGATGGGGAACTCGTTGGCATGCTCTTTCTTACGATTGAAGGAGTATTCGAGCTCTCCCATGTATTTCAACCTTTCGTCTTTGGTACCGTAGGCTACGAAGAAGCGTCCCATAAGGTGTGGATTGAGATGTGCTGAAGTCATTCCGCCTGCGCGGAAACGTAGGCCTTCAAGCTCATTGTTGCTGATGGATGTGCTTAATGGACCATAGAAGAACTTGGGTTCCTTTTTCTTGATGGGGATGTAGTCTGAGGCGAGGAAGGAGGCTATTCGTTCGGTCCAATAATAGAGAGGGTCTTTACGTAGTTCCTCCATCAAGTCGCCTACTGACAATTCCTTGGGATTGACGTGTCCGATGCGATTAATAATCCAGAACAATTCGTCTTTTTTCCGCGCATCTTTTTCTTCGATGATCATTTCGGGGCGGGCCAACAGATCGGGACGTATGGGGGCGTCAAGTTGGTAATTGTTGTAGTTGACTTCACGCTTTGCATATATTCCGTTGAGTTGCTCGGCTATTTCAAGTTCAGCTACCATTGATTCGCGGTCGAGTAGGGGAGTGCCATCAAGGGCCGGCGTGAAGGTTTGCGTGATGTCGAGCGTGCGTACAAAGTTGAGATTGATGTCGTGTGGTGTGCGTAGCTGGGCCCATTTGATAAAGTGGGTGCTGTCGGTCGTGACATAGAGATGTCCGGTGAATCCGTGTGATTCGGAGTTGAAGGGAACGAAGGCCAGGTCTACACATGGGATACCCTCTACGGATATTGTATCCATGATGTAGTACTTGTATACGCTGGTTCCCAGTGTGGATAACGGACTTGTAAATCGGTTACGAAAGAGGTCGATGTCGTTTTGGAAGAGGTCTACGTCCTTAAAGACTTCTTCTAATATGCCGTCAATCTCTTCCTCGGGAATGAAGTCGTCTACGCCGGCACGGCGGCGTGCTACAATATGTTTCTTAATCGTTTGGTGAGTTTTGCTATAGTGGTCACTTCCAAGGAGTTCGCGGGAGGATATGTTCAGAATAGGTTCTCCTGAAATAAAAGAGGTGTCTATGTATTGATGTAGTAATCCGTTATTGTCTTGTATTTCAGCCTTAATTTCGCTTTCATCAAAATTGCTGAGTGCAAGTATCATTAGTTCATGGCGGTTGCGGCTGTAGTAATCATGGCTGTCGAGCCGGTAGGCATTGCGACGTTTGACGATGCTTTGTATCAATTCTATGGCAGGATTCCCTTTGCGTCGGTATTGTTCGTTCCCTACTTTTACCTCCACTTCATTGAGTTCGTATGTCGTGGCTGATAATTGTATCTGTAAAGGGTATTGCGTGTCTGAGTTGATGGGGATATGTTTTTCATTATATCCGACCGAGGAAACGATGAGCGTGCCATGGTTGTCGGGGGTGACAAATGAGAAGTGTCCGTCTTTGTCGGTTTGGCATCCGTAGGTAGTGTTTTGTAGATATACGGATACGTAGGGGATTTTCTCGTAGGTGATGGAGTCGGTCACTTGTCCGTAGATGCGTGTGAGGGCATAGAGTGGGGTATGCCCTCCTATTATATATAATATGAGTAGTAATATAACGTATTGTATGTAATTCTCTCTGCTTTTTCTCATAGCATGTGGCAAAGATAGCAACAAACGAGCGAGAAATATCAAGCTTGCTTGAATATTTTTCAAAGCGAGTGCAGATTATCTTCGATTTCATCAAAGATACGAATAAGCGTGCGATATAATATCAAACTTACTTGAATATTTCGTTGCGGGTGCAAGTATTTAAGCGGTCATATCACAAAGAAACGAATAACCGAGTGCGTTTTTTTCGTTTCCTGCTAAATCTTCAGAATCATCCATTTTTTTATGTTTTGCAACATATATTTATCAATTCGGCCATAAATATTAAAATATCCTAAAACATGTAGTGCTTGCAAATCAGTGCTTTGCGATTTTTCTTCAAAAAATCTTGAAAAAAAGTTGTAATAAGATTTGGTCAGTAATTGAAAAGTATCTACCTTTGCATCCGCAATCGAGAGGGACACCCCTTGAGGTTGTAAGAAATAGAGTTCTTTGAAAACATTTT
>JAZRDT010000156.1:0-2457 GCA_045660385.1 Bacteroidaceae bacterium | reverse complement strand
CCCACCTTCTCGGCCAGTTCGCCCGAGGTCATCTTGCGCTTGGCCAACATTACGTCTACGTTTACTATGATTGACATTGTATGCGTATTTATAAGGTTCTACATAGTGGGGTAACGAATCACACAGTCAAGCGGTTCTCTTCGCTCAGACGAACGCCAGTGGAGTAGATCATAGCAATGCCTATGAGCAGAAGAGGGATGAAGAGGCTATCTGAATTGATTACAGCATTGCGAACCCCATATACAATCGGCATATTGTCCGAACAGAAGCTGTATAGGAAATAAATAGGTGCCGACCACCATATAATGTTGGCGTTGCGCTTCGAGAAGAATTCACCACACCTCATCAGTTTGATGGAATGCAGCATAAACAACATAGCCAATACATTGGTGACAATGCCCAGCAACGTGCGGCCAGACAGGAGGAGTATCTGATATCCCATGATGCTCTCATCCCATTTGGCTATTGCCATCTCAGGCTCCGTCCAAATGCCACCTACAGCAGCCTCGGCATGAACCAGCAGCCAGGCTATGTTTACCACTCCGAAAAAGATCACAAAACCGGTAACTACCGACATTCGTTTTGAAAGATTTGTTTTCATAATACAATAAGTTTTTATCGTTTAACGATGCAAAAGTAATGCAGTTTTATCGAAAAACAATAAACAAAGGAAACTTTTAACATTATTTTAACGAAAAGAATTCTTTTGTTCCTTCTTTACTCGTCTTTATGGCTTTCCTACGACTATGAGAGAGAAAACGAAGCTAAAAGAGGATTAGATAAGTTGATGCAAGCGATAGCGAAGACAACTTATCCCATAAGGATTGTTGCCCATCGGCCCATAAAGCGCTTGATGAGGGCCACGATAGTCCATGAGCAGATGAGGATAACCAAGGCGGAGAAGGGGATGCGCAGCGGTGCGGGGATGTGGAGCCAGATGCCCGCTTCGTAACCGAGATACACGAAGAAATAGTGTATCATATAGATGCCAAATCCACATGTGGTCAGGTTAGCCAGCCATGCGGCAATACGCGAGTCGGGTGCAATCTTTATGCGGTACACCATAAGGAAGCAAGCGATGGTCATCATTGCTACATTCGGACTGTTGTATGTCCAAAACAGTTCCACCTGCTCGGGAGTCTTGTCGGGCAGGCCCATGATGTATGAGTAGCCGCTATAGGTGATGAGGAATCCGCCCACAAGCAGAGGAATAGCTACGGCCAGTGTTTTGGTAAGGTTCCAACGGATGTGGTGTTGTATGTAGTGTCCCAAGAGCATATATCCGCTAAACCCTGCGAAATAGTAGAACAATCCGAAGGAATTCCACTCGCAAGTACCAAAGGCATAGCGACTCACATATTCATTGAAGTAGGGTAGCCATGTGCTCAATCCCCATATAACCAGGAATATCTCCTTCTGTCGTTTGGTGGCACGCTCTACCCATGCCGAGAAGATGGGCAGATACAGATAGAGCCCCACAAGCATATAGATGTACCACATGTGACAAGCGATGAAACTGAATGCATAGGGTATGCGTGCCACACGGGCCAGTCCGTCAGTCAATGCCTGACTATCGGTCTCGGCCCAGCTAAAGAGTTTGATGACCACGCCACTCTCCATGCCTAACAAACCAGTAAGCCATGGGGTGAGGTAGTAGATGACGGACCATATCACGAAAGGAAACAACACACGAGGAATGCGCTTCTTGTAGAACGCCTCCATGCTCCCTTTCACTGGCAACGAGAGCACGCCAGTGAGCATCACGAACAGAGGAACACAAGGACGCACCAGTGAGCCCCATCGCATACCCCAACCGACTAGTTCGGGGTCTACCGATGTGCCTGCCGAGGCATAAGCCGCCGAAGCATAAAACGGGTCGGCTGCATGACAGCATAAGAGCATAAAAAAGGCGAGCAGACGAAGGGCATCGCACCACACGAGTCGTTGTTGATTTATCATGGTATTGTGTCGTTTTATCAATGATTCTTTCGGCAAAGGTAACGGAAATTCACGAAAAATCCACCAGATGCTTTGGAGAAGAGTGTTTTTGCCGTACATTTGGGGGCAATATAAATATTACCATGTTATTCACCACCTTCGGCAACCCCACGCATAAGACGTTGATGCTCATCCACGGATTGGGCGTGTCATACCAAGTATTCGCTCCGCTGATTGAGTACTTACAGGATCGCTACCACATCGTCGCCGTGCAGGTCGACGGATTCCTCATTGATGACGAAAACAAGGCCATACCCTCCGTGTTCACGAGCAACGACGACCAGGTAGACCAGCTCGTACGGCATATCCGCTCAGCATACGGCGGGCATTTGGATGCTGCCTACGGCCTTTCGATGGGTGGATGCATCGTGGCCAAACTACAGGAGCGTGCCGATGTCACCATCGACCACGTCATCCTCGATGCAGCTCCCTTGCTGCCCCTGCCGCGATGGAGTATCG
>JAZRDT010000155.1:0-9425 GCA_045660385.1 Bacteroidaceae bacterium | reverse complement strand
TCGGCCTCATAGTCGAATCGCTCGGCAAAATCGGGGATAAAGAAGGGCTTTCCTCCCTTCAAGATAGCCGAGTCGGGCTTCATAAATATGACCGGACTCTCGGGCTTTACGAGAGTGCCACCATTCAGTTCTTTATTATGTTCGGCATAGTTCATGCCTACGCAGATAATCTTCATGAGCTTGCGAGTTTATTAGTTTGTGAGTTCTCAATACAAAAATAGTATATTTTCTCTTACGAATAGCGAAACGCATTAAAAACTTTACTAATTTTGTCCAACCATTGGGGTCCTCCCAACCCACCCATACACTAAAAACGTAAAAAACCAAAAACTCAATCATATGGCCAAAGATAACGACTGGAAGAGCCGCCTTCAGGTGGTATACTCCACCAACCCCGACTATAACTACGTGACCGACGAAGAGCCCGAAGTGGAAACTCTCCCCAAGCCCCAGCAGAAGCTGCGCGTGCAGATGGAGAAGAACCATCGGGGCGGTAAGGTAGTGACCATTGTTCGCGGCTTTGTTGGCACCGATGACGACCTCAAGGCATTGGCCAAGCTCCTCAAGACACGCTGTGGCGTGGGCGGTTCAGCCAAGGAGGGCGAAATCATTATCCAGGGCGACTTCAAGCCCAAGGTGGTGGAGCTCCTCATCAAGGAGGGGTATACGGGTACGAAATGAATCCCTTTCTGCAGCTATCTTACATCTTCAGGTAAAACGCCTCCACCAGTTTGCGGTATTCGGGCGTGTGGCAGCGCTGTGCATTCTGTATGCATAGTGTCTCGGGTGTGTGTGCAGCCCCTTGTCGGCTGAAAGCCATCAGCATGCGCTTGGGTTTGGCTCCCTCGTAGGGGCACACGATGGTTTGCCGGGTGGCAAACAGTCCGTGGCTGGCGGCACTCACCGTCATGTCCATGGCGCGGTCGAAAGGTATCACCACCGAAAGTTCCCCCTCTGGGGTCAGTAGCTCTGCGGCTGACCGGGCCAGTTCGTCAAATGTGAGCGTATCGGTGTGGCGTGCCATGGTGCGTTGCGCATCGGGACATCTCAGTGCATTCTCAAAGTAGGGCGGATTGCAGAGTAGGGCGTCGAATTGAGGCCGATTGTCATCCGACGAGAGTTCATGCGTTATTGATCTAATATCACCTCTAACCATACGTATGCGATGGCTCCAGGGCGAGCATGCTGCATTCTCCGTGGCTTGTGTCACGGCCGCTTCGTCAAGGTCGATGCCCACGATTGCGGCCCGACTACGCTGTGCAGCCATCAGAGCGATGAGTCCTGTTCCCGTGCCAATGTCGAGTATGCGGTGGCAGGGTTCTAGCTGTTCCACGCGAGCCCAAGCGCCGAGCAGCACCCCGTCAGTGCCCACCTTCATGGCGCAGCGATCTTGATGTATGGCGAATTGCTTGAATGTAAACATAGGGTTGAGTATGTGATAGTTGAGTATGGGTTCGAGGTGAAACAAATCGTTGTTCTTCTTTAAAACGAAGAAGGTCGTCATCCCGACGACCAATCTTCTTACTTTAAAAATCTAATACCATGAAAAACACAGTGCAAAGGTAGGGTATTGTCGCGGATGGTGCAAGCGTTAAAGGACGATAAGTGTGAGAAATACACCTCATTTCTGTTGTTTTTTCTCTTCTTCGCAGCAGTGCTGGTCGGGATGCCAAGTGGGGCTTACATTTTTATCTGATTTGCAGCTCTGTTTATCTGATTAGCTGTCTGCCATTTCGTTCGCCTTGCGTCAGCTTGCACTAATTTTAATCTGCTACGCAGCTTGAAGATTCTCTGAAACTTATTCGTATCTTTAATCAGCGTTGCTGCTTCAAATTAGGCGGCGCTTCGGAAATATTCAAATAAATTTGATATTTCTCTCAGCTTGCACTAATTTTGTACCCTAATTGGCTTATTAGGCCATGATGACAGAATATGATAAAGAGCAAACTCTATTTTGATACAAACGAACCGATGGAGTCGGAGCATTCTATTTCGTTCATTGCCGACTTTGATGGCAATGAGGAGACCCTGTTTGATAATGTGTTGGATCCCACCATACCTATCCTTCCGTTGCGCAACATGGTGCTGTTTCCCGGCATCGTGCTTCCCGTATCGGTAGGCCGCAAGAGTTCGTTGCGCCTCATCAAGGATGCCTTCAAGCACGAGCGGGTGTTGGGCGTCTTCTGCCAGCGTTCACCCGAAACCGAAGAGCCGCAGCAGAAGGACCTCTACGAGATAGGCACGGCTGCGCGTGTGGTGCGCATCTTCGAGATGCCCGACCAGACGACTACGGTCATCCTGCAGGGCATGCAGCGCTTGCGCTTGACCAATGTGGTGGCATCGCGCCCCTACCTGATGGGCGAGGCCGAATCGCTCAACGAGGTACTCCCCAAGCGTGGCAACCGCGAGTTCAGAGCCATCGTTGACAACTGCAAGGACCTCGCCGTGCGCCTCATCAAGAGCTCCGAGGACATGCAGCCCGACGCAGCATTTGCCATCAAGAACATCTCGAACGGTATGTTCCTCGTCAACTTCGTCAGTTCGAACCTCCCATTCGATATCAAGGAGAAGATGCAGCTCCTGCACGAGGAGTCGCTCCAGGAACGTGCTACACGCCTATTGTCCATTCTCAATCGCGAGGTGCAGCTGGCCGATCTCAAGGCCAGCATCCAGATGCGCACCCGTGAGGACCTCGACCAGCAGCAGCGCGAATACTTCCTGCAGCAGCAGTTGAAGAACATCCAGGACGAGTTGGGCGGCAGTGTGCAGGATCAGGACATCAACGAATTGCGTGGCAAGGCCCAGAAGAAGAAATGGAGCAAGGAGGTGGCCGACACCTTCGAGAAGGAGGTGCTGAAGCTCGAGCGCATCAATCCCCAGTCGCCCGACTACAACGTCCAACTCAACTATCTGCAGGTGATGCTCAGCCTCCCCTGGGGCGAGTACACCACCGACAACCTCGACATGCGAAATGCACGCCGTGTGCTCGACCGCGACCACTACGGTCTGGAGAAGGTGAAAGAGCGCATCCTCGAACACCTTGCCGTGCTCAAGATGCGTGGCGATCTGAAATCGCCCATCCTCTGCCTCTATGGCCCTCCCGGTGTAGGTAAAACCTCGTTGGGACGCTCCATCGCCACAGCCTTGAAGCGCCAGTATGTACGTATCTCGCTCGGAGGCTTGCACGATGAGGCCGAGATTCGCGGCCATCGCAAGACCTACATAGGTGCCATGCCCGGCCGCATCATCAAGAGTTTGGCCAAGGCCGGTTCATCGAACCCCGTGTTCATCCTCGACGAAATCGACAAGGTGTCTCAGGCCAACCATAATGGCGACCCCTCATCGGCCCTGCTTGAGGTGCTCGACCCCGAGCAGAACAACGCCTTCCACGACAACTTCCTCGATGTCGACTACGACCTCTCCAACGTGATGTTCATCGCCACGGCCAACAACATAGGCAACATCCCCGCCCCCTTGCTCGACCGCATGGAGCTCATCGAAGTGAGCGGCTACCTGGCCGAGGAGAAGGTAGAGATCGCCCGCCGCCACCTCGTTCCCAAGCAGGAGGAGGCCAACGGTATCAAGAAACGCGAGATCAAGATCGACAAGAAAACTCTCGAAGCCATTGTGGAGAACTACACCCGCGAGTCGGGCGTGCGCGAGCTGGACAAGAAGATAGGCAAGATATTCCGCCGCCTGGCATGTAGCTATGCCACCAACGGCTACTATAGCCGCACCACCGTGAAGCCTGCCGACCTGCGTGAACTGCTCGGCGTGCAGGAGTACTCGCGCGACCGCTACCAGGGCAACGAGTATGCCGGTGTGGTGACAGGTCTCGCGTGGACCGCCGTCGGTGGCGAAATCCTCTTCGTGGAGACCAGTCTGAGCCGCGGCAAGGGCAGTAAGCTTACGCTCACCGGCAACCTGGGCGACGTCATGGAGGAGTCGGCCATGCTTGCCCTCGAATACATCAAGGCCCACGCCTCGCTGCTCGACATCAACTACGAGGTGTTCGACAACTGGAACATCCACATCCACGTGCCCGAAGGCGCCGTACCCAAGGATGGTCCCTCGGCTGGTATCACCATGGCCACCTCCCTCGCCTCGGCGCTCACCCAGCGCAAGGTGAAGGCCAACCTCGCCATGACCGGCGAGATCAGTCTGCGCGGCAAGGTGCTTCCCGTAGGTGGTATTAAGGAGAAGATCCTCGCCGCCAAGCGTGCCGGCATCAAGGAAATCATCCTCTGTGAGGAGAACCGTCGCAACATAGAAGAGATTCCCGAGATGTACCTCAAGGGACTCACCTTCCACTTCGTGACCGATGTGAAGGAGGTGTGGCAGATTGCCCTGCTTCCCGAGAAGGTCGCCCACCCCATGAGTTTTACAATTCACAATTGACAATTCACAATTGACAATTAGTCATCCGGAAGGCTCATTCATCATTAAACATTCATCATTCAGCATTAAAAAAACATGCTTACATTCCAACTCCAACATACCGACCCTAAGACGGGTGCCCGTGCCGGACTCATCACTACCGACCACGGACAGATTGAGACCCCTATCTTCATGCCCGTGGGCACACTTGGCTCTGTCAAGGGCGTGCACCTCACCGAACTGAAGGACGACATCAAGGCGCAGATCATTCTGGGCAACACCTACCACCTCTACCTGCGTCCAGGCTTGGAGGTCATCGAGAAGGCCGGTGGCCTGCATAAGTTCAATGGCTTCGACCGCCCCATGCTCACCGATAGCGGCGGCTTCCAGGTGTTCTCCCTCTCGGGTATCCGCAAGATGCGCGAGGAGGGTGTCGAGTTCCGCTCTCATATCGACGGGTCGAAACATCTGTTTACTCCCGAGCGTGTGATGGATATCGAGCGCACCATCGGAGCCGACATCATGATGGCTTTCGATGAGTGTACCCCCGGCGATGCCGACTACCAGTATGCCAAGAAGTCCATGGAGCTCACGCATCGCTGGCTCGATCGCTGCCTCGATAGGTTCAACAGCACCGAGCCCAAGTATGGCTACCACCAGGCGCTCTTCCCCATCGTGCAGGGCTGTGTGTATCCCGACCTGCGCCGCCGCTCGGCAGAGTACATCGCGTCGAAGGGTGCCGAGGGCAATGCCATCGGAGGACTGGCCGTGGGCGAACCTACGGAGAAGATGTACGAGATGATCGAGGTTGTCAACGAGATACTCCCCACCGACAAGCCCCGCTACCTCATGGGCGTGGGCACCCCGATGAACCTGCTCGAAGGCATCGAGCGCGGTGTCGATATGTTCGACTGCGTCATGCCTACCCGCAACGGCCGCAACGGTATGCTCTTCACCAAGGACGGCATCATCAACATGAAGAACAAGAAGTGGGAGATGGACTTCTCGCCCATCGAGGCCGACGGCGCTTCGGTGGTCGACACGCTCTACACCAAGGCCTACCTGCGCCACCTCTTCCATGCCCAGGAGCTGCTCGCCATGCAGATAGCCTCCATCCACAACCTCGCCTTCTACCTGTGGCTCGTGGGAGAGGCCCGCAAGCACATCATCGCCGGCGACTTCGCTACCTGGAAGCCCATGATGGTGAAGCGCCTGTCTACCCGCCTGTAAGAATCCGTTCGCACACCTTGCCTCTTATATGAAGTACCGCATCGCACTATACCTCCTTCTCGTTGCCACCCTCTGCATGGGGTGTGGCGGTCGCCGTTCTGCGCATTGGGATACGCTCATGCAGGTTGAGTCCTTCATAGAGGATAGGCCCGACAGTGCATTAGTAGCATTACAGCAGATCGATGTGCACGAGTTGCCACACCAACGCGAGAAGGCAAAGCATGCGCTACTGCTGTCGATGGCACTGGATAAGAATTTTGTAGACAAGACCGACTTTGATGTGTTGCAGCCTGCCATCGACTATTACGAGCATCATGGCTCGGCTACAGACAAGCTGCGCACCTTTTACTATCAGGGGCGTATCTATCAGAATCAGCAGAAACATGATGAACTGGCCCTTCAGTGCTTTGTAAAGGCAATGACCGCCGGCGAGGCTTCGGATGACATACTTACCAAGGCACGAATCCTATTTACTCAGGCCCGCATTTATAGTGGTATATATGAATGGGACAAATGTCTTGCTGCCTATCTCGAGGCGGCAGAGTATTTCAAGTGTATGGGCAGAACGAGTAGCTATGTCAATTGCATTGCTGATGTCATCAACGCATATACCATAATAGGAGATACCGTACAAGCCGAAAAGTACATTGCCTTGTTACAGGAGGATTTAGACGATTGCAGTGTGAGGATAAAAGCTCATTTCTACTCCAGCAACCTCACCTACTTGGTTAAGTATAAACATAACGACAAGGATATACAGAGCCTTATTGATAAATGTATTAGCAGCTCTATCTCAAGCGATATTGATTGGCTTTCGGTAGCAAATGCCTATCTGAAAACAGGTGATGCTACTGCCGCTAAGGAAGCCCTTACTCGCCATGGAGAGGTAACCAATACGGCACAACGTTTAAAATATCAAGCATTGCTATCTCAAATTTATAAATCAGAAGGGAGCTATCAGAAGGCCTTGGATGCCTACGAACACTATGTAGCACTTACAGATTCATTAGAGTATGCAAGAGTGAATTCAGACATCCAATTCGTCGAAGAAAAGCATGCTTTGGAACTGACGACCGTTCGTGAAAGAGCGAAGAATAATATCATCATATTAGTAGCACTTATCGTAGTTATTTTGATATCTTCGCTTCTCATCATTTCGCGTTACAGACTGCGAATGAAAACAGCAGAGTCCGAGTTGGCCAAGCAAGAGAAGGAACGATACATGCAGCTCTATGTGCAGATAGAACAAGAGCGCGATAGTCTCACAGAACTGCTGGAGCAAAATAAGGAACTGGATCAAGCAGCAAAAAATGCCCTTTTGGGAAGAATTGCCCTACTCAATCGCTTCTTTATGGCCAATATCACCAACAACCCCGATGCGAGCCGCAAGGTGGATAAAGAGATTGACGCGCTGTTGAAGAACAAAGAGGAGTTCATGGCTTCTACACGCATGGCCTTTGCTGGCAGCCACCCTCATTTTATCAAGTATCTTGAACGTTGCGGACTCAACGAATGGGAGATGGGTTATTGCTGCCTCTATGCCTTGGGGCTGAAAGGTAAGGAGATTGGCGAATACATACAGATGAAGAGTCACTTCAACAATAGCAGCGATATCCGTAAGAAACTCGGCCTCCCTGAGCACGGCATCACATTGGGTACACACATCCGCCAATTGCTTAGTGAAGCATAGCACACACATATATATGTAAAAATCCACGCCCCATCAGTCGTAAAAGTCTGATGGGGCGTTTTGCTTTTTACCCTCAACGAAAGCGTCTTCCTTCATGTCTATATCCTTGTATCTGAAATCGCGAATCAGAAATCTTAAATAAATAAAAGTCCCCACCATTGAAAATCAAATAGTTGCAAATAGTGAATCTGAAATAATTGTTTTCTGAATGAAATAATAGAAGCATACCTTTGCAAACGAAATGTTTATACCGACTTCAAGACCACAAATAGCACAACCGTTTCGAAATCTGTTTTAATGAATTGGGGACGGGTTTTGGGTAAAATGTCTTGTTTTTGTCTTGCTCTTTTTTCGTCTGAAATGTTGCATAGATTATACTTTTGTAGCGTTATTTTAATTCATAAATAATAAAACATTCTATTATGAAACGAAACCTACTATTTTTGTTGATGTTATGCGGAATGCATGTCATCACAGCGCAAACCTCGATTGTTTGCAATTCAGAGGGAGATCTTTCTGCCTTGTTGACAGAAAGAGCAAAAGAATCTAAGGATTTGGTAATTAGTGGACCTGTAAATATAGAAGACATTTGTGCGCTTAACAATTACCCGCAAGTTGAAACCCTCGATCTTGCAGGGGCTCAACTTTCTGTAATTCCCAGCGGTGTATGGGAAAACCTGCATTCCCTCCGAAAACTTTGTTTGCCAAGCGAGATAGACACACTCTATCTTGATGCGTTATCGACTCAAGTGTATGGCATTGATATTTGCATGTCTGGAAAATTCCCCAGTTTAAAGAATTATCCTGATGATGCTCCTGATTATTCTTTCTCCTTGACAAAGGGTAATAAAGTGTTGACATGCGATGAAAAGGTTGGTATATTATCAGCAGACGGAAAGATACTTTATAAAGCGGCTCCGCTCGATGGAGGAGATCTATACCATGCAATGGCAGGATATCCTCAATATTATACCGTGGAGAAAGTGTGCGACTATGCTTTTGCGCAGATAATAGGACTTAATGGAGGTTACATGACATTTTCTCCTGCACTTAAAGAAATTTCAAATAAGGCATTTGTGGATTTCTGCATTACGTCAATTACTCGTTCCGCCCTTAGTGGCAGCCTCTTTTATGTATGTTTTGAGGGTGATACCCCTCCCATAAAAACAGGAGAAGGGAATTTGAATATCGGCATTTTCGATAGTGAAAATGTTGACGAACTTGGTGTAGTAGTACCTGATGTTGGAGTTTATGTGAAGAGTGACGAAACCTGGGGCGACCTGCAGATTTTCAGTACAAGTGAATGGAAGGAATGGAAAGATCAAGGACAATGGCAAAGAATAGAACATCTTAATAAAGTGCAATTTACAGACTCCTACTACGACCTGAAAGGCCGCCCCGTAGCAGCACCTACGCGTGGTATCTATATCAAGGATGGAAAGAAAGTAATAATCGGGCAATAGCTCGGTTATTACTTAACGATGACGAAAACTATCTTTATGCCTAGCTGAGAATAGAAAGACAAATGTAAAAAACAAGTTGTGGGGGCTATGTAGCTCCCACTACTTGTTTGTAACCATGCACATTGACGAACTTTGCCCCAGAATAGGGGATTTCGCCATGCGCATGGCGTTTTTAGTGAGTAAAAAAGTTTTATTTTTGGCCTGGCAAGGTGCAGCGTGAGCGCTGCAACGATGACGTTAACGATGACGTTGACTTGCAGCAGAGCTGCGGGTGAAAGCAACCGGTGGTTGCGGTTAAAGCGCTACGCACGGTTAAGGGTTAATGGTTAACGGTGAAAGCACCGAAAACGATGACGATAACGAAAACAAAGCAAGCCGAACAAAACAAAAATTGTTAAGTAGTGAAGATGCCGATTAAAAGGGCATTTTCTTTGAACGAGCCTTTGAAAAGTAACTTCCACCGCGGTGGCGCGAAAGTGACACCGCGGTGGAAGCAAGACGCCACCGCGGTGGCGGAATCCCGTCACCGCGGTGACAGGGCAGACGCATCAGAAATTTTGTCTTTTCCTGATTTCAGTAGACGTTTTTTTGCTTCATTAGCTGAATAGGTTTACACCTTTTTCTTTGCCATACTGGAGAGGTTTACGTATTCTCCGATTCCCTGC
>JAZRDT010000154.1:0-7670 GCA_045660385.1 Bacteroidaceae bacterium | reverse complement strand
GCGAGCCATTTCGCAAACCTTGTTTGAGTAACCCCACTCGTTGTCGTACCAAGATACAACCTTAGCGAAGTTAGCATCGAGAGAAATACCTGCCTTAGCGTCGAAGATAGAGGTGTTAGCGCAGCCACGGAAGTCTGTAGATACTACAGCGTCCTCTGTGTAGCCGAGGATACCCTTCAACTCGCCCTCAGCAGCCTCCTTCATTGCAGCGCAGATCTCAGCCATAGAAGCTTCCTTCTCCAATACTACAGTGAGATCAACAACTGATACGTCAGATGTGGGAACGCGGAATGCCATACCGGTGAGCTTACCGTTGAGAACGGGAAGAACCTTACCTACAGCCTTAGCAGCACCTGTTGAAGAGGGGATGATGTTCTCGAGGATACCGCGACCACCGCGCCAGTCCTTACGTGAGGGACCGTCTACAGTCTTCTGAGTAGCTGTAGCAGCGTGTACAGTAGTCATCAAGCCCTTAACGATACCGAACTTGTCGTTCAATACCTTAGCGATGGGAGCCAAGCAGTTTGTTGTGCAAGATGCGTTAGAGATGATGTCCTGACCAGCGTATGTCTCGTGGTTTACACCGTATACGAACATAGGAGTAGCGTCCTTAGAAGGAGCTGACATGATAACCTTCTTTGCACCAGCGATGATGTGCTTGCGAGCCTTCTCATCCTCGAGGAAGAGACCTGTAGACTCAACTACAACCTCAGCACCTACCTCGTCCCACTTCAAGTTAGCGGGATCCATCTCTGCTGTGAGGCGGATCTTGTTACCGTTTACTACGAGTGCACCGTCCTCAACAGCTACTTCGCCCTTGAACTGACCGTGAACTGAGTCATACTTGAGCATGTAAGCGAGATACTCAGGCTCGAGAAGGTCGTTGATACCTACTACCTGAATGTCGTTTGCGAAGTTCTCAACAGCTGCACGGAAAACCATACGACCGATACGGCCGAAACCGTTAATACCAAGTTTAATCATTTTACTTTAATTTTTAATTAATAAACGTTTATAAATAAAATAAAAATCTCGTTCGTTTGTTGTGTCGGGCAAACACTCATCCGCAATTGCAACGCTCAGCGGTGCTACAAGCCACCATAAGTAGGGCAAGTGCGATGTAGAGCAGTCTGTAGTAGCGTGAGTTCATAGTTCGCCTTTTTATTATTTTTCTGCAAATTTAAGACATTCTTTTAATATATGCACAGAAAACGGGCACAAAATTCGGTTACTCCCAACAAAAAAGTCATAGTGTGATACCTGTATTCGAATTTGCAGGAGATTGTCACATTTGTATGGCAGTCGCTGGTGTTTGTCGTATGTACATGGAAAGTCCCCCAACTCCAACGGGAATTGGGGGACTGTTTATTGGGCTGTCATTCGTGTCAGATTATAGTACACCTTTCTTGATGACGTAGCGGATGAGGTCGTAGAACTTCTCCACAGTGGGGATGAGTACGCGCTCATCGGGTGAGTGGGGCGACATGAGGGTGGGGCCGAATGAGATCATGTCCATGCCTTCGTTTACTGCGCCAATGATGCCGCATTCAAGTCCTGCGTGGATAACCTTCACCTCGGGTTCCTTACCGAAGAGTTCCTTGTAGGTTTCCTTCATGGCAGCAAGCACCTGTGAGTTTACATTGGGCTGCCAACCGCTATAGCTGCCGCTGAATTCTACGCGCATACCTGCCATTGAGAAGCAACTTTCGAGTGAAATGGCCTGATACATCTTCATGCTCTCCGATGAACTGCGTACGAGCAGGCTAAATTGTGCCTTGCCTTCACCAATCTCTACGATAGAGAGATTGCTGGATGTCTCTACTGTGTCAGGAATCGTGGGGATATAGCGCATCACACCATTTTGACAAGCGAGGATGGCGTCGATGAGATTGTCGCGAATCTCTTCGGGAGTCTCGCTCTCGGGCATCTCAACGTGGGTTACGGTGAGGGTGATGTCACTCTCGATGGTGGCAAATTCCTCATTGAAGAGTTCCTGGCAGCGTGCTGCAAGATCCTCAACCTCAGCAACGGCGTCGGCGGGTACGGTGAGCACTACATAAGCATCGCGGGGGATGGCATTGCGCATGTTGCCGCCATGCCATTGAGCGAGCTGAGCGTCGCACTCAAGTACGGCCTCGCGCACGAAACGACCCATGAGCTTGTTGGCATTGCCACGACCCTCACAGATTTCGAGACCTGAGTGGCCCCCGCGCAAACCTTTGAGATCAACACGCAGGGCTACGTAATCCTCTTCGGGCTCTATTTCCATATATTGCAGTGTGGCTGTAACATCGATACCTCCAGCGCAACCGATGTAGAGTTCGCCTTCTGCCTCAGAGTCAAGGTTGAGCAGCACCTTTCCGTTTACGGTACCGGGCTTCAGTCCAAAAGCACCGAACATACCCGTCTCCTCGTCAGCAGTGATGAGACCTTCGATGGGGCCGTGCTCCAGTGTGTTGTCCTCCATGATGGCCATGATGGCAGCTACGCCTAATCCGTTATCAGCACCCAGTGTGGTGCCTCGTGTGCGCACCCAGTCACCATCTACGTAGCAGTCGATGGGGTCTTTTTCAAAGTCATGTGTGCTTTCGGCTGTCTTTTGTGGCACCATATCCATGTGGGCCTGCAATACGATACCCTTGCGGTCTTCCAGGCCGGGGGTGGCGGGCTTGCGCATGATGATGTTGCCTGCTTCGTCCATGAAGGTTTCTACGCCAATCTTCTTGCCGAAGTCGAGCAAGAATTTCTGTACTGGTTCAAGGTAACCTGAGGGACGAGGTACCTGTGTCAACGCATAAAAATGTTTCCACACGCTCTGGGGAGCTAATTCTGCAATTGTACTCATAGTGTTTCTTATTAGGAGTTAGGAATTAGGAGTTAGGAGTTCTAAATCCTACATCTTTTTAAATTTATATTTTAACTTTTCAATTTCTTTCGGTGGCGTAGCTGCAAGGCAATCCATCCGTAGGCGCCGAGCAGAATGACGGCCAGTGTCTGGAATGTGTGTACGATGAGGGCAAACGACGAGGCGCCGGTTTGCGACACGCCATAGAGCGTCATCATCGAAATCACCACAAAGTGCCAAGGGCCCGCACCGTTGGGAGTGGGTATGATGATGGCCAGACTGATGGCTGCAAAGATGGTCAGTGCTTTCACTATGCCTAATCCTGCAGTGAAAGGGAAACAGTAGAAGGCAATGTAAAACTCGAGGAAGTAGCATGCCCATATCCCTACCGTATAGAATGCAAACAAGCCCTTGCGGCGCATGGTGCGCAGGGAAAGCAGTCCGTCCACGAAGTTGCGCAACTGCTTCATGATCTTTCCATAGAAGGCCGTGCGACGCAATACCAACCACAAGGCGGCAATGGCAATGGCAATACCTGTAATTATAATGTAGTTCTTCGGGTCGGTGAATATGCCTACGAGAGCCTTCTCGTTGGTGCCTGTCTCGGCAAACAGGGAGACAAATACTCCCATCTGCGTCAGCAACACCGTGCATACAAATACCAGTACCAGCAGCATGTCTACCAATCGCTCGGCTACGAGTGTTCCCAACGATTTGCTAAAGGGAATATTGTCGTATTTTGATAGTACGGCGCAGCGCGACACCTCGCCCACACGGGGGATGAGCACGTTTGATGCATAGGCAATGAAGATGGCATCAATGCTGTCTGCCGTCTTGGGGCGATAGCCCAGCGGCTCCAGGGTGATAAGCCAACGCAAACCACGTATTACATGGCTCAGGGTGATAGGTATCAATGTGGCCAATAACCACCATGCGTTCAACTCTGTGCGGAAGATGCGTCCCGCTTCGGCAAAGTCGAAGTCGCGATACATATAATATAATATACCCCCAGCGATGAGTAGCGGCAGCACCACTTTGAGTATGTTAGATAAAATCTTTTTCACTTCGCTCGTTTCGTTTCAGTCTGAAAGTATTGCACAAAGATAGGAATGATATTTTGAAAAACAAGACACTTTCGAGGAAATTTCAGATTATTTAGCTTTCCTGCTTCTGTTCTCACTTCCATGTATGTCGTCGTACCTGATGCTTTACCCAGTTTTCTGCACCTTTGCGACGCAAATAAATGCGTGTAGCTTTCGATTAACCGAAAAAATCCATTATATTTGCAGATTGATAACCACAGATTCTTGTAAACGGAATGAAACAGGTAAAGCCAAAAAAGTTTCTGGGACAGCACTTTTTGAAGGACCTGTCCATAGCGAAGGCTATTGCTGATACGGTAGACAAGTGCCCCTCGTTGCCCATCCTGGAGGTGGGCCCCGGTATGGGCGTGCTCACCCAATATCTCATCACCAAGGAACGCACGGTTGATGTGGTGGAGATTGACTACGAGTCGGTGGCCTACTTGAAGGAGAACTTCCCGCAGCTCGAGGGACACATCATCGAGGACGACTTCCTCAAGATGTCCATGGATAGCTTGTTCGAAGGAACTCCCTTTGTGCTCACAGGTAACTATCCCTACAATATATCGAGTCAGATATTCTTCAAGATGCTTGACAACAAGGAGCGCATCCCCCTTTGCACTGGTATGATACAGCGTGAGGTGGCACAGCGTCTGGCAGCACCTCCGGGTAGCAAGACCTATGGCATATTGAGCGTGTTGGTGCAGGCATGGTACGATGTAGAGTATCTGTTTACGGTAAACGAGGGCGTGTTTAACCCGCCACCCAAGGTAAAGAGTGCAGTCATCAGCATGCGCCGCAACGAGGTTACTGACCTGGGATGCGACGAGAAACTATTCAAGACTGTGGTGAAGACTGCTTTCAACCAACGTCGCAAAACACTGCGTAACTCAGTCAAACCGCTGGTGCCCGCAGGCCATCCGGTTTTGGCCGATGAGATTTTCAACAAACGCCCCGAACAACTCTCCGTGGCCGACTTCATCGTGCTCACCAATATGGTGGCAAGGGCGAAGGGAAATGGCACCGACGAGAACTAATATTTGAAAGGAATGAAAGATTCTATCATCCTCACCCGAGAATATATCGAGCTGATTGAACAGCTCGTGGAGAGCAAGCAGGCCGAAGAACTGAAGCGGAGGCTTGACGAGATGCACCCTGCCGACATTGCTGAGATGTGCGATGACATGTCGATAGAGGATGCACGCTACATTTATCATCTGCTCGAAGGTGAGGATGCGGCCGACGTGCTCATCGAGATGGATGAGGATGCGCGTAACGAACTCCTCGAAGAGGTGCCATCGGAGACCATTGCCCGAAAGTTCATCGACTTCATGGATACGGACGATGCTGTTGACATCATCCGTGATATGGACGAGGAGAAACAGGAGGAGATTCTCTCACACATCGAGGACATCGAGCAGGCGGGCGATATCGTCGACCTCTTGAAGTATGATGAGGATACCGCCGGTGGTATCATGGGTACGGAGATGGTCATTGTGAACGAGAACTGGTCCATGCCCGATTGCTTGCGCGAGATGCGTTTGCAGGCCGAAGATCGCGATGAGATATATAATGTATATGTTGTCGACGACGAGGAACGTCTGCAGGGTGTGTTCCCTCTGAAGAAGATGATTACCAACCCTTCGGTGTCGAAGGTGAAGCATGTGATGGACCGCGACTTGATCTCAATCCATGTGGATACTCCCGTGGAGGAGGTGGTGCAGCTCATCGAGAAGTATAACCTGGTGTCGGTACCGGTTATTGATAGCATCGGTCGTCTTGTGGGACAAATCACCGTGGACGACGTGATGGATGAGATGCGCGAATTGGCCGAACGCGACTACCAGTTGGCTTCGGGTCTTTCGCAGGATGTAGAGAGTGACGACAGCATCATCAAACAGACGCGTGCCCGACTTCCCTGGCTGCTTATCGGTATGGTGGGCGGATTGGGTACTTCGGCTATCCTTGGACTTTTCGATGGAGTGTTTGCATCCTATCCCGAGATGGCTCTCTTTATCCCCCTTATCGGTGCTACGGGTGGTAACGTAGGTACGCAAGCTTCGGCTATCGTGGTGCAGGGCTTGGCAAACAACTCGCTCGACATCAGCAATACGGGCCGACAGATCATGAAGGAGTCGCTCGTTTCGCTCATCAACGCAGCCATCATCTCGCTTGCCGTGTTTGGCTACAACTGGTGGCGCTATGGCATGGGTTCGCCCGCAACCTATTCGGTGAGTCTCTCACTCTTCTGCGTAGTGATGTTTGCTGCGCTGTTCGGCACCTTTGTTCCCATGACACTGGAGAAGTTGAAGATTGACCCCGCCATTGCTACGGGCCCCTTTATCTCGATTACAAACGATATCATCGGTATGCTCATCTATATGGGCATCACGGTGTGCCTCTCATAGCAAAAATAGGATATGAAACAAATAGGAGAGTGTGTCCGGTCGGGCACACTCTCCTTCTTTTTATCCATAGCGTTTCGAACGAGCGGTGATTATCGCTTGCTCTTGTTGTTTTTCTTCTTGTTCTTTTTGTAACGTGCGTTGCGCTTGTGCTCTTGAACCTTATTGTATATGTACCATACGATGCCGCCACCGAAGGTGATGCCGATGACGATGTATACCCATGCATCTAGGCTGTCGCCTTTGACACGGCTCCACATCTCGATCATACTCTTGGTGCGGTTGCCACAATCGCGCATCAGCGCAGCACGCTCTATGACGGCGCGGTCGGGGTACTGTATGTTGTCTACAGGTACGCTGTCGGCACCCTCGCCAAAGAAGTAGGTGAGGTCGCTGTACTCCTCCAGTGTAGAGTCAATCTTTGCCTCCAGTATCTCGGGCGATGCCACCACGCTCACGTAACCAATCTCGTCCATGTTGCGCAGGGCATTCTCGGGCATACACATGAAGTTGATGAAGTAGGCGGCAGCCTTGGTGTTGACGGCATATTTGGGGATTACCCATCCGTCGAACCACACGTTAGAGCCTTCGCGTGGAACGTGGTAGCGGAGCTCCATGCCTATGGCAGCAGCCTCCTCGATGGCCCATACGGCATCGCCGCTCCAGCTCACGTTGATGTAAGCTTTCTCCTTGGTCATCATCTCCTTTCCGAAGTCTACCTCCCAGCCTGCAATGTTCTGCTTGGCCGATTTGAGCAGCACCTCTACGGTGTCAATGGCTTCGTCCGAAGTGTCGTTCATCAGCTGTTGGCGTGTCACCTTGCCATCGAGTATCTCCTGGTAGCGGGCATACATGATCATGCAACCATAGATGTCGCGGTAGGCATCCTTCATCAATACCTTGCTATTAAAACGCTCGTCCCAAATGATACCCCATGAGTCGGCCTCCTCGTCGGTGACAAACTTGGGGTTGTAAAGGATACCTGTGGTGCCCCACATGTAACCCACGGCATAGTCATTGGCTTGCTTGCCATCCTGGTCAAACTTGGCCAGTTGTTCAACGAAGAAGGGCGATACCAGACGGGTGTAGTCGGGCGTCGTGCCGAAGTCGCGGTTGATGGGCAGCAGCATATCGTTGGCCAGCATGCGGTCGATGATATACTCCGAGGGGCATACCACGTCGAAGTCCTCATGGCCCTTCTCGAGCTTGGCGAGCATCACCTCGTTGATGTCGAAGAGCTGGTAGATGATCTCCACCTCTTCGCCCGTCTGCTCCTTGTACCATATCACGAACTCGTCGAGCAGGCTCTCGTCGATATAGTCGGCCCAGTTATACACC
>JAZRDT010000153.1:0-2101 GCA_045660385.1 Bacteroidaceae bacterium | reverse complement strand
GGCGAGTGCTGCATCAGTTTGGTGTAGCGGTCCTTGGCCGACTCGAAGCGCAACATATCGGCCTTCACCTGAGAGAGGATGAGCGAGTTCTGCAAGAAATGGCGGTAGAGGTAGGATATATCGTGTACCTCGCTGGCCAGTTTTTCCATTGCTACGTATGGGATTTCCCAGATGACGGTATCTTCCAGCGCTTCGACGATGAGTTGTGTAGGGCGTTGGTTGAAGTAACTGTCGATGCATATCACCACGCCCTGCTCGCAGGAGATGTGTTCGGTCATCTCCTTGCCGTTCTTGAAATAGTATTGTCTCACCAGTCCTTTCTCGACATACATCATTGCGTGGCATACGTTGCCCTCGGGGAGTATGATGTCTCCCTTGCTGTATGCCTTGCGTTCGATGATACCGGCAAACAGGCGGATGCTGTCCACCTGAAGCCTTCGTCTGGGGCAGGTCTCAGTGATAATCTTCTGGGCTGTCTCAAAGTTCTTTGTCGGCATATCCTTTGTTCTGTTTCAGGTTGGGGTTAAGTTCGATACTCTTTTGCGGGATGGGGAATACGGTGGTGTATCCGTTGCCCTCATTGGGCAACGCCATACGCTGGTCGTAGGCCTTATGGTAGCGTCCGAAGCGGATGAGGTCCTGACGACGGTGTCCCTCCCATACGAGTTCCAGCAGGCGCTCTTCCAAGATGTTGTCCAGCGTGGCCTCTCGATGGGGCATACCCACTCGGTCACGTACGGCATTGAGTTCTATCGTTCCGTCCTCGCCGTTGCGCACCTTGGCCTCGGCCTTCATCAGCAGCACATCGGCATAGCGAAAGAGCACGATGTCATTGTCGGGCTGGCGTCCATCGGAGTGTGCCGTGCGGTCTACTTCGTATTTGGCCATACGGGCCCCTGCGGTATACAGATAGGGACTTCCCGTAAGGTTTCGTTTCAGTTCGAGGGGCATATATACCAGCGGCTGGCCGTTGTCTTGCATCACAATCTTGCCGTCAACGCGTACCGTGTCGGCATAGAAGTTCAAGGCAAAGCGCGTGTCCTCCTCATCGGTGCCGTAGCCATTGGCCATTACGGTAGAGATGGTGGCGCAAGTACCGTTCTCGGATGCCCCGCCCACGGCTCCACCATGGTTGTAGTGGCGCGAGCGGAAGAGATACCAGAACTGTGCGGCATAGAGGTTCTTGTCGAGCGGTATGGTAAAGATGTTCTCTATGGAGTTCTCATTGTGTACGGTAAAGTTGCTGAGATAATCTGGGGCAAGCGCATAACCTGCTGCAGCCAACTTGTCGCAATAGGCGATACAGGCTTCCCAAGCGTTCAGCTCCTTGCCGTCGACGGTGAAGTATATCTCCTTTCCATCGGGACGTATGCCATCGGTCCAGTCGTCATCAGCATAGACTTCTGCGTTCAGCATGACCTTGGCAAGCAGGAAGTGGGCCACAGGAGCCGTCACGCGACCATAGTAGTTGCCCATTCGGTTCGACGGCTCATTGGCTAACGTGGGCAACACCTCTTGCAGTTCATCCACGATGAAGCGCAGCACCTCGCTACGCTCGCTCTGCACGACATCCTTCTGCGGTGTATCATGTGCTACGACTAAGGGCACCCGGCCATACATATCCATTATATAATAATAGAAGAGTGCGCGTATGGCCCGCACCTCGGCCGTGTATGATGCGGCCTGCTCTTCGGTCAACAGATCGCGATGGGTGTCGATGACGTGGAGCGACTTGTTGGCCAGTACCACCACCTTGTAGAGATACTTCCACGTATCGTATAGGGGCAGGTCATCCTCGCTCCATTTGTGCTGGTACATATTGTCCCATAGGCCACCATCGTACCAGTCGCCGCCTCGGATGGGTATCATCGCCTCGTCCGTAGTCAAGGTGTTGTAGTCGTATATTCCACGACAAGTGCCCTGCAAGCCTTCGCTGTCGGCCGCTCCTCCTATATAATTATAGAGTACGGCAACGGCATTGACATAGATGTCTGTAGCATTGTTGTAGATGTCCTCTTCGTAGAGTTGGTCACGCGGGTTCTCCTGCAGGCACGAAACCAAGGTCGTGGCAAGAAGAAGGAATAGGGATAATCTGTTATAG
>JAZRDT010000152.1:0-44333 GCA_045660385.1 Bacteroidaceae bacterium | reverse complement strand
AGGCCGCGCACCTCGGGGTCGCCAGCCTCCCACTTCACGAGCATCTCGCGTGCCTCGGCCATCAGGGGTGACTTGGCCTCTGCCTCCTCCTTGGTGCAGCCCTCGCGCTCCATGATCTCGGCCACCTCGGCCTTGTAGTGCTTGTCGAAAGCTACGTAGTAGTCACCGATGAGGTGGTCGCCCTTCTTGCCCGACGACTCGGGAGTCTCGCCCTCGCCATACTTCTGCCATGCAAGCATCGACTTACAGATGTGGATGCCTCGGTCGTTCACGATGTTGGTCTTCACCACGCGGTTGCCGTTGGCCTCCATCACATTGGCAAGTGCATAGCCGAGGAGGTTGTTGCGGACGTGGCCCAGGTGGAGGGGCTTGTTGGTGTTGGGCGATGAGTACTCGATCATCACCAGCGGAGAGTTCGCGGTGGGGGTCTGTATGCCAAACTTGGCGTCAGCGTCGATAGCGGTCAGCAGCTCTACCCAAGCCGAAGCGGCAATGGTGATATTGAGGAAGCCCTTAATGACATTGAATGCCTGCACCATGGGCTCGTTTGCAGCCAGGTATTCGCCAATCTCCTGAGCGGTCTGCTCGGGACCTTTGCGCGAAGTGCGCAAGAAGGGGAATACCACGAGGGTCAGGTGGCCCTCAAACTCTTTCTTTGTCTTCTGCAACTGCACCTGGGCTGGCTCCACGGCCTGTCCGTACAATGCCTGTATCGCCTGAGCGACACTCTGTACCAACTTCTGTTCTATCATATGTATTGTATTGTTTATTTCTCGAATGCCAATATGTGCGCAAAATTACGGAAAAATATCGAAATCCTTTGTCAATAATTTTGAAATTGTTTATATTTGTCCCTCGTAATTATAACATTTAAGTATAGGATACATAAAAAATATACTATGAGACACACCCTTTGCACCCTGCTTGCCGTACTGTTCTGCACAGGCTCACTCGTGGCACAGGAGCTGCCCACGCAGAAAGAGATTCTCAAAACCATGTTGCTCACCAATGACTACTTCATGAAGAAGTGGCCTGATCCCTCGGTGCCCACATTCGTGAACAAGGAACGCCCGAGCAACCTGTGGACCCGCGCGGTATACTACGAGGGACTGATGGCGTTGCACGAGATCTATCCCCGTGCGGACTTCTATAAATATGCCTACGACTGGGGGGCATCGCACCAATGGGGTATGCGCAACGGCAACACCACACGCCATGCCGACAACCATTGCTGCGGACAAACCTACATTGACCTCTACCGCATCTGCCCCGACAACCCTGCCATGCTGAAGAACGTGAAGGTTTCGATCGATGCGATGGTAAACACACCGCAGGTGGACGATTGGTGGTGGATTGATGCCATACAGATGGCCATGCCAGTGTTTGCCAAGTTCGGCAACCTCTACGACGACACCAAGTACTACGACAAGATGTGGCAGCTCTACGAATATACCCGCAACCAACTGGGCGAAAAGGGTATGTATAACCCCAAAGATGACCTTTGGTGGCGCGATGCCGACTACGACCCACCCTACACAGAACCGAATGGCGAGGATTGCTACTGGAGCCGTGGCAACGGATGGGTATATGCTGCATTGGTGCGTGTAATGAACGAAATCCCCAAGGACGAAAAGCACTATAAGGACTACCTGCGCGACTTCAAGGCCATGAGCAAGGCGCTCATCAAATGCCAGCGTGAAGATGGCTTCTGGAATGTGAGTCTGCACGACCCCACCAACTACGGCGGACCCGAGACCTCGGGCACAGCCCTCTTCGTATATGGTATGGCATGGGGAATACGTCAGGGCATATTGGATGCCGACACCTACACGGAACCCATGGTGCGTGCATGGAATGCCATCGTGGAGAAGGCTGTTCACCCCAACGGATTCTTGGGTTATATGCAAGGAACAGGTAAGGATCCCTCGGCAGGCCAGCCCGTCACCTACGATAGCGTGCCCGACTTCGAGGACTATGGTCTCGGCTGCGTGCTCCTGGCCGGTGCCGAACTATACAAGTTGCAGGCACAAATCATCTACCCATAACAGGCAACCATAGACCCCGCATAACAGAAGCAGCACCCTCGGGTATGAGTGGTGCTGCTTTCTTATTCTTAATGAAAACGCCCTGCGGCTTTGAGCGATTCGTAGTGTGCGCGGTCACGATACTTGATTACCTTGGCCGGATTGCCTCCGACAATGGCACATGGGGGAACGTCCTTGCACACGACAGCACCAGCTGCCACAATGGCTCCCTCGCCAATGGTGACATCACCGACAATGAGCACGCGATTGCCCAGCCACACATTGTCGCCTATGCGGATGGTCTTCTTCACATAGGTGTGGTCGTAGGGGATGGCCTCGCCCTCGTAGTTGTGGTTTTGTGTAATCATCATGCACTCGGTACCAGAATGGAAGTTGTCACCGATGGTAACGGTTCCAGCTCCAAGGATACACATGCCATTGAAGTTGACATTGTCGCCTAACGTGACATGGCCCGTGATGGTGCACTTGCCGTTGCATCGGAGGTTGGCGCCATGTTTCATGACACGGCGTGACACACGGCGGGTGTAGTATGAGCGCAACAAGCTGTCGCGCCAACGGATGAGAATCTGCTTCATGAGGTTTCCAGGTTTTCGGTTAGAGCCTTGCGACTGAGTTTATAAAGTGAATATACGAGAATGACCTGCACAAACACGTAGATGCAGCAAGTGTATATGAGCGAGTACCGGGTAAGGAGCAGCGAGAGCAACAAATGGAGCACCGAGGTGATGAAGGTTACGAACATGAGCTGCTTGTTGCGATGATAGTAGAAGAGGTAATTACTATAGAGGAAATAGAAGCACTGTCCCAAACCCTGCAACGAGAGGATGAGGAAATAGGGTATGGACTCGGCATAGCGGGGTAGCAACAGAGGTGTCAGCAACGATGCACCCAACACAATGCACACATAGGCGATGAGATAGATGATGGCAATGTCGCGTGTCTGCCGCCTGAGCTTGCTGCGTATATCACAAGCAGGCTCTCCCGACGAGAGTGTCTTGTAGATGGATACGGAATTGGTGGCGTTGAATGCCGAACCTATCATGATGATGATGCTGGTGAGGTTGAGGGCAAAACTGAAAAGTCCCACATCGGCCAGCGAGTGCTGCTCATTGATGATGAGACGGTCGCCTCCCTGCTTGATCCATACCGAAGCTAAATGCGGGATGAGAGGGACACCCCAATAGAGAATAGTCTTGAAGGTATCGGCACTGACCTTGAAGGTGAACAGGCGCTCGCGGAGGAAGCAGCCGATGGCCAATACACCGAAGGCAATGCTACAAATGAGATTGGCATAGGCACGACCCTCCCAGTCGAGTCTGCGTCCTATAACAAGGTAGAGCGAAAGGGCAAAACTTATCAACGCAAAGGTACAGCTCCACAAACCGTAGCGGGTGACCTTCTCCTGTACACGCAGATAGTTGAGCCGCATGTCGAAGAACAGGTGGAAGAAAGCGATGGCAACGGTGGCAAAGAGAAATGCCGTAGGCAGATGAAGCCACTGCGACAACTGACGGTGGAGCAGAGCTACGACCGCTCCCAACACGATGAATGAAGTGAGGGATATGAGGCTGATGGCCGAGACATCTTCCTTGAAATGCGCCGATCCACGTTTGAAGTAGGAGATGGCGAGAAAGCCTTGCGTAGACATCGCGATGAAAAATCCCAGGAAGGTGACCACGGTGTTGAACATGCTGAGACTGCCATACTCGGCCGGAGCGATGTACTCGGCAAGCAGGATAAGCAACACGAAGCCTACCCCCTGATTGAAAAAGGAGAAGAGGGAAAACAGACTGCCATTGAGCAGAGTCTTGTTACCCGCAACTTTGGATTTTATAGCACTCAATCGCATGGTTTCTGGGATTTATAGTCGTAGTATGCTCCCTGGTCAACAAAGATGGAATCAAGCACATTGCCCTGGCGGCCAATACGGCCTTGGATGAAGCGGGCAATCAAGGTTCCGACATTGTATTCATAGGCGGTACCATAGGCTGCATAGTAGTACTTGGCCTTCGCGGCAGACAAGGCGGCCTCGTCAATATATCGTATGATGTGCTCCTTGCTGTCGCACTTGGGCATTAGGCCGTTGCGCAGGTAGCCATACCAGTCGATAGTGGCATTCTCGGTGAAATTGTACAGTATGGTGAGGATGCCTACAAGCAGCGAATCGAGGTGTATGCTCGACTCGTTGGCGATGAGCACCTTGAGTTTGGATATGAATTCGAAGGGAGTCTCACAATCGGGGCGCGAGATAGAGATGCGCGAATCGGCAAACAATGATTGGGGAAAGTTCTTCAGCATCTCGGGATGAGGACGCACCACCACCTCATAATCGGTGTGGGCAATGAGATATGCAGCCAACTCGGCCACTCGTTGCAGGCGGTCGATGGAGTTGCACGCAATGCCTATGCGATGGGAATCAGCTTGAGCAACCCGCAATTTTCCAAGCACATCGAATCGCGGACTTCCCGAGAGGTATACCTTTCCGCGAATGTTGCCTATGGTTGCATATTTCTCATAGGATTCAATACCATCGAGGAAGGAGTAGGTAAACTGCAACGAGGGGAAGCGCTCGGTGACTGAGGCGTGCTGTGTATACAGCGTTTCTACCCCATACTGCGGGGCCAGCATACGAAGGATGCGGCATACGGAAATATGGTCATTGGCCATCACAATCATCTTGAGATCGGGGTTACGCCTGAGCAGTTCGTGACAGGTGTGATACACCCCATAGGTGGTCATGAAACGCAGATAGAAATGGCGCACGAGACGCTTGTCCTCGGTATTGAGCGAGCGGTACATGCGGTGAAAGTCCAATAAGCGCACCAGGCTATACCAGGCCAAACGGGTGCGCGGGAGTCCCATCCAGCTACCCTGTATGCAGGTGTAATCAGCCTCATCCAACTTCGAGTAGATGGGCTCGAGCGTACGTTTGTTGTTGAGCGTCGGCACTACGAAGAGTACCTTGTGAGAGCGGGTATATCGGAACTCGAACCGCAAGAAATTTCTTATGCAATAAGCCAGAAAGAGCAGATAGCACACGACGATGGGCATGGGACGATGCACCTTCATCCGGTAGGATGAGAAGTATATCATGTTGATGTCGGCTATGTCAATCTTGTCTCTGAGGCGCATAGGAAACGGCTGTGGTTACTGATTGTAGTGGGTAATCCCGCTGACGATTTGTGCCACCTTATCGGGTCCCAGGAGAAACTCGACAAACTCACGGAAGACACCCTCGCCTCCTCGCTTGGTGAGCTTCACCGTAGCCAATGCTTGGATATAGTCGGGAGCCGAACTGGGTACCCCGGCCCAACCTACCTGCTGGAGCAGTGCCACGTCGTTGAGGTCGTCGCCAATGTAGGCAACATCGGAGAGTTCAAAACCCAACTCCTTGCACAACGCAGTCACGGCATGCAGCTTGTCTTTCACTCCTTGAAACAGATAGTCGACCTTCAACTTTTGCGCACGGCGAGCTACAATCTCGGTCTGCTCACCTGTGATGATGCCAACGGGAATGCCACACTGACGTGCAAAGAGCACTCCGGCGCTATCGTAGGTATGGAAGCGCTTCCACTCATTGCCCGTCTGGTCATAGTACATGCCGCCATCGGTCCAGACGCCATCAATATCGGTCAGTATGATTTTAGGTAGCATAGCAATTTATTTCAACAGTTTCGGATAAATAATCTCATTGGCAGGTATCTCCTCGGCCACAACGTGCCCGATAACCTCACCCTTTTGACTCCACTTGTATCCATCGCCCGGACTCAACATGCACAGATCCTCCTCTGTAATGACATGTCCGGCTTCGAGCTTGTGTCTGGCAGCTATAGAACGCTCGAGTTTCACCTTTGCACTCTCCACATTAGGTTCTATGTAGAGGTCCTCCGTACCCATCCAGCGCTCAGCGATACGGATATCGCGTATCATACGGTTCACACCGTCGGGGCCGAGCGAACCCGCCTGGTCGGTTCCCTTCATACGGCGGTCAATGGTGATGTGTTTCTCGATAATCTCGGCACCCATACCTACAGCCACCACAGGAGCCGAGATACCGATAGTATGATCAGAGAATCCGATGGTATACTGCGGATAGTGGCGCTTGAGGTATTTTATCGTATTAAGGTTGAGATTATCAGGATGTGTGGGGTATTGCGACACGCAGTGCAGAATCGAGATATCGTTGTGGTAACGGGTGATGATGTCCAATGCATTGTCAAGTTCCTGCTTGCCGGCCATACCTGTAGAAAGGATGATGGGTATCTTTGTCTCGGCCAATGCCTCGAGCAAAGGCAAGTTGGTAAGATCGCGGCTTGCCACCTTCAGGTAATCGGGTGTAAAGAGTTTGAGCATCGACAGGCATCCCTTGGCACAAAGAGTTTCAATGAAGTCAAGACCCAACGACTTGGCATACTTGTACACCTCGTAGTGAGCCTCATCGTCGAGTTCCAAGAAAGCACGATGCTCGCCATAGGTGCGACCAAAGGAATGGGGAGTGTCGTAGATACGGTTCATCTGCGATACGGTGAGCTCCTCGTTCAAGTCGCGCTTGGTCATTTTCACCGCATTCATGGGTTTGAGGTCGATACCGAATGCCTCCTCACGCACAGGGCGAGCCACCAGTTCGACGATGAGCTTGGCAATATCGCACGAACCGTTATGGTTTTGGCCTATCTCGCCAATGATATATGTTTCTCCTTTCTTAATCATTTCTATTTCGTATTATGGATGATAACTTCGTTCATTCGCTCCACGATCTCCTGATGCTTCGCCAGGCACGATACGATCTGCTGCAGACCAAAGTCCTCGCCATGGGCAATCAGACTCCCGTATATGATCTGTGCATTCTCGAAATCGACGGGTGTGTCAATAGTGAGGCGTATATCGGTGCGCCCCTCCAGAAACTCCGGTGCAGCTATCCATGCACAACTGAAACGGTCGTCGTGGGTATATACATAGTTGGTAACATGCTCGTGGGCAGCCTTCTCATCGGTTGTGGCCGCTACCCGCTTCAAGGCGTCGAGCGTGACATATTCACCCCAAAAACCAAAGTGGGTGAGTATGGATGGCTTGCCATTGACCCTGAATCCTATATAGTCGGCCTCCGCGTTGTCGCGGGCGGCTCGGGCAAGCTGGCACAAACCATCGACATCAAGGAAGGGATTATCCGAACAGATGCGCACAATGCCATCGATGCCGTTCTCTTCGGCGGCTCCTATGAAGCGCTGAAGCACATCGTTTTCAGAGCCACGGTATACACGCTCTCCCTTGTCCGACAGATATGCAGCCAAGGCATCATCGGCTTCATTGGTAGAGGTTGCCACTACCACCACCGCATCGGGTATACGATGCAATTTCTGCAGGATGATATCCAATATGGTGTAGCCTCGGTAGAAATCCTTTAAGATCTTACCGAGGAGCCTTGTCGAGGCCATTCTTGCTTGTACGATAATTCCTAAGTTCATGACACGTATCTCCCTATTCTCAATGAGTAATATACTTCTTGTATTTCCGGTTGCGCGAGGCGATGATACGGGCCTCCTTCACCCAATTGCGGGCACCTATCAAGGGATTCTGCTTATAGACCACGAGCAATCGCAAGCTCTGGAAAAAGGTTTTGACTCCATGCTTCAACGACCGCACAATGAAATACATGATCGATCGCTGATAGCTTCCCAAACCATGTTCGCGCAAAAACTGGTTGAGCCTGAGAGCTACCTCGTAGCGTGCCATCACCACAGCTGTATCGTGACGCATGGTGAGTGACCCCTTTGATACGGTGACCATATACACCACCTTGTCCACAACCTCAATTGAACGGGCATAGTAGCCTGTAAGCATAGAGAAGATTACATCATTCGACGCCACCACCTCATCGAAGCGAATCGCATGACGCTGCACCAACTCGTGACTCACCATCTTGGGCCATGGTGTAGAAAAGTAGATGCGCAACCTCTGCTCATCGTAACGGCCCTGCACATAGTCGGCCACCATCTGATTATGTATGTTGCCCCTGTCGGCAGGCTCTCCCGTATCAATGTACACCGAACTGGAGCAGAAGTAGAGCACCTCGGCATCGCTGTCGACATAGGAATAAAAGGTGTCGAACGCATCGGGGGTGAGATAGTCATCGGCATCCACAAACACCAACCACCGCCCCCGCGCATGCTCTATGCCCACATTGCGTGCTCCACCAGCACCCCGTTCGGGAGCCGAGTAGAACAATTCATAGGCACGGGAAGAGTCAATGTCGTCTCTCGTAATGGGTACAGGGCTATTATCGACAATCAACACCTCCACCTGCTCGGTAGCGGGGACAGTCGACAACAACTTGGGCAGACATTGTATCGAATTACGGTGAGGTATAATCACCGAGAAGTCTATCTTCGAGGACCTATTCATTCGCTTATTGTAGTGACAAACCAGTTTATCAACCACAAAAGTAATCAATTATTTGTGATAAAGAGCTACGGCATGGTAAAAAACCTATTGTTGCTCTCCTTTTTACAAAAAATAGAGGATAGATTTTTATCTAATCTATATTTTAAGTACTTTTGCCCTACTAAAGGGATCCATACCACACCATGTTTAAAGTATCGCTCATCATTCCCGTATACAATGCCGAACCTCATATCGAGGCTTGCCTTGCTGCGCTCATAGCACAAACTATGGACGAGATTGAGGTGCTGCTCATTGACGATCATGGCCGCGATAGTAGCATGGTGCGTGCCCAGCAATATATAGATGCACACCCCAGCCGGAAGTGTTTCCGACTGCTCGCTACACCCCATAATATGGGACCGGGACCGGCACGAAATATCGGTATAGCTGCTGCACGTGGCGAGTATGTGGGATTCGTCGATAGCGACGACATTGTAGAACCCGACTACTGCGAACTGCTGTACAAAGCAGCGTGCCGTGCACAAGCCGACCTTGCTTACTGCCAAGCCAGCCTTGTGGCTCCAGGCGGAACCACTCCGCTAAACAATCCCTTAGTAGAAAGCTCTGCATTTGAGGGTAAGGTGCGTACAGGCTTCCTCACACATTACAAAACGATGATGTGGACCTTCCTCTACCGCCGTTCGCTGCTGTGCGAGTATGACATACAGTTCCCCGCCACACGCAGCGCCGAGGACAGCTGCATGCTCACTTGCTCTCTATTGGCATCCCGCCGCATAGCCTGCGTCGACAAGCCCCTTTACCGCTATATCGTTCATGAGGAGTCGCTCTCCGAGGTGCGCAATCCTAAACGCTATATCGATAAACTCACATCGTTCGATCTGCTCATGCAGTTTGCCCACGAGAAAGGACTCTACGAACCCAACAAGGACGAACTTAATTACATCTACTTGAAGAAGGGTTACCTGCTCAGCGTACTCACCTATATCTATAACGAAGAGTATCCCCTGATATCGGAACTGCACCGACTTTACAACCACTTGCTTGATGTCGTCCCCGACTATGCACACAATCCTCACTATCGGGCCGACCGCAAGCTTCGTACGCTACAATTCCTCATACGTCGATTTCCCCGTCTGGCAAGCAAGGTGCTCCCCTGGTATATCCGCAAAACGAAAATGAAATTATGAAGAAACATATCCGAATACGCTTCGTCGACTTTTGGGACGACTTCGTACCCGAGAACAATATTTTCCATCAAATCCTAAGCCAGCACTACGAAGTCGAGCTGAGCGACACGCCCGACTACATCTTCTGCTCTGTCTTCGGAGAAGAACACCTCCGCTACAATTGTGTGAAAATATTCTATACAGGCGAGAACCAATGTCCCGACTTCAACCTATACGACTACGCCATCGGTTTTGAGCACCTCACCATGGGCGACCGCTACATGCGCCTCCCCATCTACTACCTCAACCGCTATCAGAAGTTTTTCCGCCTCATGCAGGAGAAGCATGCCAAGCCCCTCCCCGCGAAGAGCGGATTCTGCAGTTTCGTCTACTCCAACGATCGCGCATCTGCCGTACGCGAACAGTTTTTCACACAACTCTCAACCTACAAGAACGTATCGTCAGGAGGCCGCTACCGAAACAATATCGGCGGACCGGTGGAAGACAAACTCGCTTTCGAACTGCAGCACAAATTCAGCTTCTCATTCGAGAACAGCAGCTACCCCGGCTACTGTACCGAGAAACTCGTGCAGTCGTTTGCCGCGCAGACCGTACCCATCTATTGGGGCGACCCCACGGCTGCCGACACCTTCAACGAAGAGGCTTTCATCAACTGCAACCGATACAGTTCGTGGGATGAAGTGCTCGAAGCCATCAAGCGCATCGATGCCGACCCCGCACTCTATGAGCACATGCTGCAAGCACCCGCACTCAAACACCCCGAGCGCGATAGTGTAGAGGCTAAGATGAACGAGTTGACGGACTTCCTGTGCCACATCATCGACCAGCCCCTCGGACAGGCACAGCGCTATAACCGCGTATATTGGGGCCACCGCTACGTGAAACGCATGAAACAACATGCCAAGGCCTATCACAATAGTCCGCGCGGCATCGCCGAACGCCTTTACATGAAATACTTCTGGAAGCATCGCCGTAAAGGCATCCTCTGGAAGATCGACCGCCTCATCAAGCGGTTTGCATAACAATTGAGTGCATAGCACAGAAAGGCATCAAGCAAACTTGAACAAGTTCTATAGGCTTGACAAAAAATGATCACAGGCTCAACAAAATATTGTCAGGCCTGTGATAATTCTTTTGTAACAAGGTAAATGGATCACTCCTCCTTACGCTTGCGCAAAACGCCCATAATAGCGCTTACGAGCACAACGAGCATAGTACCATACATGATAAAGATGCATACCATCGCAAGGGTATCGCCCTTCTTCACACTATCGGGAGCAAATTCAAAATGGATGGTGTGCTTGCCTGCAGGTACATTGAGCGCACGCAACATGTAGTTCACACGATAGTGGTCGACAGGTTCGCCATCAATAGTGGCCTTCCAGCCATAGGGGTAGTAAATCTCCGAGAATACGATGGTACCGGGCTTACTGGTGGCATACTCATAATCAATATAGCGCGGAGTGTACTTGGTAAGGCGCACTACAGACTCGGGGTCGCGCTCAGGGGTGAAATCCGTTACGTAAGAGGCAAACTCCTTGTCGAGCACGGCGGTAGTGTGCAAATCAATATGGTTGAGTGCATTGCTTTCCTCATTGGCCGTGTTGACCACCTGCAGCGTATCGACAAACCATGCATTACCCATCGCATAGGGGTTGCGCTGCACTTGAGGCTGACCACTCTTCTTGTCGGGCACGATGATGTACTTGGCATTGAGCATACCGATGACATTCATGTTCATCTTCGAGATATGCTGGTCAATCAGGTCCTGGTAACGACGGAGCTTGGCTGCGCTATATCCACCGATTGACTTCAGATAGTATGAAGTGCGGGCATCGTTGAAGGTGTTGGCTGCAAGATTCATCACACGGAAATGAGGGTCCTTATCCTGCAGGATCTGCTGTTCATGGGGCTGCATCTGGAACACGGCCTTGTTGTTCTTTTTGGCTACAAAAGAATCGTCATTGAGGTAGCGCTTGTTGACGGGCCACATATCGGCCATTACCAATATGCCCAGAATAGCTACCATGTATCCCCACTTGAGCTTACCATAGGCAAACACCCATAAGGTAGCAGCAGCCAGCAGAATGAATAGGAATGAGCGCCATGCATCGCTCTTCATCAAGGCCTCACGCTCGACCAGGATACCTTGATAGGCAAAGCCGGGAAGCTGGTTGGCAAAGGCTGCATCGCCCGGTGCCTGGAAGTCAAACACTGCACCGCCGAAGAGAGCGATAAAGAGACACAGACCGCCTGTAATACCCGCTGCGATATAGATATTCTTCAAGGCCTTGTCGCGCGAGAGTGTGCCGTCCATGAGTTCCTTGATGGCAAGGAAGCCCAAGAGGGGCATAGCCACTTCGGCTACGATAAGGATAGACGATACTGCACGGAACTTGCTGTACATGGGGAAATACTTGAAGAAGAATTCGGTGAGCGGCATGAAGTTGTGTCCCCAAGCAAGAAATACCGAGAATAGAGTGGCAGCAAGGATAGCCCACTTATAAGGACCACGTACGACAAGCAGACCCAGCACGAAGAGGAAGCATACGATAGCACCCATATACACGTTACCCGCGGTGAAGGGCTGATCGCCCCAATAGAGCGGTACATTGGCGCAGAATTGAGCGGCCGAGTTGCGCGGAACACCTTGCTTGACCAGTGTCTTGAACAACTCTGAATCGGTGCCTACATCGTAGGTTGAGGCTCCACCCATGACGCCAGGAATGAGGAACGAGAGCGACTCGTCAATTCCATAGCTCCACTGTGTAGCATAGTCCAAGTCGAGACCCTTGGTCTTGTTTTGGGCATCGTCGACCTTGGCGAGATCGGAGTGGCCGCCTCGCATCGTCTGTTCGGCATATTCCTGATTGGCAAAGATAGTGGAACTGCCCGTACCCAAGCCTACTCCGAATGAACCGAAAAAGAGAAGCGAACCAATCAGGAGATCTTTATAGCGTTTTTCCTTGACATGGATGCACAACTCGGCAAGGTAGAAGAGGCCAATCATCATGAACAGATAGTAGGACATCTGTGGATGAGGACCAAAACCAACGGCAGTAAACAACATCGTAAGCACCACGCCCAAGCCATAACGCTTGCGGAAGATCAGGTAAAAGCCTCCGACAACCACAGAGATGAGGGCAATGGAGGATGTCTTGGTGTTGTGACCGGCCTGTACGATGATGAAGAAATATGAAGAGAATCCCGTAGCCAAGGCTCCTACGATGCTAAGCCACTTGTTAATATTGAAGGCGCGCATCATTGCATAGAAGCACACGAAGAAGATGATAAAGATCCATGGCGTGCTGCTATGTCCCTTGAGCATAATCTTACGGAAGGGCTTGAGCCAGTCGTTCGCTTCATAGTGGCCGCCGCCAATCTGATAGTTGGGCATACCGCTAAACATCGAGCCTGTCCAGAATGAATGGTCGCCTGTAGCCTTGGAATATTGTACCACCTCCTGTACCGCCGCAGCAGCACTGGTTCCGTCGCCCGATTGGATAACCTTACCCTCTAAATATGGAGAGCAATAAATACATGCTACAACTACAAACAAGACCAATGCCACAGCATAGGCCGCGTATCGTTGGAGGAAATTCTCTTTTTTCATATCTGCTTTGTACTAATAATTGGCGCAAAAATACAGATTTTACATCAAGATTACAAATAACTACGTCGGATAGTGTTGTCTATCCGAAAGTTTTCGTACATTTGCATCGTGACTACCGACACAAGTGCCATTTGCACGGTAATCAAGACATAATATTAGGGGTGCTTGCCCAAAAGGCAGGCTGAGATTATACCCTTAGAACCTGCTATCGTAATTGTAGAGAGGAAAATAAATATGAAACAAGAACATCTGAAGAGAGATCTCGCCCTCTTGCGCGAGAAGAGTCCGTTGGTACACAACATCACCAACTATGTTGCAATGAATTTTTCGGCCAATGCCCTGCTTGCCATTGGTGCATCGCCTGTGATGGCTCACGCCGTAGAGGAGATGGACGATATGGTAGCTATCGCTTCGGCCCTTGTGATTAACATCGGTACGCTCGATGCCGAGTGGATACGAGGCATGCTCCGTGCAGGCCGTGCGGCACATCGCATGGGCAAGCCCATTGTACTCGACCCCGTAGGTGCAGGCGCCACACCTTACCGCACCGAAACGGCATGGGAGATTATCCGTGAGTGCCACCCAACCATCATTCGTGGTAACGCGTCGGAGATTATGGCGCTCGTAAATGCCGACATCACAAGCAAGGGGGTAGACAGCAGCCAAAGCTCTGACGATGCTGTAGAGTCGGCCAAGCAGCTCGCCCTCTGCACAGGAGCCGTAGTGGTCATCAGTGGCGCCACCGACTACATCACCGACGGCACACACACCGAGACCATCACCAACGGCTCGCCCCTGATGACACGCGTCACCGCTATGGGATGTACCGCATCATCCATGGTAGGCGCCTTTGCCGGCATCAACCCCGACGCCTTCGAGGCTGCCCTTCACGGCATGGCAGCGATGGGCGTATGTGGAGAACTGGCCGTAGCACAATGTCCCGCACCGGGTTCACTGCTCACCCACTTCGTGGATGCGCTATACACCATCACCCCCGATGAGTTGGCTTCGCGTGTCAATAGTGCACGCGAAGAGCTTCCTCTATGGAGTGAATCGGCCTTCGAAGCCGTAGCCGACATTATGCATAGCATCGAGCAGTATGAGTTCATACAAAAGATGTTGGATGGCACCCTACCCCAAGAGCAGTTTGTACGCTATCTGCAACAAGACAAGATATACCTCAAGGAGTACTCACGCGACCTCTATGCCGTGGCCGACATGATGACCGACAAAACCGAGGGTGACTTCTTCCGTGCTACCGCAAAGGAGGGTATGGAAAGCGAAAATGCTATGCAAGCCATGCTGAGCGAACGGTTTGGCATTATGGGTGAGGCAATGCCTGTTGCTACTACCTTGCGCTATACCCGTTTCCTGCGCCACTACACCGACACCCTGGACGTACCCCTCGTGCTGGCTGCCGTGCTACCCTGCTATTGGGTATACAACGAAGTAGGCAAATACCTCATAGCACAACATATTAGCCCCGACAACCCCTACCGCGAGTGGATACAGACCTACGGATCACCCGAGATGGACGAAGCTACACGCTATGTGGTAGCACTCATCGACCGCTTGGCCAAGGAGTGCTCTCCCGAGAAGCAAGCGCTCATGCGCCGCGTCTTCGTCGAGGGTTGCGCCTTAGAACTGGAGTTCTTCATGATAGGGCTTCAAGAGTCGTAAAATTCAAAACTATAAGAATTCAAAATGAAAATACCCTTTGACCTTTCCCTCTACCTTGTCACCGACCGCCCTCTTTCGGGTGGTCGCGACATGGCATGGATTGTGCGTGAAGCCGCCGCAGGCGGTGTTACTATGGTTCAGCTCCGCGAGAAGGAGTGCTCTACCGCTGAATTCGTAGCATTAGCCCGCGAATTAAAAGCTGCACTGACTCCTCTTGACATACCTCTCATCATCAACGACCGCATAGACGTTGCCCTTGCCGTAGATGCCGATGGCGTGCACATCGGACAGAGCGATATGCCCTATGAGACTGCCCGCGCTCTGCTTGGCAAGGAAAAAATTATAGGTCTCTCCGTTGAAACCATGGACGAAGTGTTGGCCGCCAATGAACTCGACGTAGACTATATTGGCATATCACCCGTATATGCTACTCCCACGAAAACCGACACACTCACCCCCTTTGGCCTTGAGGGCATAGAGCAGGTGATGCAGCAGTCGCGGCACCGCTGCGTAGCCATCGGTGGCATGAACCGCAACACCATCGGCGAAGTCATCGCCCGGGGTGTGGAGGGCGTAGCCGTGGTATCGGCCATCGTAGCAGCAGAGTCTCCTCGTGAAGCATCTGCAGAGCTAGCAGACATTATCAGAAACAACCATCTCGAGAATTCAGAGGTATCAGAATGCCCAGAAAGAATCGAGAATAATTGTCAATTGTCAACTGTCAATTGTCAATTAAAAAGAGTCCTCACCATCGCAGGCAGCGACTCGGGAGGTGGAGCAGGCATACAAGCCGACATCAAGAGCATCTCGGCCAACGGATGTTTTGCCGCATCGGCCATCACGGCCATTACGGCGCAAAACACACTCGGCGTAAATGCTGTCGAGGGATTGTCCATTGATATCATTGAAGGGCAGATAGAAGCCGTGCTCAGCGATATTGGCGCCGATAGTGTCAAGATCGGTATGCTGCACTCGGCTGAGGTGGTGCACAGTGTAGCCCACATGTTGCGCAAGTATCGCATAACCAACGTCGTACTCGATCCCGTCATGGTATCCACCTCGGGACACAAACTGATTGAAGACAGTGCCATCGAAGTGCTGAAGAGCGAACTGATGCCCATGGCGCGTGTCATCACTCCCAATATCCCCGAAGCCGAGATATTGCTGGGCGAAGCCCTCAGCAAGCAAGGCGATTTGCCCGACGCAGCCCGCCGCCTGGCAGAGATGTATGGCGTGTCGGTATTGCTCAAGGCCGGACACCTCGTCGACGATGAACTTATCGACATATTCTACAACCGCGAGACCAATGAGACGGTAGAACTTAGCGCACGCCGCATAGACACCCGCAACACGCATGGTACTGGCTGCACATTGTCATCAGCCTTTGCAGCACAATTGGCCAAGGGACTCTCGCTCACCGAGGCTGCACGCACTGCAAAGCAGTATATCAACCAAGCCATCATTCACGGTGCCAACCAAAACATCGGACATGGGCACGGGCCTGTAAACCATTTCTACAACTTATAAAAAACACATAGGCAGCCTTTTCAGACTGCCTATGCATTTTCCTATAGGGTGAGGCATGGCCTCATCCTTTTTTATTTCAGGTAATCTTCAAAATATTGCGTAATGCGCTCGTGCAGATGTACACTCTTGTGTCCCATCATGTTGTGTCCCTCGCCAGGATAAGCGAAGAAATCGGGCTGCGTACCCGCTTTGATGCACTCCTCGATAAACATGAGGCAGTGCTGAGGTACCACAGTGGGGTCGTTGTATCCAGTAATAATCTGCAACTTACCCTTCAGGTTCTTGGCCATAGGGAGAAGCGAACACTTGGCATAGCCCTCGGGGTTGTCCTGCGGAGTATCCATATAACGCTCGCCATACATCACCTCGTACCACTTCCAATCGATAACGGGTCCGCCAGCTACACCCACCTTGAACACCTCGGGATAGTTGGTAATAAGCGAGATGGTCATGAATCCACCATAACTCCAGCCGTGCACACCGATGCGGTCAGCATCTACGTAGGGCAAACTCTTGAGGTAGGCTACACCACACATCTGGTCGAGCATTTCCTGCTGACCGAGCTGGCGGAAGGTAGCTTGCTCAAACTCCTTACCACGGTTTTCGCTGCCACGGTTGTCAAGGATGAAGGTAATGTATCCCTTCTGTGCCATGTAGGTTTCCCATGAACGACTCGCATAGTTCCAGCGGGCATCTACGTTGTGTGCATGAGGGCCACCATATACATATATTACCGTAGGATATTTCTTCGTTTCATCAAAGTCAGCAGGCTTCACCATACGCCAGTAGAGATCGGTGGTACCATCGGCAGCCTTTACCGTGCCACATGAGAACTGGGGCACCTTGTAGCCTTCCCAAGGGTTGGGCGATTCGAAGTAGGCCGTACGACGCAAGGTCTTCGCATCAATGATCTCAATGTTGCGAGGCACTTCGGGAGCCTGATAGCTGTCTGCAAGGTAACGTCCGCTTTCACTCAAACCGGGAGTGTGCCAACCTTCGCCATTGTCCAGGAGAGTGCGTTTGCCGGTGTTAACGTTCACCTCCCATGTATTGCACTGGATGGGACTGCACTCATTGCTGGTGATGATGACGCTCTTGTTCTTGGCATTGAAACCCTCCACGCTGAGCACTACCCAGTCGCCCTTGGTGATTTGGCGCAGCTCCTTGCCCGTCTTGTCGAGGAGATAGAGGTGGTTATAACCATCCTTCTGACTCTGCAAGATAAACTTGTTTGCATCCCACGGGAGAAATTGTATGGGGTTTTGCGGCTCCACATACTTGGCATCGGTTTCGCGGTACAACTCTGCAATACGGTCACCTGTGACAGCATCGTAACTCACGAGACGACAGTCGTTCTGGTCGCGATTGAGCTCAAGCATATAGATGGTCTTCGCATCGGGGCTCCACGCCACGTTGGTGAAGTAGCGGTCGGTAGGGTCGCCAGCCTTCAAGTAGATGGTTTTATTGGTTTCCACGTCATACACACCCACGGTCACCTGGTGCGATGTCTCGCCTGCCATAGGATACTTATCGGGGGCATGCTCGGCAATGCGAGAAAAAAGGTTCACCTGAGGATAGTCGGCCACCATGCTCTGGTCCATGCGGTAGAAAGCGAGGCGCATACCATCGGGACTCCAGAAAAGTCCGCTGTGAATACCAAACTCATCGCGATGCACACTGCGGCCATACACAATTTCGCGCGAACCGTCTGTAGTGAGCTGTATGTCCTTTCCGCCATCGGCCGGACGGAAATAGAGCTGGTCGCCACCTACATAAGCCGTGTGGCGCGATACGGTGTTGAAACTGCTTGCCTGCAGTTCATCGGCACTGCACTGACTCCATACCTGCTTCTTCTGCTCGAAGTCGATAAGGCAACGCTCGCCGCCATAGTTCAAGAGCACCAAAGGCTGGTCGGCATAGGGGAAACGCACGCCACTAAGCGAGCGCAATCCATTATCCGGTGTTCCGTACGTCCATTCATTTACATTGTCAACGGTGAAGAGCACAGTTTCCTTACCCGTCTTCTTATCCACCAAGTAGCACTCCTTGGCTTCGAGGTGCACCAGTTGGTCGCCCCACCAGGTGAGACGTCGGCTTTGCGGTATCATGTTACGGTAGTTGGTACCGCCAAAGTTCAGATCTTCCAACGTAAACTCCTTCATCGGTGTAGTCTCCTGTGCCACAGTAGGTGTACCAAGTGTCAATAGCGCTATAGCCACGACACCGGCAATGTGCTTAATCTTCATTGCGCTTGCGAGGTTTGAAATTAGGTTTGCTATTTGAAAAACGCTGTGCACGCTGGCCACGCTTGTCGCCAGCAGGCTTGCCGCGGAACTCACGCTTGTCACCGCCACGATATTCGCGCTTGTCGCCTTGCGGACGAGCCTTGCGCTCGCGGGCAGCCTGCATTTTGGCAAACTCGTGGTGTCGCTCGTAGAGGCTACTGTAGTTTGTATCCTCCTCGTAACGCTCGCGGTCGTTGTGCTCGGCCATCTCACGCTTGTTGATACGGCGACGGTCGTCACCGAAGCCACGGCGATTGTCATCATTGAAGCGACGGTTGTTGTCGTCGTTGAAGCGACGGCGCGGACGCTCCTCTTCGCGCTTCATGCCGAAGGTGCGTGCAGCACGCTCCTCACGCTCACGCAAGGGGCGACGCTCGCCTGTGGGGCGCTCGCTCTTATCGAGTTCCTCGCCACTCTCGCGGAACTCCTTAAACTTGCCATCAAAGAGTTCATACTTACGGAACTCGCAAGGCAAAGCGCCATTAAAGAAGGGGATAATGACCGAAGCCTTCAAGCCGATCTTGTCGAAGCACTCCTTGCGGTAGCTCAGCACCCAAGCATCATTGCCCTTGAAGGCATGCTTCAGGCGCTCACCGATGGTGCGGTACAGACCCAAAAGGTCGTCCGTAGTGATGCGCTCTCCATAGGGAGGGTTGGTCACCATAATCGCCTTCTCGGAGGGCTCTACAAAGTCGGCCACATCGCGGTGCTCAATGGTGATATCCTTGGTGAGACCTGCTGCTCGCACATTGTTGCTGGCAATGTTTACCGCCTTCCAATCGATGTCGTAACCATAAATATGGTGAGTAAACTCGCGCTCAGCAGAGTCGTCGTTATAGATCTCATCAAACATCTCCTGGTCAAAGTCGGCCCATTTCTCGAAGGCAAACTCCTTACGGAACACACCAGGAGCGATGTTTCGTGCAATGAGGGCAGCCTCAATGGGCAATGTACCCGATCCGCACATGGGGTCGATGAAGTCGCACTCACCGGTCCATCCCGTCTGCAATATCATACCAGCTGCGAGCACCTCATTGAGCGGAGCCTCCACAGCCTCCTGACGATAGCCGCGGCGGTGGAGCGACTCACCCGATGAGTCGAGCGACAGGGTGCAACGCTCCTGAGCAATGTGTATGTGAAGAGTGATGTCGGGGTTGGTCACCTGCACCGAGGGGCGCTTGCCCTCCTTCTCGCGGAAATAGTCGGCAATGGCATCCTTCACACGGTAGGCCACAAACTTAGAGTGGCGAAACTCGTCGCTATATACCACTGAGTCGACAGCGAAACTTGTGTTCACATCCATATAGTCCTCCCACTTGATACGATTCTTTACGATGTCGTAGATCTCATCGGCATCCTTAGCGTTGAAGTGCAAGATAGGTTTAAGAATACGGATAGCCGTGCGCAGGTGGAAGTTTGCGCGGTACATCATCATCTTGTTGCCGGTAAACGATACCATGCGTCGGCCTATCTGGATATCATCAGCACCCAGTTCGGTCAGCTCCTTTGCCAATATCTCTTCCAGTCCTTGGAAGGTCTTGGCGATAAGTTCAAAAGTCTTCACTGTCGTTATGTATTTATGTTATATGCGTTTTAGCTTACAAAGATACGAATAAGCGAGCGAAATAGCATCAAGCTTACTTGAATATTTTTCAAAGCGAACGAAATAGCATCATGCCTGCTTGAATATTCACCACTACAATCACAAGAAAAAAGAAGGCTCATCTTCCGACAAGCCTTCTTTTTTCTTTGCTAATACAGCAGGATTACTTACGCAATCCGAGAGCCTTAACGATAGCACGGTAACGCTCGATATCACGATCCTTCAAGTAGTTGAGGAGAGCGCGACGCTTACCTACCAATTTGGTCAATGCTCTTGCAGTGCTATAATCTTTACGGTTCTTTTTCAAGTGCTCCGTCAAGTGGGAAATACGGTATGAAAACAATGCTACCTGAGCTTCGGGTGAGCCGGTGTCAGTGTTAGACTTTCCGTATTGTCCAAAGATTTCTTGCTTTTTTTCAGCGTTTAAATACATAGTTTTTAATAATTAAATTGATACATTTCGCATTTGCGGCTGCAAAATTAGTGCAAACCGAGCGAAAAAACAAATTTATTTGTGATTTTTCTGAAATTCAGCACGATTTAAAGGTGAATACTTAACGGTAAACGAGAACGGCATGATAAAAAAGCTATATTTCTGTTATCCGAAGACACCAGTTGACTGTTGACCGTTGACTAGGATCTATCCTCAACTTCCCTGCTGCTGTTGCTGCTTTTTCTTCGCTTCTCGCTCAGCATTCTTCGACTTGCGCTCCTTCGTATCCGATTTCTGCTTCTTTATGTCGTTCGGCTTCTGCTGGTCGACAGGCAGGCTCGTTGGGTTCCACTCCTGTGTATAGTCCCAGTTTTCGCGGGTCTTTATCGAGCCAGGGAAGTAGTACACCTCCTCGGGTTGCTCCTTCGATTCGTAGAGTCCCGTGTCCCACACGCCATTGGCATTGCGGTCATTGAAGAGGCGTATGTGGTAGGTGCCGGGCTTGAGGAAGTAGAAGTCGGCCTGCCCCTTTTCCACCCGCATCTGGCGCTCCATCTTGTCGCCATTGAGCAACTGCACCATATAGGTAGGCTGCGCATCGGTGATGGTGAGGAAGAGCGTACTGTACTGGTCCAGCGACTTAAACTTGAATGTCACCTCCTGTTTCTTTGTGTGCAACCCATAGAGTCCCGTAAAGGCGGCCGAGTCAATCACCAGCTTATACTCCATCTCGGGCTTCCACTCACCCAAGAGTTCATACCCCATCAGCGAATGCTTGCGCTGACGGAAGAGGTGCGCCTCGTCCACCCACAACGTATCGCGTTTTTTATAGAGGTGGATAGCCGTATCGTTGAATTGCACGATGGGCTCGCTGAAGTCGATGAGCACATTACTTGTGAGGTCCATGCTGGTTCCGCTGTTTATCTTTATACTCAAAAACTCCATCTTCTTCTTGGGTTCGGGAATGGTATCGCCACGCTTCATGCGTTTTTCGCGCTCCTTGGCCTCGTCCTGACGCTTCTTCTCCTCCTCCTTCAGTATCTTCGAGCGTGTCTTTTTAGGCACGAGGTTCAGCGTGTCGGTACGCGGAACCAACTGTCCCAGCGTGTCGGTATACTCATAAGTAAGGGCAAACGACAATGTATCCTGATAGTAGGCTAGCGTATCCTTCATCCAATAGGTGATGCTATCGTAGTCTACGCTACTATCAACGATGTACGCATCCTCACCGGTAAAGTTGAGCGGCTGCAACAAAGGCAAGCTGTCGGTACCTACCGAGAAGTATATGGAGAACCTCTGCAACGTAGGACGCTCAGCCTTTACGAGATAGCGCATCGTAGGTGTTTCGGCAAAGGCCAGCAACACAAGATCCTCGGGCAAGTAGTGCACACGGGGCACAGTACGTATGGTGTCGATGGTGAGCGAGTCTACCCACGTCGTATCCTGATGCATGCGCACCTCCGTTGAGGGCACCACCAGCGAGTCGAGCCAGGCTACCATCTCGCTCTTCTGGTCGAACATATAGTTCTGGTTTGCATCCTGCAAAGCATAGGCACGGTAGCTGCCCGGTGCAATGCCACGGATGGTAAAGCGTCCATCGGCATCGGTGCGCGACACACGCTCGAAAGCCTGCTTGTTGAAGGCACTGTCGGCCAGGTTGCTATGCAATCCCACCAGGATACCCTTGATGGGTTCCAGGTTCGAGGCATTGAGCACAGCACCCGACACGGCCAGCGTGTCGATATGCTCACCTGTAGCGAACGATAGAGCAAAGTTACCCAACGGGTTACCCTCGTTGTTGTCCACGATGGCATCGTTGAAGTCGATGCTATAGGTCGTGTTCTCCTTGAGGCTATCCTCCAACTGCACCACAATCTTCTTGCCGTTCACCTTGATGATTGGCTGCGTCATCTGTGGGGGCGATATCACCACCTTCTCGGCCGCCTTCTCAATCTTGATGAATTCGTCAAAATCAAGCGTCACGCGCTTGTCCTTCACGCCCAGCGCAAAGGGCTCGGGCTCACTGCCCAGAAACACAGGAGGGGTCTCATCGTAGGGACCTCCATCGGGTGAACCAATCGAGGCGCATGCAGCTACAAGCAGAGCCGCAACGGCCCACACAGCAATATGTTTGATGCTTTCTTTCTTCATTGTTATTAATAGTGACCCGCGAAATTAGTGCAAGGCAAACGAAAAAACAAATTTCAACGAGCGAATGTAATGAAATAGTTTACTTTTTCATTGCTGAGCGAGGCAGAAATTCAACAAAGTTAAATTTCAACGAGCGCATGTAATGAAATAGTTACTTTTTCATTACTGAGCGAGGCCCACTCAAAGCTCTCCGCCCCGATAGAAATTCAGTATCTTCTGTCTGAAAAGGAAGGTGTATTGCGCCTGCAGGCGGTTGGTAGTGGCCCTGTACAGAGCTGTTTTCGACTCCTGATACTCCGTGGCCGTTGCTTTCCCTGCAGCATACTTCTTCTCCATCAAGGCAAAGGCCATACTGCTGGCCGTTTCGGCCTGCTGACTGCTGATGCACTGCTTCTGCGCGGCCAATGCATTGTAGTAGGCCTGCTGAATCTCCTTATACAAAGCCTTGTGTGTCTCATCGAGCTGCAACTGCTGATTGTGATATTGCAGTCGGGCCGAACTTACCTGATTGCGCGTTGAGAAGCGATTGAAGATGGGCACTGAAAGCGACAGAGAGATACTCTTGTTGAGGTTGTCGCGCATCTGCTCTCCAAACGATGCAGCCGCGCGGTCCGACGTCTTGTAATAGCTGGTACCAATGCCTGTGCCAAGGCTCAACTTAGGATAGTATCCACTCTGTGCAATGCGTATGTTGCGTTCGGCACTTTGCAGCCTGATATTCTCGGCTTCAATCTGCGGCTTTATCATCACCGCTTCGGCATACACCTGCTCGGGGTCGGCAAGCACGGCATGTTCGGGGTTCACCACCTCGGGACTGGCAATATCGAATCCGTCGGGTGTAGGCAGTTCCAGCAGCTGTGTCAAGGTGAGCAATGCCAATGTGTAGCTGTTTTGCTGCTGTGTCAGCGACAGCTCATCGCTTGCCACCGTAGCCCTGATCTCCGCCAGTTCGGTCTCAGCACATTTCCCATTCACAAAGAGCGCATTGATGCGCCTCTCCTGTTCCTTGCTCAACTGAGCCTGCCGATTCGCTACCTCAAGCAGTTCCTTTTGGAACAATACTTCAAGGTAGGCCGATGCCACCTGCATGCTGATGCTCTCCTTAGCATACTGCAGGTCGGTCATTGCAGCCAGTAGATCCAATTTGCGTGCCTTGACGTTGTTGCTTATCTGTCCGCCCATGTAGATAGGCAGGTCGGCCCCCACGTTGAACCCCGTGTTTTGGGTGTTGCTGTTGATATACATGTTGTCGATGTTCAGTCCGCGACCAAAATTGAAGTTCTGCCCCGCCGACGCACTCACTCCCGGCAATCGGGTGTTCTTGGCCGAGTTGAGCGATATTTCCTGCGACTTTACATTCGCCTCCTGCCGCTTTATGGTGATGTTGTGCTCAATGGCATGGTCTATGCACTGGCTCAGTGTCCATTCCTGCTGTGCCGTGGCGCTATAGGCTACCAGCATCAGTGCTATGGTGATATGTTTGCGTTTCATGTTGCTTTTGCTTTGTGTCTCTTTAGGGGCGATTAGGGTCAATTAGGGTCGATTAAGGCACCTTTCCCATAACCCTTAACCATCATCCCTTAATCTCTATCCCTCTCACCTTATCGTTGGCTTTTACCCCCTTCTTGATCTCTATGTTCACGCCGTCGCTGATGCCTGTGGTCACCTGTTGGCGCACATAGGTATGCTTGATGCTGTCGGTGAGCAGATACACAAATACGCTGTCGCCTGAGAACTCGAGCGACGACTCCGGTATCGTCACAGCTCCCTTCACTCCGTCGAGCACAATCTCCGCATTGGCACTATAGCCCGAGCGTATGGTCACGTCAGAGGGCAGTGTGATGGCCGCTTTCACCTCAAACTGGTTGGCACCGTTCTCCTCTATCGCCTTAGGCGATATATACTCCAGTATGGCCGTGAGGTGCAGGTCGGGTATGGCACCCACGGTGATGTCTACCGGCATACCCTGATGTATGCGTCCCACCTCCGTCTCATCTATCATACCTTTGAATATGAGGTCCCCCATATCGGCCACCGTAGCTATGGTAGTACCGTCATTGAATGAGTTACTCAGGATGACCGAGTTGCCCACCTTGACCGGTATGTCCAGTATGAGTCCGTCTATGGTCGAGCGTATGAGCGTGGTGCTCATGCTGGCGTTGCTCAGCGATATGCCGTCGCGCACGATGCCCAGCGCATCCTCGGCGCTGTTCTTCTCCGCTTCGGCCTGCTTGAAGGCCATCTCCGACTTCTCAAACTCCTCGGTGCTTATCACCTTCTCCTCGTAGAGTCGCTTCATGCGCTCGTGGTCGGTCTGAGCCTGCTTGAATGTCAGTCCAGCGAGATACACCCTTGTCTCGGCCGAACTCAGATTGCCCATGTCGGGTATCACCTTCACCTTGGCTATCACCTCATTCTTCTCCACTATCTCGCCCGCCTCCTTATATAGTTCGGTGATGATACCCGATATTTGCGGTTTGATGTTCACCTCATCTCTCGGCTCTATCTTACCCGTGATGATGGTTGTCTTCTCCAGGTCCATGACAGTGGCATGATTGGTTTCGTACCTCGCCACTTGAGGTTGCGACTTCTGATATAGGAACACGAATGTACCTATAAACACCACCGCAATGATGGCTACTGTAGCCCATTTAATCAATTTCTTCATATCTCGTTTTTTTAGTTTTCTATTTAGGGTCAATTAGGGTCGGTTAAGGTCAATTAAGGTGATTAACCGTTACTCATTCATCATTCCTCAGCTACTCACTCCTCTCTCATCGCATCCACAGGTTTTATGGCCATGGCCTTGAATGTAGGTGCCAGTCCGGCGATGACACCCAGCGTAGCCAGCAGTAGGGTAGCCCCTACAGCAATGCCGAACGATATCTGGAAGGTCGAGTCGGACGACGTCTGCTGAGCTGCATTCTCCAGCGCTTGCAGACATACCACGGCCATGGTGATACCGCTCAGTCCGGCCACCAGGGTGAGCACGATGCTCTCGCTCATAATCTGCGTCAGTATATCTGTTGGCGTGGCCCCTATGGCCCTGCGTATGCCTATCTCTGTGGTGCGCTCCTTCACCGTCACCACCATGATGTTGCTCACACCTATGGCTCCCGATATCAGTGTGCCCAGTCCTATGAGCCACACCAGCACGCTCACCCCGATGAAGAGGCTATCGATGAGTCCGAAGATGGCCTCGGCGTTCACCTTGATCACCGCCTGCGTGTCGGTGGGGCTGATGGCGTGTGCATGCTTCAGTATCTGCTCCACCTTGTCCTGCACCTCGGCAATGTTATATCCCTTGCGAGCGGTGAAGCACAGCAGGTCTATCCGCTTGCCCCTGTTGTAGGCCTTCTGCAGTGTGGTGAAGGGGATGATGACACTTGTCGCCGGATTACCATTGATCGACATGCCCTCGCTGCCCTTGCCGCTGATGCCTACTATCTTGTAGAACACGCCATCTACCTGTATAAACTCCCCGCACGGGTTCTCCTTGCCCACGTAGAGCTCCTCCACGATACGGCTACCCAGTATGCACACCTTGCGGTTCTCATAGATATCCACCTTATTAATCGAGCGTCCATAGTTTATCTCCGGGTTCTCTATCACATCATATTCCGGGTATATGCCCTTCACCGTCACGCCCATCTGCTTATTGTCGTTCATGGCCGTGCATCCCCATCGCGATACGAGGGGTGTCACGATGTCAATCTCCGGCACCACGCGTCGGATGCGTTCGACATCGTCGGTGTTCATGCTCCACCACCTTCCCTTGCGGAATCCCTTGTAGGGTTCGCTCGTGCGCGATGAGCCTATGAATCCCGAGTTGGTGGCAAATCCCGCAAAGTTCTCTGCCAACATCGACTCCAGCCCCTTGCCGCCACCCATGAGCAGTACCAGCATGAAGATGCCCCAAAACACGCCAAACGCCGTCAGCAGTGTGCGCGTCTTGTTTCTCGTGAGCGAGTCATATATCTCGCCCCACAGGTCCCTATCGATGCGTATTTTGGGCAATGCCATCCTTCTATCCGTGTTATAATCGTTCGTTCTTTTTTAAGTTCTTATCCTCTTAGCGCCTCTATGGGCTTCACCTTGGCCGCCTTGCGTGCAGGGAAGAATCCCGCCAGCGCTCCCGCCACGATGATGATACACGTAGCCCTCACGCAGGTAGCTATGTCTACCGTGGGGTCAATGAATATCTCCTGCTGCAGTATGCCCACGTCGAGCATATGATTGCCCACCGTGGCATCCATCACTTCGCAGAATCCTATGCCCGCCAGCATGCCTATGTAGCCAAACAGCGCCGTTATCATCACACTCTCCATCATCACCATGCCTATGATGTTGCGTGGCTTGGCCCCCAGTGCCTTGCGTATGCCAAACTCATGCGTACGCTCCTTCACCGCTATGAGCATGATGTTGCTCACGCCCACCACGCCACTTATCAGTGTCAGCAGTCCCAGCACCCAGAACGAGGTGCTCAGCATGGCCGATGCCATACTTATCTGCTCATTCTGTGTGGCCGAGTTGCTCATCCACACCGCCCGCTTGTCTTCGGGGTCAAAGTCGTGCATATGGCTCATGGCCTGTCGCAGCTGCAGCTCGAAGGCCTCGTTCTCCTTCATCGTCTCCAGCTCCTTCGTCTTCATGGTGATGCTGTTGATGGTGCGTCCCTTGTGATATATCGTCTGCACCATGGTGTAAGGGGCATACATATTATTGTCGGTCCACATCGAGTTCGACTCATACAGTCCCACCACCTTATACTGCGCATTGCCTATCTTCACCATGCGTCCTATGGGCGATATCCTGTCCTTGAACAGATTCTTGGCATTATCCTCGCTCATCACCACCACCTTGCGCTTCTCGTCCATATCTATCTTGTTCACAAAACGCCCCTGCGTGATGTTCATTCCCTCTATCTCCGCATAGTCCGGATACACCCCCTGCATGCTCACGCTCATGTAGTTGCCACCTACCGCAGCTACCAGTCCGCCCTGCGACACATCTGCCGTGGCTCCCACCACATGGTCGTCCATCGTCTCCGTGGCCCTTATCATGTCGCGTTCGTCCAGTCTGATGCGTCGTCCCTCCTTCCATCCGGCATGCGGTAGCGATGTATACCCACCCCACACCTGTATCACGTCGAAGGCCAGTCCGCCGCTATTCTTCTCCAGCGTATGTATGATACCATTGCTGGCCCCCTGCAGTATGATCATCAGGAATATGCCACTGGCCACAGCAAATCCCGTAGCTATGGTGCGCATCTTGTTGCGTCGTATGGCTCCCCAGATCTCTAGTAGCGTGTCCAGCATTGTCGTCGCGTGTTACTTCATTATACCATCCATGCCGAAGGGTCCCTTGCCCCCTTCCGTGTTCTCCTCTATGCGCTCTATCAGTCCGTCCTTGATATGTATAATCTTCTCCGTCTGATACGCCACGCCACTTTCGTGTGTCACCACCACGATGGTCATCCCCTCGCGGTGCAGCTTCTTGAGTATCTGCATCACCTCTATCGAGGTCTTACTGTCGAGTGCTCCTGTAGGCTCGTCGGCCAGTATGATCTGTGGTTGTGTGATGAGTGCTCGTGCTATAGCCACGCGCTGTTTCTGTCCGCCCGACAGCTCGTTAGGGTAGTGGTGTGCCCAGTCCTTCAGGCCAAACTTATCCAGATACTCCAGTGCCAGCTGATTGCGTTTGCTGCGGCTCACCCCTTGGTAGAAGAGTGGCAGCGCCACATTCTCCAGCGCATTCTTGAAGGGAATCAGGTTAAACGACTGGAAGATGAATCCTATCATCCTATTGCGGTATCCTGCGGCATGCGTCTCGCTCAGTCCTCTGATGAGTTGTCCGCCCAGCTTGTACTCCCCCTCGTCGTAGTCGTCCAGTATGCCCAGTATATTGAGCAGGGTCGATTTTCCCGAGCCCGAGGCTCCCATGATAGCTACAAACTCCCCCTGCGCTATGTCGAGGTCGATGCCCTTGAGCACATGCAGTGGCGAGCCATTATCATATGTCTTATGTATGTTCCTGAGCTGTATCATCGCGCACACCAGTCAAAAAATGAAACCACTTGTTATATATTGAACCACAAATGTATAAAATATATTTTTATTAACCCCACCTACACAAATCTTTTTAACATTCGTTTAGAGTAGAGAACTACAAGTACGCTCCACATGCAGCAAATCACCTATGCAGGAGTATTGGGAGTCTGACATAGTGGAGGTTATGTAATGCTTAGGGTAAGCAAGGTATCGTATCGCTTTGTAGAAGTAAACCAAGAACAAATATTTGCTCAGTCAGCCGAGGTGGCCAACTCAGTCAACGGGCAGGTTTAGTGACTAAGAAAGCAGCCGTGGCTGTAACGCCTCACTGCCCCAGCACACGCTGAGCCACCTCGAAGCCATGCTCGTAGAGGGCATTCATCTTGGCCATGTCGGTCTCGATGCGGGCCACCTCGACGGGATGGTCGGGACGGATAACGGTGATGCGGCCTTCGCACTCGAGACGCTCGACCCACTCGAGCTGGGCATTATAGCGCTGGGCACGGGTGATAAGGGCTTGGCGTAGCTGAGGGTAGCGCGCATAGAAGAACGAGGGGATACGTGAGGTGTGCTCGCGCTTGCGGTAGCCACGATGACGGGTAAGCACCACCACAGCATGGGTGTAGCCTTGGTCGAAGGCGCGCTGCAAGGGGATAGAGTCGGCAATGCCGCCATCGAGCATGGCACGCCCGTCGACATGAGCTATGGGGCATGCAAAGGGCAGACTGCTGGAAGCACGCACGATGTCGATGATGCGCTCGGCATTCTCCTTCTCCTCGAGGTATACGGCCTGGCCCGTGAGGCAGTCGATGGCGACGCTCTCAAGGCGCATGGGGTTGGCACGGTAGGCGGCATAGTCGTAGGGCCAGATGACCTCAGGCACCTCGCGATAGAGGAGGTCCATATCCATGATGCTGCGGTGGCGCACAAGGTTACGCAGACCCAGGTAATGGCGATCGGCCTGGAGGTCGGCAAAGATGTACTTGCCGCGGCCACGCTGGTGCGAGGCGTAGGAGAGGGCGTTGCTGGAGCCTGCCGACACGGCCACACAGTAGGGAAAGGTAACTCGATGGTCGATCATCCAGTCGAGCACGCCGCTGGTGAAGACACCGCGCATGCCACCCCCCTCAAGCACGAGGGCTGTACGTTCAAACGGTACGTTCATGCCGTGGGTAGATCAGAAGTTGTTGAGGCGTTGCTGCCACTCACGGATAAGGGCAGGGTAGGAATCTGTGTATTGGCTATTGAGATTGCACTGCTCGACCCATGCATTGAGCTGAGCGAGCTTGGCGCTGTCGCCCGATGCGGTGAACTGCTCGCGCAGGATGCGTATCTTCTCATGTGCCTGGATGCCTTCGATGAGCTTCTCAAAACGTACGGAACTGCGGCCGTAGGGGTACACCACGTAGGTATCACCTGCGGGCCATGAGCGGAAGCGAGTGTCGTGGAGCGGATGGGCGGTCCAACTGTTGTAAGCCCAGCGCAAATAGCCGTCGTAGCCCGAGTGGGCAACGTAGAAGCCATACCACGAGGCTTCGCAGGGGTCAGAGAAGGTGAAGGTGTTGGGCTTATGGGTAGAGCAGCAGGTGTAGACAGTAGTCGTCTTACCCTCGGCCTTGCGGCGTGCCAGGACATCCTTGGGGAGCAGTTCGCCCTGGTCAAGGGCGATGCAGTAATCGAAGAGGCCGCTCTCAATCTCGGGGTGGTAGTTGCCGGCAAGGGCTACGCGGAACTCGGGGTCGGCCTTGCGGATGACCTCCATGGCGTGCTGCATGGCACGCATGGGACGCTCGTCCATGGCAATGGCGGTGATGGAGAACCATCCCTTTTGGCGCAGGTGCTGCGAGAAGGCTTTGAGCATGGCTACCCACATCTCCTCGTAGGCAGCATCGCCGGGGGCTGTGCGCGCCGATTGCATGCGGTTGCTGGCCTCATCGTAGTAGGGGAAGGTGAGCGACCAGGGAATCATGGTGTAGCAATTGATTTGGCTATCGATGCCGCAGCTCATCATGAACTCGACCCAGCGGTCGAACACATCGAAACTGAAGCTCCATGTGCCGTCGAGCTTCTTGACCCAGGTCACCATGGAGTCGAAGTGATCCTCGGTTTGTCCGTTCCAGGGCTTATGCATGATGCTGGTAGTGATGACCTTCTGTCCGGCTGCAGCGAGCATCTCCATCGAGGGGCGCATGGCTGCGAGATGGGCATCGCTCCAGAGGGGTGTGCCGTAGTAGCGGGCCTCGGCAAAGGGGTTCTGCCAGAGGTCGAGGTGAAAGGCCCACTCGCTGGGTGCGGGCAGGGTGCGGGCAACGACCTTGATGCTCAAAGGGAGCTTGGCAATGGTGCGCTTGCCTGCCTTGACGGTGAGATGGCCGCTATAGGTACCGGGCACGGCATCGGTGGGGACTTGACAACTGACCCATACGGAGCGGGTGCTCATAGCATCGAGGGGAAGCGATGAGGCGTGGGGGTCGATGATATCGGCTACCATAGTGGAATCGAAAATGGTGTGATCGGGGCGATGGCCACAGCCTGCACCACGGCCATCGGGGGTGCTCCACGCATCGGTCTTCACATAGCGCACGAAGGCGGCCTGCACGGCTTGGGTAGGGAGTGTGTGGCGACCGCTCTTGAAGGACGAGAGCTGCAATGTGAGGGGGGCGACACTATCGGTGGCTACATCGCCATAGATGAGGGCCAGGGCGCTCACACGCTCGCCGCGCCATGCGGTGAGCTGCTCGTGACGGTGCAAACGCTGCACATCGGGCAGGGAATGCCATGCATAGCGCACATCGCTGCTGCCCCATGCGGCACGGATGCTGCCATGCACCGATTGCCACTCTTGGGCAACGGGAAGGCGATGGTCGGGGGTTTCCACGAAGGTGTCCTGAGCCTGTGTCAGGGTGGTGAGACTTGCCAATGCAAGTAGTAGTGCAATCTTCTTCATTTTTGGTTATAGGGTATTAGGGTGTGTGGTGTTTAGGTTTTAGGGACAACAACTTTACTGTCGGTCCGAGGGGGTAGCTCCAAAAAAAGAGGAACTTCGCAGCCCCTCTTTCCCATTTTTAACCTAAACCTTAACTATGAAAAAATCTAATGTTTATGCAAATTTCAACCTTTTTTTCCTAATGGCAAAGAAAAAAGGGGAAAAAGTTAAAAAAATGTGCGCTTTATTATTTTTTTAACATTTGAAACGGTAGTAAATAGCTCGTTTTTGACAATTTATTCATAAAATAGCCGTAACTTCGCAGACGAAAAAATAAGAGATACATTTATACAAAAAGATATGGAATGCACCAAGCACCTCTACATTGAGACCTACGGCTGCCAGATGAATGTGGCCGACAGCGAAGTGATAGCTTCGGTAATGAAGATGGCAGGCTATGACCCTTGCGAGAGTCTGGACGATGCCGATGCCGTGTTGCTCAACACCTGCTCGATACGTGACAACGCCGAACAGAAGATTCTGCACCGACTGGATGCGCTGAATGCCTTGCGCAAGAAGGGTCGCAAACTCATCATTGGCGTGGTGGGATGCATGGCCGAACGCGTAAAGGAGAACCTCATCGAGAATCATGGCGTTGACCTCGTGGCCGGTCCCGATGCATACCTCTCACTGCCCGACCTCATCGCACAGGTGGAGGCGGGAGAGAAGGCGATGAACGTGGAGCTGTCGACCACGGAGACCTACCGCGAAGTGATACCCTCGCGCATCTGCGGCAACCATATCTCGGGTTTTGTATCCATCATGCGTGGATGCAACAACTTTTGCCACTACTGCATCGTGCCCTACACCCGAGGCCGCGAACGTAGCCGCGACGTGGAGAGCATTCTCAACGAGGTGAACGACCTGGTGGCCAAAGGCTACAAGGAGGTGACGCTGCTGGGGCAGAACGTGAACTCGTACCGTTTCGAGCGCGAGGGTGAGGTAATCACCTTCCCCATGCTGCTGCGTATGGTGGCAGCTGCTGCACCCGATATGCGCGTGCGATTCACCACCTCGCACCCCAAGGACATGAGCGACGAGACCCTACAGGCCATTGCCGAGGTACCCAATATCTGCAAGCACATACACTTGCCTGTGCAGAGCGGTAGCAGCCGTGTGCTGAAATTGATGAACCGCAAGTATACCCGCGAGTGGTATCTTGAGCGCGTGGAGGCCATACGCCGCATCATCCCCGATTGCGGACTGAGCACCGACATCTTCTCAGGCTTCCACTCGGAAACGGAGGAGGACCATCAGGAGTCGCTTTCGCTGATGCGCCTGTGCGAATACGATTCAGCCTTCATGTTCAAGTATAGCGAGCGCCCCGGCACCTATGCCAGCCGCCACCTGCCCGACGATATCTCCGAGGAGGTGAAGATACGCCGCTTGAATGAGATTATCGCCGTACAGAACGAGCTCTCGGCAGAGAGCAACCGACGCTGCATCGGCAAAACCTACGAGGTGCTGGTAGAGGGCTACTCGAAGCGTTCGCGCGAACAACTCTGCGGACGTACCGAGCAGAACAAGACCGTGGTGTTCGACAAGCAGAACCACCGCATCGGCGACTTCGTGATGGTGGAGATCCTTGACGCCAGCTCAGCAACGCTAATTGGACGTCCCATAAACTAACAGCAAACTACACGCTATGAAGATACACACGCTGCTATGCGCCATGCTGGCGCTGAGTTGCCCCATGCAAGGACAAACCGCCGATGGAGAGGCGCTGAAGAGCTATTTCTCAATCTGCCTACAAGGCGACCACACCCTCCACACAAGCGACATGCCTATGGCATGGGACGACGTGAAAGAGTACCGTACTGCCGTATGGATGGCCTGGCGCGAGGCAAGCCTCGCCTACGAGGAGGAACGCCTGCCTGACTTACGACCGCTGACCAATGCCGACACGTTGCTGTGGCCATTACCCGCACACTTGGAACCCAACGCCGTGATGCCCTACTACTTTGGCACCAAGGGCGACAAGCCTGCCGAGGGCTGGCCCTTGTACCTCTACATCCATGGCTCAGGACCCAAGACGCATGAGTGGGGCACGGGCTACATTCTCTGCTCGCGCTTCGAGGATGCGCCATCGCTCTACTTCATCCCCCAAATACCGAACGAGGGCAGCTACTACCGTTGGTGGCAACGCGCCAAGCAGTTTGCCTGGGAACGACTGCTGCGACAGGCTTTCGTGGGAGGCGAAGTGAATGCCAACAGGGTGTATCTATTCGGTATCTCCGAGGGGGGCTATGGCAGTCAGCGCCTGGCATCGTTCTATGCCGACTACCTGGCAGCAGCGGGACCCATGGCGGGAGGTGAGATTCCCTTCGATGCACCTGCCGAGAACTGCGGCAACATAGGCTTCTCGCTTCGCACGGGAGCCAACGACTTCATGTTTGCCCGCGACCTGCTCACTGCACGCACACACGAACTTTTCGATAGTCTGCAACACTGCTACCCCACCGAGTATCGCCACCACATCGAACTCATTCCGGGACGTGGCCATGGCATCGACTACTCGCCCACCACACCGTGGCTGAGCCATTTCACCCGCAACCCGCATCCCCGCCATTTCATTTGGGAAGACTATCCCATGGATGGCATCTACCGCCGTGGATTCTATAACATCGCCATCCACGAGCGCGACACCATCGGGGGGAATGAGCGCACCCGCTACGAGATGACGGTGAGAGACAACACCATCGAACTCACCATCGACCGTGTGCAGTATGAGGTAACCCAGCGCGAGCCGCGATGGAACATCCCCGTGAAGCACATCAAACACTACGAGTCGGCCAAGGAGGGCGCTTTCACCCTGTATTTCTCCGATGAAATGGTGGATTTCTCACGCAAGGTGACCGTCATCGTGAATGGCCGCAAGGTGTATCATGGAAAGGTGCGCCCCAACATGAAGCACATGGTAAACAGCTGCGCTACCTTTTTCGACCCCGAGCGCGTGTTTGCCGCTGGTATCGATATCCGTTTGTAACCGACTCAACTGGAAGGTATCTTATGCCCATCATACACATCACATCGCTCGACCACCCCGGCATAGAGGTGTTCAGCACACTCACCGAGGCGCAGTTGCGCCGCCGCATCGAGCCCGACAAGGGGGTTTTCATTGCCGAAAGCCCCAAAGTAATACGCGTGGCCATGGAGGCCGGCTATGTACCGCAGGCTCTGCTGTGCGAAGAACGCCACATCACGGGCGACGCAGCCGACATCGTAGAGCGCTGTGGAAATATACCTATCTATACGGGGAGCCGCGAACTGCTGGCTTCGCTCACAGGATACACGCTCACACGAGGTGTGCTATGTGCCATGCTACGCCCCGAGATGCCTCCCCTACCCTCTGTGTTGAAGGGGTCACGCAGGGTGGTGGTGATTGATGGGGTTACCGACACGACCAATATTGGTGCCATCTTCCGCTCGGCTGCAGCCTTGGGTATCGACGCCGTGCTGCTCACACGTACCGCCTGCGACCCACTGAACCGCCGCGCTGTGCGCGTGTCGATGGGTTCGGTATTTCTCGTTCCTTGGACATGGATAGACAATATCGAGGAGGAGTTGCATGCCGAGGGCTTCACTACGGCCGCTATGGCCTTGACCGACGACTCGGTATCTATCGACCACCCCGCACTGAAGAGTACGGAGCGCCTGGCCATCATCATGGGCACAGAAGGCGACGGATTGGCGCATGAGGTGATATGTGCGGCCGATTATGTGGTGCGCATACCTATGGCACACGGGGTAGACTCTCTCAACGTGGCTGCAGCGGCTGCCGTAGCCTTCTGGGAGCTACGGGCCCAATAAGAAAAATAGGTAAGAAAAATTACTTTGATCGGTTAATCACCGCATCCATGTATGCGATGATGGCACTGCGCACGTCTTCATCAATGCCCGCGGGGAGCAGGTCAATGGCCTTCTGACGATACTCTTGCATGGTGCGCTCGGCATATTCGATGCCACCCTTTGCCTTGGCAAACTCGATGAGATCGCCTATCTCGGCCTCTGAGAGTTCACCACTTTTCAAACGATTAATCATCTCGCGGATGCGGTCGTCGCCCTCCGTGCGCACAGCATAGATGATGGGCAATGTGAGTTTGCCCTCGCGCATGTCGTTGCCTGTGGGCTTACCCACATCGTTGCTATAGTAGTCGAAGATGTCGTCGCGGATCTGAAAGCAGATACCGATGTATTCACCTATCTGGCGTGCACGGTCAGCCTCATTGGGTTGGGCACCTGCCGAGAGAGCGCCAATCTCGGCGCATGAGGAGAAGAGCGAGGCTGTCTTCTTACGGATAATCTCGAAGTATACCTCCTCGGACACCAGCTTTTCGTGACTATGGAACATCTGGAAGATTTCACCATCGGCCAACGTCTGCCCCAAGGCACCCACGATGTTCGTGATACGCGGGTCGCCACAGCGACCGGTGAAGACAAGCGCTGTAGAGAGCAGGTAGTCGCCCACAAGCACTGCCAACTTGTTGTTGTAGATGGCATTCACCGAAGCCTGTCCGCGGCGCTGCATGCTATCGTCCACCACATCATCGTGCACCAAGCTGGCCGTGTGAAGCAATTCGAGCGCGAGAGCTGCACTGTAAGTAGTGTCGGACACCTCGCCAAACATCTTTCCAAAGAGCAGCACCATCATCGGACGCATCTGTTTTCCCCGTTGCTTGTTGACATGTAGAATAATCTCCCTCAACAGCGGATTGGGGTTTACAGCCAAATCGTCCTGCATCTTTCTGAAGGCGGCAAACTCGGCCTCGATGGGTTTGGTGATGATGTTGAACAGTTCCATAGAATCGAATTAGTGCACAAATTTAATAATAAAACTGCTCATATCACACTTTGATGTCGTTTTTTTTAGGCTTGAGCCTCACTTTTCAGTTTGCGCACCATCCACGTCAAGGTCAAAAAAACGGGGCAAGTTTTGCTTTTTCGCTCACCTTATACTAATTTTGTCAAGTTAATATAGACTTTACGAAAACCGACACGAACAATGTCACAGATATCGAATCCTATCCACACCATCCGTATGCGTATATTCTCCACATTGACAATCCTCTTCACCCTGTGCATCGCCCACGCGCAGACATTGCCCATGGATGCCACGGTGCGTCACGGCAAACTCGACAATGGACTCACCTACTACATCTACCCGAACGCACAACCTCGCCAGGAGGCCGAATTCTACCTTGTGCAACGCGTAGGTTCGATACTTGAAGAGGAGCATCAGCGTGGTTTGGCCCACTTCCTTGAGCACATGGCCTTCAACGGTACCAAGCACTTTCCCGGCAAGCGCCTCATCAGCTACCTAGAGGAGAACGGAGTGAAGTTTGGCACCGACATCAATGCCTACACCTCGTTTGACCACACGGTGTACAGCATCTCCAATGTGCCCACCCAGCGTACCGGATTAGTAGACTCGTGTCTCTTGATACTCAACGACTGGAGCGCTCATATTACCCTCGACGACAAGGAGATTGATGCCGAGCGCCAAGTGATACACGAGGAGTGGCGCAGCAAGCGCAGCGCTCGTGACCGCATCTACGAACAGACACTCCCCCGACTCTTTCCCGACAGCAACCGCTATGCATACCGCATGCCCATCGGTCTGATGGAAGTGGTAGACCACTTTCCATACCAGGCCCTGCGCGACTACTATCACCGCTGGTATCGTCCCGACCTGCAGGCTGTCATCGTCGTGGGTGATGTGGATGCAGCCTATGTAGAGAAGCGCATCGGCAAACTATGGAGCGATGTGGAGGTACCCACCAATGCTCCCGAGCGCATCTACTACACCGTAGCAGATAATGCATCCCCCATCGTAGCCATCGGCACCGACCCCGAGCTGTCATCAGGCACCCTGCGCATCAGTTTCAAGTACGACCCCCTCCCTACAGAGGCCAACCTCACCCTTGAGGGACAGCGCGATGTCTTCTGCCGCGCATTGGTGATGTCGATGCTCACGGCGCGCATTGCCGACTACCAGCAGACGGGCATGTTGCCCCAAGGAACTAGTGTGCGCTTCTCGGACGGCGACTACTCACTGGCAATGACCAAGAAGGCCTTGTCAGCTTCCGTCGGTTTCCAGGGCAACAGTTGGCAAGGTGGCATGCAGATGCTCGTCTACATGCTCAACCAGGCATTGACCCATGGCTTCTCGGCCGAAGAGTATGAACGTGTATGTGCACAGATTGCAATGTCGCTCCGCCAGATGGAGGCGCAGAGCAGTGCACAGTTGCCCAGCAGCTTCATCGTACAGCGTTGCATGGACCATTTCCTCCATGGCAGCCCCTTGCTCACGATGCTGCAGACAGCCGAACTCAACCGCCAGCTTCTGGCCGAAATGACGCTCGACAAAGTCAACGCACGCTTCTCAGAATATCTCTATAGCCCCGGTGGGGTGGCAATCCTGCTCCAAGGCAGAGCACACGAAAATTACCAATGGCCTACCGAAGCAGAGGTGGTAGAGGCATACATCCAATCATGGGGCATCCCTACACACCCTCACGAGATTCCGCAGATGGAGCCGGCTCCCGAGCTGATGCCTGCAAAGCCGCAGCCCGGTACCATCGTCAAGACCAGACAGAACAAGCGCTATGGAACTACCGAACTCACCCTGAGCAATGGTGCCCGTGTGATACTGAAACCGACACAGGGCGATGCCATACGCCTCACAGCAACCAGCAATGGAGGCACCTCCCTCATCAGCGACAGCGAGTATGCCAACATCAATGCCATCAATGCCCTGCCCTCGATGGGTGGCTTGGGCGAACTCTCGGGACGCGACCTGGGACGCGCCTTAGAGGGGCACAACGTATCGTACAAGACCAACGTGGGTACGCTTGCCGAGACCTTCAGCGGCGGATGCGACAAGGCCGATATGGAGCAGCTCCTGCAACTCCTCCACCTGCGCTTCACCACCGTGCGCAAGGACTACGATGCCTTCGAGCGCTGGCAGCAGAACACGCGCTACTCAGTAATGCAGCAGCAAAGCAGTCCGATGACTCTCTTTGCCGACACACTGCGTAGCACCATGTACGAGCCTCATCCCCGACAACGCAAAGCCACCATGGCCTTGGCCGACAGCGTCGACTACGACCGCACATGCCAGCTCTTCAGCGAACGCTTTGCCAATGCGGCCGACTTCACCTTCATCTTTGTGGGGCATATCGATGAGGATGCGCTCGCACCTCTCATCTGCCAATACATCGCATCGCTTCCCGGCAATGCCAAGCAACGCGAGAAGGCCGATCTCGCTGCCATGCCCCGCCTGCGCCGCGGCAAACATGTGACCCACATACAGATTCCAGACCCCGTCACCACGGTCATCTATAACATCACCGCCAAGGAGCGCTACACAGCACGCAACAATGCAGCCTGCGCCCTCCTCAGCGAGGTGATGAACAGTCTCTGCACCGAGACTCTGCGCGAGCAGGAGGGCGGCACCTACAACGTGTCGGTCACTTCACGCATCTCGCGCCAACCAGCCAACGAACTTACCCTGATGTATAACTTCAGTACCAATCCCCAGCAGGCACGGACACTGCTCAACAAGGCCATCGGCCTCCTCTGCCAGGTAGCCGAGGAGGGACCCTCTGCCGAGACGTTCGGCAAGGCCCGCGAGTATCTGCTGAAACAACACCAGGACTATAAGGGCAGCGATGCCTATTGGATGGCAGCGCTCACCGACTATGCACGCTATGCCGACCACACCACCTTAGGTACGGGCGAAGCCTTGCGAGAGGTCACCCCCAAGGATGTGCAGCGCCTGGCACGCAAGCTCATCCGTTCAGGACACACTGCCGAGGTCATCATGAACCCGCAATAAAAATCAACAACATACAATCCTATGAATCTATTCAATTACCAACGCCGCACAAGCAGTGAAATACAGATTGGCGGTACTCCCTTGGGAGGCGATAACCCCATCCGTGTGCAATCGATGACCACTACAGCTACCACCGACACCGAAGGTTCGGTAGCACAGGCCCGACGCATCGTCGAAGCAGGCGGTGAGTATGTGCGCCTCACTACCCAGGGTGTGCGCGAGGCCGAGAACCTACGCGAGATTAATGCCGCACTGCGTAGCCAAGGTATTGACACCCCCCTCGTGGCCGACGTGCACTTCAATGCCCGCGTGGCCGATGTGGCGGCGCTCTATGCCGAGAAGGTGCGCATCAACCCCGGCAACTACGTCGACACCGCCCGCACCTTCAAGCAGCTCACCTACACCGATGAGGAGTATGCGGACGAGATTGAAAAGATACGCGCCAAGCTGGTACCCTTTCTCAACATCTGTAAGGAGAACCACACAGCCATCCGCATCGGCGTGAATCACGGTTCGCTCAGCGATCGCATCATGAGCCGCTATGGCGACACACCCGAGGGCATGGTAGAGTCGTGCATGGAGTTCCTGCGCATCTGCGTGTCCGAGGAGTTTACCAACGTGGTCATCTCCATCAAGGCCAGCAACACCGTTATCATGGTGCGCACCGTGCGCCTGCTCGTAGCCACCATGGAAAAGGAAGGCATGTCGTTCCCCCTGCATCTGGGCGTTACCGAAGCCGGTGAGGGCGAAGATGGCCGTATCAAGAGCGCCGTGGGTATAGGTGCCCTGCTCTACGACGGTTTGGGCGACACCATACGCGTATCACTGAGCGAGGCTCCCGAGGCCGAGATTCCCGTGGCGCAATCATTGGTACAGTATGTAACAGCACATGCCATGCACCTGCCCATCGAGGGCGTCGTGGCCAAGGAGTTCGACTACTTTGCTCCCCAGCGCCGCACCACCCATGCCGTAGCCAACATCGGTGGCGGGCAGGTACCTGTAGTTATCGGAAGCTGCTTCGGCAAGGAGCGCACCTTCGACGCCAACCTCCGCCCCGACTACCTCTACTGTGGTAGCACCCTACCCGAAAAACGCCCCGATATACCCCTCATTGTAGATGCTCCGGCATGGACAGGCGAGGAGAACACCTACCCCGTTTTCATGGGTTTCGGTGAGCGCAACTACCTCCCCCTCCTGGCCATGTGTCCCGCTCCGCTCAAGTTCCTCTTTGTTACCTATAGCCAATGCTCCGAAGAGGTGCTGGCATGCTTGAAGACTCACCCCGAGGTGGTCATTGTGCATCAGACCGGACACCTGCACCGTGTGGGCGAACATCGTGCTTTGGCCCATCTGCTCATGCACGAAGGCATCACCAACCCCATCGTCTACTTCCAGCACTATGCCGAGGAGTCGCTTTCCGACCTTCAGCTACGTGCTGCTGCCGATAGTGGTGTGCTCTGCATCGATGGACTCGTGGACGGACTCTACATCCACAACATCGGCGACAGCATCGCACCCTGGCAAATCGATGCTACAGCACTTAATATCCTACAAGCAGCGCGTGTACGCACCAGTAAGACCGAGTATATATCATGCCCCGGCTGCGGACGTACGCTCTACGCACTGGAAGACACCATCGCCCGCATCAAGGCGGCTACCTCACACCTTAAGGGGCTCAAGATTGCCATCATGGGCTGCATCGTGAACGGTCCCGGCGAGATGGCCGATGCCGACTATGGCTACGTGGGTGCTGCCCGTGGCAAGGTGAGCCTCTACAAGCAGAAGGAGTGTATCGAAAAGAACATCCCCGAAGAGCATGCCGTAGAGAAACTGCTGGAACTGATCAATAAATGTGAAGAGTCAAAAGCGAATAATTGAGAGTAAAACGCTTTAATTTTCAATGCTTGCGCAAGCGAACGAAATGCAAGTTTACTTGCGATTTCTCAGCGAGCGTAGCCAAGTATCAACGAAGTTAACTTTTAATTTAATCTGTGGAAACCCTACTCATCATCCTTGCCCTTGTATGCGGCATTGTCGGCCTCTTGGGCTCTGTGCTCCCCGCGCTGCCGGGTGCACCTATCAGTTTCGCAGGACTGTTGCTGCTACTCCCCTGCGAAGACGCCACCATCAGCAACGCCTCCCTATGGATATGCGGCATCTTCCTGGTCGTCGTATCGGTGCTCGACTATATAGCCCCCGCGTGGCTCACCAACCTCAGTGGCGGTGGCAAGCAGGCCACGCGCGGCTCCGTGGCCGGACTCATTGCCGGACTCTTCTTCTTTCCGCCTTGGGGCCTTGTTGTAGGTCCGTTCGTGGGTGCATTCATTGGCGAACTCATGGAGAGCGCCTCGAAGGGTAAGGCGTTGAAGGTAGCCATGATGTCGTTCGTAGGCTTCGTGCTCACCACGGGCATGAAGATCATTTACAGCGGTATCTTGCTGTTTATGATTGGCGTAGAGGCCGTACAGATTATCTTTTAATTTCCATCCGGCTTCACAATCTCCACAAACCGGCTATCGTCCCACATAAAGGCGCTGCGCTCATCAGGGTGGGCTGGATCGTAGGGCGTATAGTCGGGACGCAAGTGGCGCAACAGCTCGATATCGATAGCCTTCATGCCCTCGATGATGCATTTGCTAATCTGATAGGCACCATAGGGGTTGAAGTGCGTGTTGTCAGCCAGCGGCTTATCTTGTCCGGGATAGCTACCTGCGGGGTAGTGCACAAAGGCCCCTTTCGATGCTTCGGGTCCCATAGCCTCGTACATTATGCGCGTCATGGCATGCAGGTCTATAAGGTGAACACCCTCACGGTGGCATAAGAAGCGTGTCGCATCGGGGAAGTCCAGGTGTGTATCCATAATTTTACCCTCGGCATTGAAGCTACGTCGCTGTGTGGGAGTCACGAGAATGGGTATCGCACCACGTCGTTGCGCCTCATCCACAAATATCTTCATGTTGGTCATAAAGGAGTAGAAGGCACCCTCGCCCGCTCCCTTACGCTTTTGGTCATTGTGTCCGAACTCCACGATGATGTAGTCACCCGCCTTGACTTGCGTGAGCAGCTTCTTCAGTCGGCCAGCCGCAATGAAGGTAGCAGCCGTTTCGCCCGACTCGGCATAGTTAGCAAAACACACCTCTTCATCGAAGAATCGCGGTATCATCTGTCCCCAGCTTGCCCATGGCTCATTGTCTTGATCCACCACGGTGGAGTTGCCACAGAGGAACACGGTAATGGCAGTATCAATGCGCTCGATGGTCATCTCAGCAACTTGCGGCATGGGGCCCGCCACCTCGATGGTGAGCTTGTCGTCCCAGTTGAGCTTGCCCTGCTCGCGCGGCTTGATGCGCACATACTCGTTACCCTCAATGTGGGTGTTTCGCTTGTTGATGGTGAAGGTACAGGTCTTCAGTTCGCCCCGCTTCGTAGCCACGCGCTCATAGAAGAGACGGCGACTCTCGCCCCTCAACGTAGTGATGCCTGCAGCTCGGGTATTGCCCACCACGATGTTTACCCGGTAGTTACCGTCGGGCACATCCACCGAGAAGTAGAAAGGTGCTGGCGCACTCTTGTCGGGCACCACATCGCCATCCACAAAGTCGTACCCATACCCCCGCTCAGGTGTATACAGCATATCGGATTCCACGCGGATATAGCCCTCCTTGGCTCGTTTTCCTTTCGTGAAGTCAAATTTGTAACTGATGTCCTGTGCACTCAGCAGTGTGCAACAGCAGGTGAGTAAGATAGTAATGAATGTTCGCATTGTGGTACTTGATTTAAGGTGAAAAAAAAATCTTTACCATGCAAAAGTAGGAACTTTTATCCAACATTCCAACACTTTGCACCAAGATACCCAAAATAAGCAGCACCCCTCCATGCTGAAGAGTGCTGCCGTAATATATATCAATACAAATGAACGAGTCGGGACTCCTTACACCACCTGGCTTCCGGGCTTCACCTCGCGCAAGAGCGATGTCACTGCCAATGAGCCATCATAGTTTTCTGCGCTGAGAATCATACCCTCGCTCACAAGTCCGTTCTTGAACTGGCGGGGAGCAAAGTTGGCGATGAAGAGCACCTGCTTGCCTACGAGCTCCTCAGGAGCATAGTGCTCGGCGATACCGCTCACGATGGTGCGGTCGGCGAGTCCGTCGGCAATCTTGAACTTGAGCAGCTTCTTCATCTTGGGCACACGCTCACACTCGAGCACGGTACCCACACGGATGTCGAGCTTCTCCCACTCCTCAAACGATACGAGGGGCTTCACGGGCTCGGCCTTGTAGTTGGCCGCCTCGTTGGCCTTCTTGATGTCTTCGAGTCGCTGCATCTGTGCGTCGATGGCGCTGTCTTCAATCTTCTCGAAAAGGAGCTCTGCCTTACCGAGCTGATGGCCTGCGGTGAGGAGGTCGGTGCGACCGAGCTGCTCCCACTCAAAGCTCTCCATGCCGAGCATGCCACGCAACTTTTCGCTGCTGAAGGGAAGGAAGGGTTCGAAGGCGATGGCGAGTTTGGCTGCCAACTGCAATGAGAGGTT
>JAZRDT010000151.1:0-6361 GCA_045660385.1 Bacteroidaceae bacterium | reverse complement strand
GGGGATGTTGCCAAATTCGTCCTCCTCGGGCTCCTCGGCGCAGAGCTCGATATATTCGCGTATCTCCTGCAGCTTACCTTTACCTACATAGGTCACCGAGCTGGGGCCGTCGAGCTTCTGCGTGAAGGTCTTCACCACCTCAGCACCGGCTGTCTCGGCCAGGAAGGCGAGTTCGTCAAGGTACTCACGTGTCTTCTGCTCGTTCTGCTGCTGTGTGATGAGGCCCACGAGCACGGCGCGCTCGGTCTTGGATTGGGATATTACAAATTCTTTCATTGCTTATTTCAATGTTCCAGGATGAAGGTTATCATCTGCTCCGGGCTTGCAGGCTGCAGTCTTGATCTTTACTGTCTCTGAGTAGCCTACACCCTCTTCATTGATGGCATAAGCCTTGATGTAATAGGTCTCGTTGGCGGTAAGACCTTTGATCTCTCCTTGAATGGTGGGGGCTACGTAGCTGCCGGCTACTTTGGCTGCTTTGTCTCCTGTTACCTTGTTCTTGGACTTATCGAAGTAGAATCCACATTCGGCTACCGAACCTTCGGTTACCTCTACGGAGCATGTGACTATTTCGGGGTGGTTCTCGTCGATAGTTACCGATAAGGTTCCGAGAACGGGCATCACCTCCTTCTCACAAGCAACCAAAAGGCTTGCAACGAAAAGAGAGAATAAGAACTTCTTCATATAGTTAAATAGATTCATTAACGTTCAACATAAACTTTAGTTTTCTCTACCATATAGATGCCTGGCTGCAGGTGGGTGATGGCATTGATGCCAGTCTCACATGCTACGCGACAAACTTGACGGCCGGTCATGTCGTACACTACCACTGTCTGCGCCTCGGGCATCGTGATGTATAGTACGCCATCTTTTGACTCTACGGCAAACTCGCTCACTACGCTTTCTTCTACATCGGGCTGCGTGTGGATGCGATAGTAGGGGGCGGCCTGTGTGCCTGTTGCGGGCAAACCGTATGCATAGAAGGGGTTAGTGGCGTATCGGCCAGACATGAAGATGCTACCGGCTTTGTTGTTGCCATAGGCGGCACCGATATTGAGAGCATATACATCGTCACTGGCTGCAATTGGTTCGTAGGTAGGTATCAACGTCAGTTCTGCACCTTCAGATACGATAACCTCGTCGGTGGCGTGGATGGTTGCCTGGCTTGCCGAGAAGGTTACTGAACCATTCAGCGTGTTGTTGCCATACTCGCTGTGGTTGGGCATAGCGATGATGTAGGCTTGGTTGGCGCGGAGGGTTGTCGCTTGTTGGAATCCCTTGTCGGTGAGTTCGGCCAACCAGAAATTATAGGTGGCGGTGGTACCGAAGGGTGCGATCTCGCCCTTGCCCGCGTGGTCGAACTTCTCCACATCGAAGGGCAATGCGATGGTTTCCCATCCGGCCGACTCGCCCTTACCGGTTGTTTGGGTGAAGGTGCGTTCGTACGACACCTCCTCGGCAACGAACGGACGGGGACAGTAGAATGATTTTCTTGCGTTGAGGTGCAAAGTACCTGCCTGTCCGTCAACGATCAGTGCCATACGGCCCTCGTCGATGAGCGGATGCGAGAACGCTGTGCCGGCAGGTGCATATACCAAGAGGTTGTGGTAGCTGTTGGCGTCAAACATCGCGGCGGTGATGGGCTGTGCAATGTCCCACATCACGGCAATCAGTCCGTTACATCCATGGAACAGCTCACTACCCACATGCTCTATCGTATCGCAGGCAATGGTTACACTGCGTAACGCTGTGGCATTGCGGAAAGTCGCGTCGTCAATACCGGACAATGCATATACGAGTGAGTCGATGTATACCTCGTTGTCTATCACGATGTGACCGGCATAGCTGCTTCCGTCGTTGCCACCCATCGCTTCGGTAAGGGCAACTTTCGGCGACAAGGTCGATTGGATGCGGTAGGTGAAGCCCTCGTGCTCAAACCAGTTGCTGTAAGCAAAGTAGTCGGTACGACGGTAACCCTCCTTGCGGGCCATCAGGTTGAGCGTGCTCTTCTCCTTCAATGCCAGGGGGCCGGTGTACTGGTTGCTATAGGCTGTGGGGATGGTGCCGTCGAGGGTATAGTATATGGTGGCATCGGCATCCTCCACGGTGAGGTAGAGGCTGTCGTTGTTCATTTCGGCATCAATCGTCAGTTCGAGTTGGGGGAGCATGCTGTCGACAATCTCTACATCTACAGTGTTAGAGTAACGTGAATATACGCTATCGCGCACGCTACGAACTGAAGCACGATAGAGTGCACCATCGAGGTTGTCGAAGCGGAAGTTGAGGTCGGCTGTACGCTCGGTGTATACTGTATTGGCATAATAGCGTCGGTCGGCACTGTTTTCTCCCTCTCTCATCATGGTCTGGCGTGTAGCGGGTACTGCGATTGCCTGGGCCTGATAGGGCATTGCCTTCTCTTTGCAGAGGGCATACTGTGTGTCCTTGGCAGGTGCTCCGTAGTTGGGGTCTTGCTTTCTATAGTCGCCAGGGAGGATGTAGATGTCGTCGAGCTCTACACACATCGATTCTTTACCTGTGGTCTGCTCATTGTCACGCGTATCGATATAGAGGAACGTGTTGTCGCCAATGGTGTCGAGCACAACATAGTAGGCCGCCCACTCGTCGTTGTCGATGGTCAATCCGTATCCCACCAAACTGTTGCCCCAGGCTTGGTCGCCCACAGCCAGAATCATGTATACATCATTGGTGGCTGCTTCGTTCTTGCGCACACTGAAGAAGATGGTGTAGTGGGTAGAGTCGCAAGCGATGGTAGGTGAAAAGAGGTAGCCCTCCTTGTTGGCCTGTCCGATACGGATGGCACCATCAAGGCCATAGACGCCTTCGCCAGCCCAACCCAGGCGGTTGGTATACTTGTCCATCACAGCACCGATATCCGTACTGGTCTTTGTTACCTTGTTGAAGTCCTCGTCCAACATGTAGGGGTTCTCTTCCAATACATCGAGTTGTACCTCATATTCTTTGATGCCTGGAACCTGATCCCATGCGATAGAGAAACCTGTGGCTGTGATATCGGTGGCTTCATTGAGCTTCGGTACCAACAGAGCGCCCTTCATGAACGACAGTGTAACGTCGTCGTCCTTCTTCGTGATGTTGGTGAGGTCCTTACCCATAAATCCGCCTACATAAACCTCGGCCGCGGGGGTACTGGTTGATGTCAGTTCGGTGTTCTTGGCCGAACCGGGATAAACGTCGCCACTCAGCGAAGAACTGGTCAACTTGTTGTCGGCAGGGATGATGGTCATTCGCTGATGTGAAGGCTCATTGTTGACGGTGTTGTTTTGCCAAGCCGACTCCAGATAATCGACATGAATCACAAGCATGCCCTCGGCGGGGATGTGGCTATCCCATTTGGATTTCTTGTGGTTCTCGATGATGTAATACTCGTTGGGATTGGCGTCGTTGATGATTTTATACGCATCGCCGCCCTCGCTCATAGGCTTGAGGACGATGTCGGTAGGTTCGTCAAGTACGATCAGCTTCTTCCAACCGAGGAAGTCCTTCTCGTAGCCTGTGTATCCGCAAGGAGTGTGGCTGCCGTTGTTGTAGTTTCCTGAGTGCAGCACGCTCCAATTATCCATACCGAAGGCTCCTGTAGCATAGTTGGTTGCATAGAAGTCGGGGAGGCCCAGGCAGTGAGAAAATTCATGACACACGGTACCGATACCATCAATGTTGGCTCCCTCGTAGCCGTCCAGCTCATTGCTGCAGGCATACAAACTCACCTGAACTCCATCCAAAGTCATCGGATGAATCAGGTTTGACTTGTGGGGCCATACGGTGTTGGCGAGCACCGATGAGTTGGCACTTTCGCCATAGCCGGCATAGATGACATACAGGAAGTCGACATAGCCGTCGCCGTTGTTGTCGTATTTTGAGAAATCGGTGCTTTCGTCGGCCTGGTTGCATGCCTCTGTTATCATATCACGTGCATTCGGGTCGATATCGTCGCCGTTGTTGCCACCATAGTAGTCTCTTTTCTTACTCAGAGTCACCGGACCGATGATGTCGAATCTGGGGATAAATTGTCCGTCGGACTGATCCTCGAAATACTCCTTCACGCTACCATAGCCACCGGCATCTTTGTAGTCGTCGCCGTTGAACTGCTTGTCGAAACTTGTCTTTGCATCGTCGAGAGAGAGCTTCACGTCAGCATATTCAACAAGGATAACGGGAACGTGTATCTCACCCATAGTGGGCACCTCAGTCTCGCGATATACTCTGCTACTGCGCATCGCATTCACGCGTTGGCTTATCGCCGTTGCCATCTCTTCCATGCGAGGAAGTTGGGCCACTACCTGTTGCTCATCCAATGTGCGCTCAGCGACGTTGTGTGCCAGATGCTTTGAGGGAGCTATGGCGCCATTCTCCAAGTGGGCATAGAAATATGCATTCTCCTTGCGGAGCACGGGGATGAGGTCGTCGGTTACAAAAAAACTAAAAAATTCATCGCCCTGCTGGGTTACCGTCAGCAGGGTGCCATCGGGCTGTTTTACCTCCATCGTGATACGTTTGGCTGGCACCGCCCACATGCTGAGCATACCCATGCATAGTATCACTGCTAATAACAATCTTTTCATTCTGTATTTTTATATTTATTGTTCTAATCGTATAAGGTGCAAAGATAATGATTCTTTTACAAAATCTTTCCAAAAACATTCAAAACTTACAATCCTGTAAGGATTATCAAAAAAATGTTGTACTTTTGTCGCAAAGATTCAAATGAATATGAAAGCAAACAAACTCATCCTCCTCGCCCTGTTGCTCATGACGAGCATCGTGGCACAGGCCCAGCTCCCCTCGGTGCAACTCAAAGACCTCAAGGGAAAGACTGTCAATACCGCCAAACTCAGCAACGACGGTAAGCCCTTCATCATCAGTTTCTTCGCTACATGGTGCAAGCCTTGTAACCGCGAACTCAATGCCATCCACGAGGTGTATGCCGACTGGCAGGACGAGACGGGCGTGAAGGTCATCTGCGTATCCATCGACCAGGCACAGAACATCAATAAGGTGAAGCCCCTCGTCGATGGCAATGGCTGGGAATACGAGGTGCTGCTCGACCCCAACGGCGACTTCCGCCGTGCTATGGGCGTACAGACCATTCCCCACGTGTTTGTCATCGATGGCAAGGGCAAGATTGCCGACTCACGTAGCGGATATACCGACGGATCGGAAGAACATCTTATCGAGAAGGTGAGAGAACTAATTGACAATTGACAATTGAAAATTGAAAGTTGCGAGTGAGCGAGTGAGCGGGAATTTAGTCAAAGTTGAAAGTTGAAAGTTAATTCTGCAAGAACATCTTATTTCTACACGTGAAACACCGAATACTACTGACAGTCCTCGCTTTGGCAGGACTGTCGCCGTTTACAATGACGGCACAGGATCTTGGCGATGAATCGCAGAAGGTAACTCTGCATGGTAGCGTGCAGAGTGATTTCTTATTTCCTCATAAAGATTTGGAAATCAGAGAGGAACCCTATGAAAACTGGTGGTTGACCAACACCTATGCCGACCTCTACATGATGAGCCGATATGTTGATGCTGGCGCTCGCCTCGAGTTTACCCAATTCCCTCTGCCTGGTTTCGAACCGGAGTTTAAGGGGTGGGGCATACCTCATATTTACGTGAAGGGTAAACTGAATGGGGCCGAACTCACCGTGGGTGATATGTACGACCAGTTTGGCAGTGGCTTCATCTTCCGCACTTATGAGGAGCGTAGCCTCGGCATCGACAATGCCTTGCGTGGTGCCCGCCTTCACCTCACCGCCATCCCTGGCGTGCAGTGGAAGGTGCTGGGTGGCGTGCAGCGTACCTATTGGGACTGGAACACGAAGGCATGGGTGGGCGGCACCGATGTGGAGATGAACATCGACCACTACAGCACCGCTATGCAGGAGCGTGGCATCACCTGGATGGTGGGCGGATCGTACGTTATGAAGCACGAGGCCGACGAGGATGTCATCATCCCCGGCACCAACTACAAACTCAATCTTCCTCACAACGTGGCGGCCTTCGATGTGCGCTCACGCTTCCAGATGGGCGACTACAGCCTCTTGGCCGAGTATGCACGCAAGGGACAGGATCCCTCGTTCGACAATGGCTATATATATAATACGGGTGAGGCGCTGATGCTCTCGGGTTCCTACTCGACCCGCGGACTCGCCATCCTCCTACAAGCCAAGCGTAGCGAGAACATGGCCTTCCGCTCTCAGCGTTCACGTGAAGGCATGGCCGCCTACATCAACCACATGCCAGCCTTTGCCTATCAGCATACCTACGCCCTGTCCGCCCTCTACCCCTATGCCACACAGAATGCCGAGGGCGAATGGGCCTTCCA
>JAZRDT010000150.1:0-11760 GCA_045660385.1 Bacteroidaceae bacterium | reverse complement strand
CAGTTATAAGTTGCCCGTGAACTCTACGTTCATCCAAGGTTTCCAGTTCTGGGTGCAGGCAAACAATGTATTCACCCTATCCAACTATCTGGGAAGCGACCCCGAGTTCTCTGCTACCTCCAATGTGATAGGACAGGGTATCGACCTTGGTCAGTTGGCACAGAGTCGTAGTTTTGTTGCAGGTATTAAAATTAACCTCTAATCCCATATATATTATAGTATGAAACATTCATTCCATATACAGTCAAAACCGGGCAGAAGCCTCCTCGTAGGTTTGCTCTCTGCGCTGATACTTTTGCCGATGACGAGTTGTGAAGACTTCTTGAATCCCAAGTCATCATATTTCTCTGATAGCACGCTCGACAATCCCAGCGATACGCTCTATTCTGTAGTGGGCGTCATCAATAAATTGCAGAGCCTGTCAGATAGAACCATCCTATTGGGTGAACTTCGTGGTGACCTCTCAGATGTAACCGAGGGGGCAAATTCAGACTTGCTGGAGATTGCCATGTTTAATGTGAGCGACAATAACCAGTACAATGCTCCGCACGACTACTACGCTGTCATCAACAACTGTAACTACTTCTTGGCAAATGTCGATATCGACATGAAGAATAATCGCAACGAGTATGTCTTCCGTAAAGAATATGCTGTAATCAAGGGTTATCGTGCGTGGACCTATCTGCAGTTGGCGCTCAACTATGGTAGGGTACCTTTGGTGACTGAGCCCATCTTGACACAAGAGGAGGCAGAACGCGACTACCCGAAGATGGGAATTCAAGAGATTTGCGAGTATTTCATTGATGACTTGCAGGGTTTGGAAACTATCGAGATGCCTGGCTATGGTACCATCCGTAATACCGACTCACGTCTCTTCTACTTCCCCATCTACGTATTGTTGGGTGATCTCAATCTCTGGGCTGGCAACTACAAGGAGGCTGCTATGAATTACTATAACTACCTCAACACCCGCAATGGCGCTAATGTAGGTGCACCTATCAATACCAACTTTACCAGGTGGAGTGCCGATGATTTGCGTTGGGAGATGAAAACACGCATGTCAGTTGGCTCAGGTGAGACCTACAATGCACAGACTGAGCTAGTGACCATGTTCCCTGGCGACTCTATTCCTTCTGAGAGTCAGTATAGCCGTTTGAACGACTACTTCAACTCTAATCAGAACAACGATAATGTGGCCTCTATTGCCGCTTCGCAAAAATTGCGCGACCTCTCAGCTGCGCAGGTATATTGTCATCTTACCTCAGCGTCAAACATCCTATATCCGCCCCAAACATTGGAGGGCTTAGATAGAGGCGATCTTCGCTTGTCAAGTAACTGGACCGAGCGTGAAGGTGTTAATGGTGCAATGGGTTCGGGTGTCAAGATGGTGTCGAACTCAAAGTATACCTCACGCAATGTGCGTCTCTATCGTCGCACCATGGTTTACTTGCGCTTAGCAGAGGCCCTCAACCGTGCAGGTTATCCTCGTTTTGCCTTCAAGATATTGCAGTCGGGTGTCAATAATTCTGTTATTGAGAATGAAGTTATACCTTTCTATTCTGAGGCCGATGCTGCGTGGCTCCGCCAGTTTAACTTCCCCAATAACCAGTATGTGCTTCGCACCAAGGCTGAGGGTGCTGATGAGAATACGTATGGTATTCACTCCAATGGCTCGGGCTGGACGGAGTATAACGAGTACTATGTATTCCCTGATGACTCAACGCTTAACGCTGAGGCTCGCTTGGCCTATCAGATTCAAGCTGTTGAGGATCTCATCATGGATGAGGAGGCTTTGGAGTTTGCCTTCGAGGGACATCGCTATTATGACCTCATGCGCGTAGCCTTACGTCGTGGTGAACCTACATACCTGGCAGATCATGTGTATGCACGTCGTGGAGCTTCACGAACAGAGGACATGCGCTCATTCATAACCAAAGACCTCACTGATGTGAACAACTGGTATATCAGTTGGAACGGCGAATTGGGTGTCAACTATTGACAGATTGTCGCACCTGTGAAACCGCGTTTCATAGGTGCGATCATTTTTTTGAATGAATTACAAACATAGAAGAATAAAAAAATACTGAAGAACATGAAGAAAATCCTATTTACTATATTTTGTCTTGCAGCCTGTTCGCTATCTGCATGGGCTCAGGAAGAGGTAAAGGTGCTTCAGATGAGTGCCGTACTTACGACAGGTCAGGAGGTGGCAGCGTCGTTGTATGATGCCGATGATTTTTGGGGCCCTAAATTGTATATGAGCGAGAGTCGGTTGGTTATTGCAGACCGCTCGCTGACACTTTCTCGTGTGAAGGAGATTCGTTTCTATATCGATACAGAGATTGTGGACGATATCGATGACGTGGAGCAGCAGCCCATCGTAGGCGATATCTACGGTATGGATGGCCGTTTGATACGTAAGCAAACTGCTAGTACCGAGGGCCTTCCCAAGGGAATGTATATCATGAACGGCAAGAAGGTTGTCGTGAAATAATTAACATATAAAGGAATTTTGCTATGAAGACAAAGATTTTTGCTTTTCTAATCATGATATCGAGTACCCTTGGCATGTATGCCCAGGATTCGCTTTGGGTACGATACGACGATCGCTTCAAGGAGAACAAGTTCTTGATGGATATCTCCGAGTACGACTCTATTGAGTTCCGTGCCCGTGGTACAATGCCCGTTATCCGCCGTTACTCAGCTTCTTTGGCTAATGGTTATTCTGACTACCGTCTGTCGGGTATGACAGGTTCTGAAGGCGCTGCGCTGGTGGTGGGCGATCCCGGTCTTGTGTTGTGGAAGCCCCGCACCTCGGATAATAGCTATAACAACGACTATACCAAGCCCGATGCCAAGTGGTCGTTCAAGCATAGCAAGGAGTCTGAGCACTTCGTGGTGTTCTGGGATAGCCGCTTTGGCGACAATCCCAATGCCTCTTCTGTTCCAGCCAATATGCGTGTCGATATCGACGACCTGCTCAAGAAGGCAGAGAAGTTCTACGAGACCAACGTTAATAAACTGGGTATGGTGGTTACCAAGCAGGGCAAGTCGCAACTTGATAAGTATAAGATGATGATTTATCTGTTCTATCAGACCGATTGGCTTGCTACCGGTTCAGGTTACGACAATACGATTGGTGCTCTATGGGTTAACCCCAGTACTTGTCAGCCTGTGGGTTCTACCATTGCTCACGAGATCGGTCACTCATTCCAGTATCAGACCTATTGCGACAACATCTATCGTGGCAAAGCTAATGACTTCCGTTCCGGCTTCCGTTATGGCTATCCCGGTAGCAATGGCGGTTGCGGTTTTTGGGAACAGTGCGCCCAGTGGCAGTCTTATCAGGACTACCCCTCTGAGGCTATCAATAGCTATCATTTCGATGTGTGGATGAAGAATCACCATCGTCATTTTGAACATGAGTGGATGCGCTATGCCAGCTATTGGCTCCAATTCTATTGGACCGAGAAGAACGGCATCACCGCACTTGGACGCATTTGGAACGAAAGCTACTATCCCGAGGATGCTTCACAGGCCTATATGCGTCTCTTCTGCGGCAATGATTATGAGGAACTGATGCGTCAGTACTTCGAATATGCGCAGAAGACCACGACCTTCGATTATGATCATGTACGCAGCTATGTCGGTACGCGCTATTCTCGCTACTCAGTGTCGTTGATCAATGTAGCCGATGGATGGAAGCAGATTGCCTATTCCAAATGTCCCCAGCCTACAGGCTTCAATGCAATACCCTTGAATGTTCCCGAAGTGGGCACTGAGGTGAAGGTGTCGATCCGACCTCTCGCAGCAGGTTCTGCATTGGCAAGTGGCGATGCAGGTACACAGGTTGATGGCGATGGCAACAAGGTGGGTACTGTAAAGAATTACAACAACACCTCTGTGGCTGGTCATGAACAGTTGGCCTACGGCTTTGTAGGAGTCAAGACTGATGGTACACGCGTTTATGGCGACATGAATTTGGCTACTCCTGATACTGAAGGCACAGCCACATTCACCATAGCTGATAAATTCCGCAACCTTTGGGTAGTGGTGCAAGGTGCTCCCACCAAGTATTTCCAGTGTCCGTGGGACGATAAGGAGACAACCGACCATCAGCTTCCCTATCAGATAAAGATTGAAGGTACTACCCTTAAGTAATATGATAATGAAGAAAGTATATATCCTATGGTGTGCGCTTGTTTCATTGGCAACAATGGGTTATGCCCAGAAGCAGGTGTTCTTGCCCGATTCGCTCCGTTGCTACGATCTTAACGATAGCAATAGTCGCTGGTGTTGGCAGCGTTCGGTGCAGACCGACAACATCATTGTGTTTTGGGAGAAGGGCTTTGGCGACGACCTCAGCAATCCGCCCACGCTCGAAGGGAAATCCATGTCTTTCGACCTTGACAATTTGCTGCAGCGTGTTGAGACCTTCTATGCCTACTTCCGTGACTCGCTGCGCTTTACCTTGCCGGGTTCCAAGGCCGAGAGGTACAAGATGATGGTAATGGTCAACTATTCGCTTGACGGTACTGCCTATGGTGGTACCTACGACAACTTTATCGGAGCCCTATGGGTAGCGCCTAACCGTATTCAGGATCGCAAACTCAACTGCATAGCCCATGAACTGGGCCATTCGTTCCAGTTGCAGATTCCGGCCGATAGTCTGAGCGCGGCCTGGGGTGGTTCTGGGTTCTATGAGATGACCAGTCAGTGGATGCTGTGGCATGTCAATCCCGATTGGCTTACCGATGAGAACTATCACTTCGAAGCCTATAGCAAAGCCATCCATAAAGCCTACCTTGATGGCGAAAACATCTATCGTTCGCCCTATGTGTTGCAGTATTGGGCCAACAAGCGCGGCAACACCTGCATTGCCGACCTCTATCGCAATGGCAAGCGTGGCGAAGATCCTGTCATTACCTATCAGCGTCTATATGGGCTCACTCAGCAACAGTTCAACGATGAAATGATAGATGCCTGCCAGCATATTGTTAACCTCGATCTTGGTCATGCTTGGGACGAGACCCGCCGCTATGCTTGCACCTTTGATACGCCCATGAAGTCGCTGGGTAAGGGCGTTTATGCGCCTTCTGAAGAGGTGATTCCTGAGGACTATGGTTTCAATGCCATACGTCTCCAGCCTGTCAAATCGGGACGAAAGGTTGTTGCCAATGTTACCTCAGATGCTACGTTACGTTATGGCTTTGTAGCTGTAACTGCTGATGGTATGGCGCATTATGGTGAGCCCGTCAGCAACGGTAAGGCTGTAATGAAAATGCCTCGTGGTCAGGAAATTAGCGCGTTGTATCTCGTGGTGATGGGTGCTCCACAGGAACATAAGATGCTTACATGGCATAATCGGGAAAAGAATCGCCAGTATCCCTATGAGGTAACCTTCAAGGGGACTGTAGTGGAGTAGGCTATATAAAAGAAGTAACCATATAACGGATTTACAACTCTAATGAAACGTCGCTTATTCTTGTCCCTGTTGCTTGCTATAGTCAGCATCTCGGCCTTGCCAGCCAAGCGTTTGATGATCGAACTGACCAATGGCACGAAGGTGTATTATAGTTTTGCTGATTACAAGCCTGTTATACGTTTTGAAAATGGTTCGATGCGTATAACCACCCGTAAGTTTGTGTTCAGCAGTATCGCTCAGTTTGCTGTGGTTGACGATCCCTCGGATATCGAGACGGTAGAGGTTGCCCCGCTGCTCTCACCCGATGGCATGGTGCTCACGATTATGTCAATAGAGCCTGTACAGGTATATGACATGAAGGGCACTGTACAGCAGGTCGACGTGTGCGCCACCAGTGAGTCTCAGCAAGTCAATCTCGTGACACTTCCCAAGGGCAGCTATGTTGTCCGTTGTGGCACCCAGTCATTCACCATCTTTAAGAAGTAATCGGTATGCGTGGTATTATCAATAAAACTTTCATGCTAAGTATGCTGCTCTCTATGGTGAGTGTGGGCATAGCGCAGGACAATATTCATGTACATACGCGTTCGTATAGTAACAGTTGGGAGTTCCCCCTATCTGTCAACGATGTCAACTACTTCAATTTCAATTCCACACAGTCACATCTGCAGGCCAATGTGCAGGGTGGGGTGATTGTTCCTTTCGTTGCATCTGAGATTGATACCATTAGCTTTAAGGATGCCCCAACAGAACTCACCGGCAATCCCTACAAGGTGTTCCAGATGTATATTACTACCAACGATGGCTCCAAGATTACCTCAAAAGAAGAGTATGTGCGTTGCTACATTTCCATCAATGGTCGTGGAAGTTTTCCTCACTATTCCGGTAAGGCTAAGATCCGCGGTCGTGGAAACAGTACGTGGGAGTGGTACGACAAGAAACCCTATCGCATCAAACTTGATGATTCATCTCCTATCCTTGGTTTAGGCGAAAATCGTGATTGGGTGCTTTTGGCCAACTATCGTGATGTGACCGACCTGATGAATACCTTCATTTTTGAGGCTGGTCATTGGTTGGAGATGCCCTATACAAACCATACCCGTTACACAGAGGTGTTCCTTAATGGCGAGTATATTGGTCTGTATCAGCTCACAGAACAGGTTGAGCAGGGCGAGCATCGCGTTAATGTGGATGAGGAGCGCGGTATCCTTTTAGGAATCGACCTTGATGATGGTCCCGGTCTCTCACCGGAAGCTACAAACAATTTCTATTCAGAGGTGTTTGGACTTCCTATTTGCATCAAGCATCCTGATGAGGATATGCTTACTTCGGAGCTTATTGATTCAATCAAGAAGGAGTTTGCTCAACTTGAGACAGCTATCAATAACAAGAGTTTCTCTCAGTCCAACAAGCTGATGGATATGCGCATGTATGTACGCTATCTTATTCTGCAGGAGTTGGTGGTTAATGTTGAACTCTGTGCCCCTCGTAGCGTATATATACATAAAGATGTCGATGGTAAGTGGACTATGGGACCTTTGTGGGACTTTGATGCCGGTTACGACTTTGACTGGGGTACTATGATGACCGGACATAACTATTTTCATAGCTACAAGGAATTGGTGTTGGGCACTGATCCCTACCGTCATCGTGGCTGCTACGATAGTAACATAAACCCCTTCTTCACCCGTCTCTTCGGAAGTCATGGTTTTGTGACGTTATTTAAGGAGGAGTGGAAGGCGATGAAAGGCGAACTTATAGATAGAAATTGGGCCGAGTTAGAACTATATCTCGAAGAACTGAATCAAGGGACTATCATGCGTGAATTTATGCGTTGGCCCATTCAAGGTAAGTCACATAAGTCTGATGTTGAGGCAATGCACGAGTGGCTTATCAAGCGTGTCGAGTATCTCGATGGCATTATCAAAGCATATCCTACACCCTAAAGCACGTGTATTATTGTATACTAAAAGGCGCTCGAAAGAGCGCCTTTTATGTTTTATTGAGAGTTCAGCAGAAGTTTGTATTTGTACAATTTCACCCTTCGGAGACTCGTGTATATACATTCAGTTCTATACGGTGTTTCTGTACGAATCCTTCTTCAATTTTTGTTGCTGATTTCATGGTGACATTGTACAAAAATGAATGTAGTGATTGCGAGTAAAACTATTCAACAAAATAAGTTTAACGCATTGTCTTATAACTTAATAGCGAATTTTTTTAATCGCGTGTTCAGCATTTCCTCAGGAATGATTGCTTTGACGGCATCGGCCACGGAATTTATCATGCGTTCTCGTACATAATCCTGACGTATTACAAGTGAAATTTCTCTCACCGGAGTGGGTGCAGCCAAATGTCGGACATGACGTTGTTGGTCATCGTGCAATAAGGGGAGGTGCAACTCGGGTATCACGGTATAGCCGCCATTTTCGTCTACGATTTTGATGAGTGTGTCAATGCTGCCCGCTTCGTATGTGGTGGAGTAGGCCGATTGTGTTTGGCAGAAGTTGAACACCTGGTTTCTCATGCAGTGTCCCTCCTTCAGTACCCACAGATGTTCGGTAGGCATTTCGTGTGCGGCAATTTCATCCTTATTAAATAGTTCCTCTGCAGGCGATACGTAGGCTGCAAACTTTTCATAGTACAAAGGAATCTCCAAGAAATCCGGTTGCTCTAAGGGTGTTGCCAATATGGCCATGTCGAGTTCAGCTTTGCGCAGCTGCTCTATGATGACTGCCGTGCGCAGTTCGAAAGCGCGCAGTTCAATCTGTGGAAACATCTGTTGCATCTGTTTGAACAGGCGCGGCAATATATAAGGAGCCACCGTGGGGATTACTCCTATGCGAATGGTGCCACGGTCCAACTCCTTCTCTGAGCGTGTCATCTCCTTTAGTTGGGCTATGTGGTACAGCACTACGCGTGCCTGATCTACCACAGCGCGTCCACTTTCCGTGGTGCTGATAGGGTGGCTCTTGCGGTCGAAGAGGGTAAGGTCGAGCTCCTCCTCTAATTTTTGAATCAGTGCGCTCAGTGTGGGCTGGCTCACTCCGCATGCTTCGGCGGCTCTTTGAAAGTGGCGGTGCTTGTCGAGCGCCACGATGTACTCTAATTGTTGGATATTCATACGTTCTTTGTTTGCTTACCGCAAAGTTAGCAATAGTTTTTGTAAATTATCCTATAATTTCTATCTATTTATTTACATGAATAGGTAAGTTGAATTATTTTGTTTTCCTAATTTCCACTCTTAATCACCTCCGCCGGATTCTCTCGTGCGGTGCGCCATACGCGCGAGCCTACCGAGAGGGCGATGAGCAGGACGATGGCGAGGAGGATGACGGCGTATATCCACCAGGCGATGGGCGCTTGCTTCACGTATTGCGCCACCCACTCCTTCATTATCATATAGCCTATGGGGAAGGCAACGGCCGAGGCGGCAAGGACGATGAGTCCGTACTCCTTTATAAATATGGAGAGGATATCCGCCAGCGTGGCACCGTGAATCTTGCGCAGGGCTATCTCCTTGCGCCTTTGGGCACAGGCAAGCGTCACGATGGAGTAGACGCCAAATACGGCCACGAGGATGCAGACGGTGGCGATGATGCCGAGGATAAGTGTGAGGTTGGTTTCACTTTTCATTTTGTCAGCAAGTATATCTTCGGTAAATTGAAGCTGGTATTGTACGTTGGGGTATTGCTCCTTCATCATCGTTCCTACTGCTTTGGATAGTTCATTACGCATACCAGGCTGATGTACGATGACTACGTAGTTGATATGTCCTCCATGAATACTCTTGGTAAAGAGCATCAATTGAGACTCATCAGAAAGAGACCCGTTATATATATCTTTAATCACCGCCACTATGGTATAGGTGTTTCCCCAATCATCATAGAGCATACGCCCCACAGCAGTATCCCATCCTAAAGCACGAGACACACCTTCAGTAACAATGATTTCATTTTTATTCCAAGTCTCTTTGTTCGGTAATTCTCCCTCCACTACTGTAAACCCATAGGATGGATGGGCTATATCTCTGGTTCCTACATAATTGTAAACAGTAACACTTTCGGTGTTGGGTGCTGCACTCACACTCATGGCCGAGTAAGCGCCAGCAGCATTAAAATCATAGTCGTACTCCAACACATGCGTTACCATTGGCATACCATGCAACTTTTGTGCTATAGCGGCACGCAGTTCCATTGTACCTTGCCCGTTGGCAACCATTTCTTCGCGCGGACTAAGCGATTCTGTGGTACGCACATACAGCAATGCCTTATTCTTTATATTGTATCCATAATCACTATTGCGCATAAAGTGCAGTTGCCGTATCATCACTATTGTGCAATACATGAGGAGAATTGCGGCTACAAGTTGAAAGCCAATGGAGACGCTACGCTGATACTTCCCTTTGTCTGACTGATTCAAGTTGCTACGCAACGTATTGCGACGTACAATGGCTACAGGTATACTGCTCATGCCCAGACATACGAGCACAATAATGGGGAGTAATATAAGTGCTTGGCCTAACAGAAAGTTTTGCGGTTCATCTATGTTGGCAAAACGTGCAAAAGGAGCTTGTAACCATTCCACTCCCAACAAACCGAACATCATAGCAATAGAAAGTATGATGAAGACTTCTATCATAAACATCAGTTGTAGGCTGTTGCGTGTAGCTCCATTGACAATGCGCAATGCCATGTCGCGTGCCTTTCCGCGTAGTCGCATGAGGTACAGTAAAAGGAAGTTGAGCAATGCGCACATTGTGAGCAATAGGCTACATAGCGTAAATGCCTGCAAGTGGATATAATTCAGGTTACGTCCCCTTCCGCCTACGCGATGTGCATAAGTTAACGGATAGGTACGGGTCCCCTCTATGTATTCCCCCTTCTGCCGTGTCCATGAATCGGGAGTGAATATCTTATCCGCGAACGCTTCTACATCAGCCGTTGCATGCAATTTGGCAAATATTGTTGGTAAATTGTATTTGGTTAGAGGTTGCCGTTGTACAAGTACATCAAATTGAAATATGCTATGCGCACCATAGTCGCGAACCACAGCACCCACCTCTCGTTTCTCTCCAAGGAAATCCACATGTTTTCCTACCACCTTTTCCTCATCAGGAAAGATATGGCGTACTATCCGTTCATTGAGTGCAATCTTATGACTGTTCTGTAGAAAGTTATAGTCTCCATCCACTAACTGCAAGTCGAACACTCGGACAAATGTGCTGTCAATGCCAATTATTCGCGCTGGCCACCCATTTACCGAGAAAGTCTTGTTTTGAAAAACACAGGATGTAGCAGCTTCGACTTCGGGAAAGTCTGTTGCAAAAGCCTCGTACAATCCATACCATGCCATCAATGTCATTCCGCCTCTTGTAGATTTCGCAGCATCTACATCTTGCAATGTATATATCCGCTCATAGTCCTTATGCATGGTGTCGTAGGTGTTCTCGTAGTGCATCCACAGGGCGGAGAGCGAGAGGCAGACGAAGCCGGCGGCGAGGCCGAGCACGGAGATGGCGGTTTGCGCAGGGTATTTGCGCAGGTTGCGCAGGGCTATTTTGATGTAGTGTAATAGCATAATGGCTTTTCAGTTTATAAATTTTAAGATTCCTTGTTTGCTCGGCAATATTATGCAAGCATATATTGCTCTCGCTACGCTACGGAATTATAAGTTTTTCATTGTTTCACGCGAGGTTCTTTCATCGCGTTTTTTGTCTCACACAGACTCCGCAGACTTTCGCAGAAGCATACATCGCTATCGCTCGTATGTGCCTCCGGTACGTAAGCACTCGGCAAGCCGACAAGCGAGAGCGAAGCGACTCGCAAGTCTGCGAATTTTGCGTAGTCTGCGTGAGACCAAGAGAACACTCGGCGAAGCCGACACACGCAAGTGCAACGATGCGTGTTCTGTGTAAGTGGAGTCTGTGTGAGACTCAAATAATCCGTGTCAGACATATTCATTTTAGTTTATAATTATGGTTTTGTCAAGATTTTTTACAGGCTTGACAAAATTTTATCACAGGCTCGACAAAACTTTGTCAAAGGTATGATAAATTTTTAACATAGGCTTGATAATTCTTGTTGTTACCTTCTGTTTTTTCTGTTCGGTTTGTCGAATTGTTTGCGTATCCGTGGATATTTGATTAAATATTCGCGGATATTTCATTACGCATCCATGGATATTTCATTACGCATCCGCGGTTACGTGAAGTTTTGACTTTGTCTTCGAGGTTAATTGGTTGTCTGTTTTTCGTTTTTCTCATATTGCAGTTCTTTTTGACTCACGCGAATCTCGCGAAAAACGCGAAGATTTCTTTCATCGCTGGATTTTTG
>JAZRDT010000149.1:0-20105 GCA_045660385.1 Bacteroidaceae bacterium | reverse complement strand
CTGGCCGAAGAGGTCGCGCAGCTTATCGTAGTCGTTGATCTTCACGTAGGTCTTTCCATCACGCTTAGCCAGTTCAACTACGTTGTCGGCCTTGCCATGCTCGTAGGCCCAGCGGGCAATGAGCTGACGGTCGCGCATGTGGGCCTCCTCTACGGTTGCGCCCGGTTCGATGCGCACGAGCTGTGTCATCAGTCCGTTCATCATCTGACCATAGTATTCTGCCTTGTAAGCCTCTGCATTGGGAACGAGTCCGAGTTCCACCATCTTGGGGTCGGCCAAGTAATAGAGTGCGAAGAGGTCGGCACGTGCCTCCTCAATCGTAGAGCCGTGAGCCTTCAAAGCATCGGGATCAACACCGGGGAGCAACTTGCCAGAACCATGACCGAGACACTCGTGGAGGTCGGTGTGGAGGTCGCCGGTGAGCGCATCGTACTCCTCGATGAGGCGGCGCTCTTCGTCGCTATATACAAACTCCTCGTTGAATCCATTGCCCAGCGCAGCCTTGTTATAGGCATCTGTGAGGTTACCGATGGTCACTGATTTTGATCCATGTACGCTGCGAATCCAGTTTGAGTTGGGTAGGTTGATACCGATAGCTGTTGAGGGGTAGAGGTCACCGGCAAGGATGGCTGCGGTGATTACCTTGGCGCTTACGCCCTTCACAGTTTCCTTCTTAAAGCGGTTGTCAACGGGTGAGTTGGTCTCAAACCACTGTGCATTGTCGCTGATGAGCTGCGTACGCTTGGTAGCTTCGAGATCCTTGAAGTTAACGATTGATTCCCACGAAGCCTTCATACCGAGGGGATCGCCGTAGCTCTCGGTGAAGCCATTCACGAAGTCGATGCGTGAGTCGAGATCATTTACCCATGCGATGCAGTAGTCGTCGAAGTCCTCGAGGCTACCTGAGCGGTAGTACTTGATGAGTTTCTCGATAACGGCCTTCTGCTCTGCATTTTCGGTTACGGTAAGCGCCTTCTCGAGCCAGTACACCACCTTGGAGAGGCCCTCGCCATAGAGTCCTTCGGTGTGCCATACCTTTTCTACCACCTTACCATTCTCCTTCACGAGTCGGCTATTCATGCCATACATCACGGGAGTCTCGTCCTTGGGGTCCTTCAGGTTGTTGTAGAAGGCTTCGGCCTCGGCTTGTGTCACGCCATCGTAGTAGTTGCTGGCTGATGTGAGCACGAGGTCCTCACCGTCGGCCTGGTTTACGCGCTTGGGCATCACTGCGGGGTCGAAGATGGCGGGGAACACCTCTTCGCATAGCTCTGCAAGAGTCTGCCCCTCGGCCAAGGGTAACTTGGCAGCATCAACAGAAGCCAATGCCTCGCGGAAGAACTCAGGAGAGAAGCCCGGTGCAAACTTGTCGGCACTGTAGTGGTGATGTATTCCGTTTGAGAACCATACGCGCTTGGTATAGGTGACGAAGTTGTTCCAATCATCGGTAGCTTTATCGCCTTGGAAATCAGTGTAAACCGTTTCCAACATCTTGCGGATGACGAGGTTGTGGCGGCCATTCTGGTCGAATAGGATATCGCGACCCTGCAGCGCAGCCTCTTGCAGGTAGTATACCAGTTTCTTTTGGTCGAGTGTGAGCGACTCGAATCCCTTTACTTCGTAGCGGAGCATCTGGATGTCCGCAAATGTTTCGTTGGCATAGTCAAACTTTGCCTCCGTTTCGGCTTGCTTGCCGTTGTTGCATGATACACACAGTACGGTTGCCATGGCTAACATTGTCAATGGTTTCTTCATTTGTGTTTGTTTTTATTTTTATTGTTGTGATTATCTGTATTTCTCGTTTCGGACGGCAAAATACGCCATTTTATCGCACTTTTGCAAACAAAATGCTCATAAATCTTATTCGCACTGCGCGTACAACTCGGCGAGAGCACGGCGAGGCAGACCCAATGCCACGGCTCTGTCGAGGTCGGCCTTGGCTGCCGTGCGGCGCTTCATCTTCAGATACAGCTCGGCTCGTGCTACGTAGAGATGCGCATCGCCAGGTTCCAGCATGATGGCAGCTTCAAGGTCGAGCAGGGCAAGGTCGAAAAGCTGTTGCTCTACAAGAATGTCGGCCCGTGCCTGCAGATAGGTAGCATTGTCGGGCTCGCGCTCAAGGAGTACGGTGAGCTGTAGTTCGGCAGCCTGCAGGCGTCCCTCGCGCTGGTCGAGCAGAGCCAAACCAAGCAAGGCATTGTTGTAGTCGGGCTCAATGGCAAGCAAGCGCTTGTAGTCGGCTCGTGCCGCACCATATTCACGACGGTTCGTATAGATGAATGCCCGGTAGTAGAGCGCCTCCACATTGTCAGACTGCTTATCGAGCACATTGCATAGGTCGGTGTATGCTTTGTCGTCGTTGCCCAATGCCATGTAGGCTGTGGCACGATGCATGAGCAGGGTTGCGTCCAGCGGCGCCAGAGCGAGTGCCTGTGTGTAGCTCTCAATGGCCTCGCGCACACGGCCTCGACGGCGCTGTACGGTGCCTAAATTGGATAGTAGCATGGCTCGCTGGGCCGTTGTAGTGGTGCTTTCTATGGCTTTGGTAAAGCACTCTTCGGCCTGTCGCAGGCTATCTTGCGCGATATAGGCAAAGGCCTTGTCGGCCCACTGCCCCTGCTGCTGAGCCTGCACGAAAAGCATCATCGGCAACATCAAGTATGTGAGTAGCATACGTTTCATGGCGCGAAGGTACAAAAAAATGATGAATGATGTGCGAATGATTTGTTAAAGAATACTTAAAGAGAAAATGGTGGATGAAAGTTTTCTCTCATCCACCATTTGTTAAACGTTTCTGATGTTATATCGCTGATTACTGTCCGGGCACCTTGCCTGTTTCGAGTACACCGATAAGTGTGCGGAGCAGGTCGTCGGTGGGGCGTGAAAGTTTCATGTTGCCCACCGTTGTTTGTGATTGGCGCTTGCCAGCCTCGATGTCGGCTACGCGATTGCGCAATATCTGTATCATCTTCTGCTTGGCAGCCTCGTCGGCATCGGGTGCTGAGAAGGGCTTTACCCAGTTGGCCAATGTCATGTCGTCGGCATCGAGTCCCGGTGTTGCCAGGTATTCTTCGATGTGTGCCACATAGGCGGTATAGTCTCCCTGCTTCTCGGCAGCGTTGATGAGTACGGTGAGGCGGTAGTGGTCGGCATCGGCAACTTTGAGGCGGCGCAGCAGTGCCTGGAAAGCGGCAAACTGTCCCTCGTTGATGACCACCTTGTCGCCCTCCTTCACCAACAACTGGCCTGTGTAGGCACCCAGCACGCTCTTGATCTTCATCTTTACGGCACGCTCACCTACTACGGCCGACAGCGCCTCGGGGTGTTGTGCGGTGTAGATAAACGATGAGGCGAAGGGGTTGTTGATCGTTTTCATGAAGATGCCTGCCAGTTCAGAGTCTCCTGCAAAAGTCTTCTCCTTGCCATTGAGCAATGTCTCGGCTACCACATTGGCCTGATCGCGCTTGTAGGTAGCTGTGAGTGTTGCCAGATACTCCTTGAGGAAAGCATCGCTGCGCTCGCCTGCATTCCAGCGTTCTTCAAGGCTGTTGGCACCTGCGTCCATCGCACTCTTCTCAGCTACGCGCTTGATGAAGTTGTCGGCATCGCTACCGCCCATGAAGCGGCCAACCTCCTTGCCGTCGGCATTGAAGATGATGAAGGTGGGGTATGCCGATACCTGCCAGTTGCTGGCCAATCCCTCGGCATAAGCAGCCTCCATATCGATTTTGATGTTCACGAAGTTGGCGTTCATGTACTTGCCTACCTTCTCTTGGGGGAATACGTCGCGAAGCATCTTCTTGCAGGGACCGCACCATTGGGTGAAGCAGTCTACAAATACCATTTTGTTCTCTTTCTTTGCCTTCATGGCAGCTTCGTACAACAAGGTTCCTTCGGGTTCGAAGGCGATGCCCTGAGCGCTCATTACTGTTACGGTGAGCAGCAGGGCCATGAGTGATGACAGTCTTTTCATAATAGATATTTTTTGTTTAATGAGATTATTGCATACTGAATTTCCATGCCATGTCCTTCACCTTGCCGGGGATGACATAGTCGTAGCATGAGGTCGCGATGAGGGCACCACTGGCCGAGTTGATCTTGTATTGGTAGAGGTGTCCCTCCTGTGTCTCCTCGTTCCATGTGGCAATATGCACCAGGTTATCGCTGCTGGGCACCATGCCGTAGCCATAGATGGTGCCATGATAGTACTTCATGATGCGCACACAGGTCACCTGCTCATTGGCATTCTTGGCCGTCCACGCCGCAGTTGCCGGACCGCGTCCATCGTAGGCATACTTGTACACCTTGTTTCCTGAAGCGTAGTAGATGTAGCTACCGACATGGCTTGCCGCCATACTGGTAGCCGCAGTAATGCCGGGACACTTGCGGGTGAGGTCGTATAGCGCCACGCCGATGTTGTTGTCGGTGGGGTACGATGTGGCGAAGTTGGTCACTGCCAAGTAACGACTATTGTCCTTGGCCATGATGCTATAGTCGTGCGGAAGCAGCGATACGCCCGATGAGGCACCCTTGCCCCAGTCAGACATGAGCATGGTCATGCCCGTATTGTTGACATCAAAGGCTGCCACGGTGAGATCCTGTGCTCCGAAATGTTCGAGGCGTGCCGAGTTGTAGCCGGCATAGCGGAAGCACTGGAAGGTCTGGTCGTACACCACTACGCCATAGTTCAGTGTTTGGGGCACTTCGGCATTCCATGCAGCCAGTTCGCCTATCTCCTCATCGGCATTCTTGGCCACGCCAAACTTGGTGGTACGTCCTTCGGTGGCCGAGAACGAGTAGGTGTTGGTATATATCTGTCCGTTGTTGATGAGTATCTCTGAGTTTTGTCCCGACATCACACCACTGCCATGCTGGCCATACCATACGGGAGCTTCGGTATCTGGTGCCTGATAGAAGAAGTCGGAGAATCCCAGTGCGCGCTCAAAACCATTCTCAGATACGCCTACGAGGGTTTTGTCGGTGCACAGACCGATGTAGTTGTTGCCCGAGGTGAGCGATACGGCGATGTCGAGGCAGCGTACGGGCGTGCCGGGGAGCGGTTCGCCGTTGTTGGTGCTGTAGAGATTCAGGTAGATGCGGTTCTTCTTGCTGTTGGCCTTCACCCACTCATTATAGATCAGTGCAAGGTCGCTATAGCCCGGTTGGTCGGCACGTTCGTAGAACACCATCCAGCCTCCATCGAAGATCTCTGATACGCTTACTTGGGTGCGGAAGAACTGGCGGATGTTGTCGTGACGATTGGTCACGGCCAGCTGCACATAGTAGTTGCCGCCAAGGCGTGTGATCACGGTGTCGAGCATGGGGCGATAGCCTATGGTGTCGATTTCGCGATTGGTACCCACGCCCGTCGTAGCACTGTAGATGGTCCACATGTAGTCAAGCGGAGCATCCTCGGGCTCGTTCACCAGCTTGCCTTCAAAGTAGATGTTGGGCTTTATGCGCAGCGTGTCGTATCGCATGATGGCATACTCCGACTGCATGCCAGTGCCTGCGGTGTCGATGCGCACCTCTTCCAGTTCGATGTACTCGTAGTTTCCCTTGTCCTCGTAGCACGACACCATAGTCATCAGTGCCACGATACACATATATATATAGGTATGTCTTTTCATCTTATCAATGCATTAAAAGATTACAATATCTCCGTTTTCATCGGTGAGCGGGGTGTCGTGTGTAGCGTTGTACTCGGCCAGTTTCTCCTGCATCACCTGCTGCAGATATACAGCGTAGGCTGGCGATACGGTATTGGTGGTCTCGTCATAGGCGGTTGCTGCCGAGTAAGAGATGATGAAGTCGATGAGTCCCAGGTGTTCAATCATAAACTGATACTTGACGCGGCTATACGAACCGAAATACTTGCTCAGTGCCACCAAGGGATAGTTGGCGCTGTCCCAATTGTCGGGCTTGGCAATGCGGTTGCGTAGTACCACCTTGAACGACTGCATGTTCTCGGCACCTAAATCGAATTCGTCGCTCGGCACCACGCGGAAGTAGATCTCTCCATCCTCTTTAGAGAACATGGTAGGCGAGGGCAGCATCTTCGACAGGAAGTGCACCTCGTATTCACCCTGTACGGCTCCTGCCGGTATCACATACTCCTCGGCGCGTATGGTGGCGGCTACCGAGTCGAGCATGTCGCCATAGGGCTCCAACTTGAAGGTGCGGTCACGATCGGCCGGCATACCATTGATGCGGGCGTAGAAGGTGATAGTTCCCTCTTCGTAGGCATATGAGAAATTGTAGGCGACCTGGTCGTAGATCGAACCGGCCGATGTGCCGACCCATATATTCAGTCCTGTGCGCGACACGTCGTAGGTGGGGACCTCAATCTTCTGGCACGCTGCTGTAGCCATCAGGCCCAGCAAGCAGAGTGTAAACTTTATCGTATGTTTCATATCTTTCGTCTTTATCCAATGTTCGCTTATCTGTTATCCTCACGTTCGGCCGCCTGAATTTCTGAAAGGGGTAGCGGGAAGGTGTAGGCGCGTGTGGCCACGGGATCGATGTCCGAATAGGCTATCACGGGGTGGTTGAGACGCTTGTATAGGAAGAAGAGCTGGCCTTCACCCAGGAACTCGCGTCGGTACTCGTTGATGAGTTCGGTATAGAAATCGCCAGGCAACTCCTGCAAGGCTGTAAGGTTGCGGTAGGTGCGCATGGTGTTGAGGGTGTTCAGCGCATCGTCCGATGTGGGGGCAATGCGGTACTCGGCCTCACACTTGATGAGATACATCTCGGGCAAGCGCATGAGCGGCATCTTAAAACGGTAGTAGTTGTCCGATGTGGCCGACTCGTCGTACTTGGTGCTGTAGCGATTCTCGAACGTAGTGCCCGTGCCTGCCTTGAAGAGGAAGGTGTAGCGGTAGTCCTGTGTCGCATTGTCGTAGTAGGTGAGCAGGCGCTCGCGGTTGATGGCAAAACTGTTGGTGCTGTTCTCGCTGAAGTAGTTGTCGGCAATGTCGGCCTTGAGGGTGAGGTTGTTGAGTGCGAAGATATGCTCATCGGCCAGGCAGCGGTCATATCCACGCTCCATGTTCTCGGGTGTGCTCCATGAGAAGGCCTCGCTCTCGATCACCTCGGTAGCGGCCTCCAGGGCCTCGGCATACAGCCCCATCCACATGTACAGGCGGGCCTGTAGCGCCTTTACGGCGTAGTAGTTGAGGTGAAGCTGTCGATTGATGAGGTAGCCATTGTCGTCCAACTCGGTGATGGTGCGTCCGGTCACGATGGGGTCGCCTTCGCGGAGCAGCAGTTCGGCCTCCTTCAGGTCGGTCAGGATGCACTGGGCGACCTCGCTCACCTTCAGTTGCGGGAATACGTGGTAGTCCAGCGCAGTACTGTAGGGAATGGAGGGCATCGAGGGGTTCACGGCATAGCTTACACCGAAGCAGCGCAACAGGTCGAAATGCAGCATAGCACGCAGGGCCAGGGCCTCGCCCTTGATTACCTCATAGTTATCGGTCGAGAATACCTCTGTGTGGTCATCGATGTGTGCCAGCAGGTTGTTTACGTTGGCGATGCTCACGTAGTTGTTCTTCCAGATGCCATTGATATAGTTGGTGGGGTACGAGGCATCGTAGTCGTAGGTAGCCACGGCATCGTATTGTGCCGATGAGTAGTAGTCCCACTCCTGTGCCAATATGCCCATGAAGCCGAAGGTCATCTCCTTGGCGTAGGTCGAGGTGCTCACCATGGATGAATATACGCCAGCCAATGCCTCCTTATAGCCACTTTCGGTGGTGAAGAGCTCGGTGTCTTCAATCTGCGAGTGGGGTTGCACGTCAAGCCAGTCGTTGCACGAGGTCATCGTCACGGCCGCCAGTGCCACATAGAATATGTATTGTATCTTTTTCATCGTTTATCAGAATGTAGAGGTTAGCGAGAATGAGAATGTGCGGGCATACGGATAGTTGAGTCCGCGCTCCGTCTTGATGGTCGACAGGTGGAACACATCGTTCAGGTAGAAGGTCAGTCGCAGGCGCTCCATGTGTGCCTTCTTCAGCCAGTCGCAGTGCTTGAAGTCGTAGTAGGCCGAGAACGAGGTGAAGTCGAGCGTGTTGTCGCGTTGCACGAATCGGGTCGATGCGTAAGTCGTGGTCGGGTTGCTCGAGATGTGCTTGTATTTAGCAATGTCGCCTGCACTCTGCCAGGTGTCTGAGAAGATGCGGCTATCCACGTTGTAGGCCACGTTGGCATTCTCCACGCGGTCAACCAGCGTTTGGTTGTAGTAGTCGCCTCCCCACTGGTAGCTGAAGAGCAGACTGAGGCCGAGGCCTTTCCACTCACCATTGAGTCCGAAGGTACCATGCAGCAGGGGATTGCTGTCGCCGGCGATGATGTAGTCGTCCGTGGTGTAGTCGTAGGTGGTGGTCACACCGTCCTTCTTCAGGAACATCTCCTTACCCGTGGCGGGGTCGATACCCAGTGAGCGCACGGCCCAGATGGCAGTCATCGACTGTCCCTCCTCGTAGCGTATGATGGGTGACTTGGTGGAGTTGGCATCCTGCTCGCTATTGTAGTTCTTCAGCGCATCGCTGATCTCGGTCACGCGGTTCTTGTTGTGTCCAAGGCTACCGCTGAGGCTCATGTACGACTGTCCCTTGTGGTAGAAGCGCCAGTTGGCTGTAGCCTCCACACCGCGGTTGGTCACGTTACCCATGTTCTCCATATAGGTGGTGAAACCCGTAGAGGTGGGTATCGACATGGCGATGAGGGCATCGCGTGTTCGACTGTTATAGAGGTCCACGCGCACGTTCACGTCGCTGAAAAGTCCCAGGTCGAGACCCACGTTGAAGTCGCCCGTCTGCTGCCACTTCAGGTTGGGGTTGGGCATGCCCATGAGGTAGGCACCCGAGATGTTGTCGTAGATGATGCTATCGTAGAACTTGTAGGTAGCCTTCGACTGGTAGGGCGAGAAGTTCTGGTTACCGGTGAGTCCGTAGGTGACGCGGAACTTACACAGTGTGAGCCAGTCGGCCCAGTCCATGAAGCGCTCCTTGTATAGGTTCCATCCCGCACCGGCACTCCAGAAGGTACCCCAGCGGTTGTTGTTGCCGAATACCGACGAACCATTGAAGCGCAAGCTGAAGTCGAGCAGGTAGCGCTCGTCGTAGCTGTAGTTGGCCGCTGCGGTGATACCAAGGCTTCGGGTGGTGCTCTCCGAGCCTGTAGGCTTGCCCCCCTCGGCATACTGCTTGGCGAAGGTGATGTAGTCCACGTGGTTGTTGAGGAATCCCCAGGCCGTCATGCCCTCCGATATCGAGCTAGTGCTCTGCAGCGAGTAGGCCGCATTGGCCAGCAGCTGGTGCTTGTCCCACTGGTGCGAGTAGTTACCCGTGATGTCGAGGTTCAGGTTGTTGGCCTCCCCGTTGGTGATGGTGTAGCTTCCGCGCTGGAAGTAGCGGTCGCCGGTCCAGTCGTTGAATCGGGTATGGTCGCCGGGGTAGAAATCCTCGCGGCGGTTGTCTTTGAAAGTGTATCCCAAGCGGGCGGTGAAGCGCAGCGCGTCGATGGGGCGGAACTCGATGTAGAAGTTCTCCACAATCTCCGTATACTTGGAGAAGTTCTTCGTGCCCAGACTTGCATTGTAGAGCGGGTTGTAGTAGGTGAGCACGCTACCATTGGCACCCGGTGTGGTGTAGTATCCCAGCACCTTGCGCACGTTGCCGTTCTCGTCGTAGGGGGCAAAGTAGGGGTTCACGCTCACGTAGTCGCTGAACGAGCCGTAGGGGCTGTCGTCGGCGCGGTTGCGTGTCACGCTCAGCGAGTTGCGGAACATCCACTTGCCGTAGCGGTACGAGAGGTTCACGTTGCCCTGCACGTTGCGTCGGCCCGACTGCTTCATCACGCCGGCTACGTCGTTGTATCCCACGGTGGCCGAGTAGCGCATCTCGTCGGTACCGCCCTCGATGTAGGCCGAGTGCTTCTGGCCGATGCTGGTACGAAGGGGTTGCGATAGCCAGTAGGTGTCGACGCCACGGGCGATGTTGGCCGCGATGGCATAGTATTGTTCGTCGAGCTGTGCCTGATAGTAGGGCACCGATGAGGTGTAGCGTCCGGCATTGAGCTCCACCTGCAGCTTCTCGGCCGCGTTGGTGAGGTTATAGCTGGTGAGGTCGGGAGTCTCCACGCTGAGGTCACCCGTGTAGGTCACGCGCAGGCGGCCTGCCTCGGGGAGTATGGTCTCTACTACGATGACACCGTTCGATGCCTTCGAACCGTAGATGGCCTTCGCTGCACCGTCCTTGAGGATGGTCACCGATTTGATACGGTTCATGTCGAGGTCGAAGATCTGCTCTTGTGAAGCCTCAAATCCGTCGAGAATGAAGAGCGGTGCATTGGGGTTACCCGAGTATTCGCCCTGCAGTCCGCCAAAAGATGCGTTACCGCGCAGCGTGATGTCGGCCATGTGGTTCGGGTTCGAACCGTTGATGCTGTTGCTTTCCACGATGAAGGCGGGGTCGAGCGACTGGATAATCTTCAGCACGTTGCTATTGCCGATCGACTTCAGGTCCTCCTGGGTGTACGACACGGCGCTACCGGTAAAGGTCTTCGAGTTGTAGTCGAAGAGTCCCGTCACCACCACCTCTTCCAACTCCTCGCTGCCCTTGAGGCGTATCACCTGGTTCAGCTGGTTCTGCTTGCCGTCGTAAACCTTCACCACGCTCTGCATGCCCACGAACGAAAATTCCACGGTCACCTGCTTGGTGGTGGGGATCAGTACCGAGAACTCACCGTTCATGTCCGATACGGCCGCCAGATCCAGTTCCTTTATAATAATATGTGCTCCGGGGAGGGGCAAGTCATCGGTGTCGGTCACCACGCCCTGTAGCAAGATACCCTGCGGTTTGCTGGTGCTCTGACTTACTGTCATGCGCGACATGGGTACAGCACTTTTTACCGAGTCTGCCGCTTCGTTGGGAGTTGCCGTTGCCACCCACGGTAACAGCATGGCAACAGCCCATAATCCTATTTTATATATACTTTTCATAGTCGTTTAAGTATACTGTTTTACATTTTCGCGCAAAAATATGCCAATAAATTAGAAAAAACAAAAGAATTGACTACATTTGCAACCTCAATGTAACAATTTAGTTAAAATTTAATATTAAAAAAGATTGTTTTTATGAAGAAATTTACACTGTTTTTCGCGTTCATCGCTTGCACTTTGGCAGGCTATGCGCAAAGCGCCATTGTAGGTAGCTACACTGGCGACATCAACCTCACTCACCTTCAGGGTGATGGTTCAGTGCTCGAGGCACAAACCGTAACCATCGTCGAGAACGAAAATGGTGGTATCGATGTTGTATTCCCCTCGTTCACTACCATGATTGGTATGCCAACCGGCGAAATTCTCGTGCAGGACATTACCGTTGCCGAAGGTGCCGACGGCTCATACGAGCTCAGCAAGGCGCAGTTCACCATCGCAGCCGGTATGGTCACCTTCCCCTACTGCACCTTCTCGGGCACCGTGTATAGCGACGGCGCCGTGGAGGCCATCGTAGAGGTTATCCAGAACCCCGAGTTGGGTGCTCTCACCACCGCCTATTTCTTTGCCGAGCCTGCAGGCGCTGGCGACTTCTCGGCCGTGCTTGGCGATTATGCCGGTGGCATCAGCATCAGCCACTTGCAGGGCGAGGGCAGCGCCCTTGAGGAGCAGACCGTCACCGTAGCCCAGAACGAAGAGGGCGGCATCGACGTGGTGTTCCCCACTTTCACCACCATGCTTGGCATGGCCACCGGCGAGATCCTCGTTCCCAATGTCAGCGTCGTTGATAACGGCGATGGCTCATACATCCTCAGCAAGGACCTGTTTACCATCAGCACCGGCATGGTGAGCTTCCCCAACAGCACCTTCGCCGGAGTGATTGGAGCCGACGGTTCGGCCGAGATGACCATCGAGGTTATCCAAAACCCCGCCATGGGCGCCCTCACCACCGCTAAGTTCTCTACCGCCGGTGTCAGCGGCGATGAGCCCGGTGGCGATACCGACCCCACCGAATTCACCTGGGGTACTGCTACCTGGAACACTGCCGACAATGTTGTTTACGACGGCATCGAGGCATTCGAGGCTGCAGGTCTCACCCTCAGCTATCCCAACCCCTCGGGCTTTGCATTCGGTCCCTTCCATATGATGGTTGTGGAGTTCGACCTCTTCGTCGACAACAGCACCGAGCCCGTCAAGGCTAGCTCATCGGCTCGTAGTTCTGCCGATGTAATGATTGAGTACCCCTTCGTAGAGGGTCACAGCTACAAGATTGTTACCACCTGTGCGTTGTTGGGACAGGCCAACCTCTCCACCTACTCTACCGATACAGTCGCCATCAATACCGAGGATTCATACAGCATCTCATTCACTATCAATGGTCCCGAGTTGCAGAAGACCATCGACGTAGAGGGTTGGATGAGTCTTGCCATCACCAATCAGGATTACACCAGAACCATCTCTACCGTCGACGTGGCCGACATCTGTGCTACTCTCGGTATCAGCGATATCAGCGAGGCGGCCATGCACCCCATCCGCCCCAACGACAGCTACTGCGACCACATGGACTATTTCGACTGGTGGCGCGATGCTGATGGCGACTTCACCCCCTACAATGCCGGTTACAACAACATCTTCGGCCACAACGCCTACCCCGCCGTATACTGCATCAAGGTGAATGAGACAGCCGACACCGTAAGCTACTACTTCTACGACTACTGGACTATCATCGACCCCGAGGCTGGCGACAATGCTGGTGGCGGCACCATCGTGACACGCGCTCCTGAGACCGTATACAGCAGCGACACCATAGAGTGGGAGAACGAGGATGGCACCATCACCTACTACCGCCGCAGCTGGCGTGTGGTTGAGGGCGAGGACTACGTGTCAGAGGTGATGTACGTTGCCAACGGCAAGAGCGTCATCCTGCGTGCCACCCTGCACTTCGTAACCGAGGAGGAGTGGAACGAGAAGACCGCCATCACTGAGGCTAAGGCCGAGGCTACCGGCATCACCGAGTACTTCTCTATCAGCGGTGCACGCCTCAACGCTCTCCAGCAGGGCATCAACATCGTGCGCTATGCTGATGGCACCGTGCGCAAGGTGTTTGTGAAGTGATAATGGTTAACCGACGCCAAACCGAGAGCAATCAAGCTTGCTTGAATTGCCGAGGTGCGAAGGAGGAAAAGCCTGCGTAGCAGGATTAACGGTTATAGGTTAATGGTTAACGGTTAACGGACCTCGTACCTGATAACACCGGACATATTAGCGAATGAAAGGAGCGGCCGCAGGGCCGCTCCTTTCTTCTTTTTTGCTGTTGCCTTCCCCCTTGGCAATAGTACAGATCCCCCTTGGCAGAAACCCTATCAGTGATGGTGCTCTGCCAAGGGTGTTTCTTTTGATATCGTGTGTGTTAGATGTTATAAGGAATCGTGCTTGCGCGCCTGCGTGCTGCGCTATAGGGATTTCTCGTTTGCCCCTTGGCAATTCTAAAATTAAAGTTCAAATAGTAACTCCTAATTTTTTACATAAAACCGCACGTTCTTGGCACCCATGGCGCGAAGTTTGCCCGCTTTTACCAACTCTTTCAGTCTCTTTGTGGCGGTATAGCGTGAGCATTCGCAGACGGATTCGAAGTCGCGACGCTGCATGTATTCGTGCTCCTCGAAATACTTTTCCAATCGACGCTCTATCACCTCATCGCTCAGACGTTTGTTGGGGTTGGGGCCGCCGCTTACAATTTCGGCAGTGCGCATGGCTGCTTTCATTTCGGAGCAGGGGGTGAAGAGGATGTTCTTCACGCGAATGTCTTTTTTCGTCACACGATCTTCGAGTCTCTTGTTACCACAGGTGAGCGACAGACTGAAGGTGCCCAGATGCTGTAGTTCCACCCGATTGCCATCAAGCAATTCATCGCATACGCACTTGCCCAAGGCTTGAAGCACGGCTGCCACATCTGATTCGGTGACGCTGCAGGCAAAGTTGATATACTCAGCCAACTCCTTTGTGGTGGTAAGCTTGCTATTCACTATGGTTACCGCTATGTGCGGATTCTTCTCTGTGGCTGTGCCTGTAAGATCGTTCTGGCGGCGTAGCTGGTAGGCAATAGTCCCAGACTTCTTGGTGGTGGTCTTTTTGCTCATAATTTTATCTTTTTCCAACCTATTTACCGCTGCGCAACAGCAACGTTGCCCTTGCTCAAAGGGAAGCTTGCCTTTGCCCAACAGCATGGTTACCCTTGCGCAGCGGTAAATGGTTTTTCTTGCTACAAAGGTACAGAACTCTTGGCGATTTTACAACTTCTCAGGCTCGAAATTATTCTATTGATTCCGCTTTCGTGGGATACTATCTTTGCGGTCGGATTGAGGCAATATAGTTAATGTTTGCGTCATCGTTATCGTTGGGAAAATATAGCTTGCAATTTTCCTTCACGTAGCATATCAATTGCAGAACAAACGATTATTGTGGCATCGTAACTTTGTACTGTCAGCGATAACCAATACATAATAATAGGAATCATAATGAAACTGTTTCAAAGACTGAGAGAGTGGCTGCGAAGTAGAGTAACAGCGCTTAGAGACACGCGGGGCGTGTACGTTAACGTTAACGATGACGATAACGTTAAAGAAAACGTTGCAAAGGATAAAAGAATGTGTGCAATTCGGGGTTATCACTCGACAGGAAACGAGGTCGAGGTCTTCCCCCCTTGGGGGGATAAGAGGGGGGCTGTTCCTCACTCATCGTTAACCGATTCATCACTGCTCCGTGCCGAGGAGTATATCACCACACACTACGATGTGCGTTATAACCGTCTGAGTTGTGAGCACGAGCTGCGCGAGCGAGAGGGTACGAACGTCGCGTGGAAGGTGCTCAATGATGAACTGTGCTGCACCTTGCTGATGGAGATGCAGCATGCAGGCATTGGGCTGAGCAAACCCTATCTGGTGCGCACCGTGGTGCGTGGCCATAAAGGGATACCGCACTATCACCCCATATGCTGCTATCTCGATGCATTGCCCCAGTGGGATGGACGTGATCATATTGATGCTCTCTTTCGCCGCATCACGTGCGACGAGCAGCAGCTGCTATGGCTGCGTCGCTGGATGTTGGGTATGGTGGCGCAGGTGCAGGGTCGTTTGGGGAGGTATGGCAACAGCGTGTGTCCGCTCATCATTAGCCGCATGCAGGGATGGGGCAAGAGCCAGTTTGCCAAACTCATCGTGCCACCTACCTTGCAGATGTTCTATACTGATACCTTCAACCTGGCACAGGAGGAGACCTGTCTCCGCCGCATGGCCTCGTATTGGCTCATCAATGTGGATGAGCTCGACCGATTCTCCATTACACGTATGGCTACACTGAAGAACCTCGTGCAGTTGGCTACGGTATCATTGAAGCGTGCCCATCGCGGACAGATGGAGGAACTGGAACGTATGGCCTCGTTCGTGGCAACCAGCAATCGCCGCTACCTCCTGCGCGACGAAACGGGCAGTCGCCGCTTCATCTGCATCGAGCTGGAGAGCCCCATCGATGTGGAGACGCCCGTTAATCATGCCCAGCTCTATGCCCAGGCCTTGGCTGCGCTTGATGCTGGCGAACGCAGCTGGTTCGACGATGCCGAAACACGCCTCATCGAGGCGCATAACCAGGGTTTCTCTACCAACCGTGGCGTGTGGGATCTGCTGCGCCGTACCTTTGAACCATGCGAGGTGCCCACCAGCGAGGAGGAGCGCCAGTTACAGCTTTGGCCTGCCGCTCAAGTGTATGACTGCTTACGCGAGAAGTCGCCCACGGCGATGGCGGGCATCGAGCGCACCACTTTCGGCTGGTACCTCAAGGAGATAGGTGCCCGGCAGGTGCGTGTGGATAACCGACGCTTATGGGTACTGCGAAAGGTTAGTTGATAACTGTGTTGTTGAACTTTGGCTGCGCTTGCTGAGCATTCATGGTAAGCCAGCTTATCTCTGCTCTCGCTGCGCCATTGCCAAGGGGTCAACGCAAATCATTATATGGCATGTATGTGCTGATAATCAGCTATAAAAGGATGTAGAGACGCATTTCTGCCAGGGGGTATCAGTATCCCCTTGGCAGAAATGTTCAGTGTTAACAGGAGTAGTTTTTAGTGATTGTTTTGTTATTATATAGCTAACAGCTAACAGCTAATCGCCGATAGCCTCAAGCCTTGCGGATGTAGTCGACGAGCCACTCGCCAATCTCCTTGGTGCCGTACTTGGCACCGCCTTCGACCTGAATCTCGGGAGTGCGTACGTTGGCGTCGAGCGAGGCGTCTACAGCCTGGCGGATGAGGGCGCCTTCGGCCTTGAGGTCGAAGTACTCGAAGAGCATGGCTACGGAGAGTACCTGTGCCAGGGGGTTGGCGATGTTGAGTCCCTTAGCCTGGGGCCATGAACCGTGGATAGGCTCGAAAACGGGTGTGCTCTCGCCGGTAGAGGCTGAGGGGAGCAAGCCCATGGAGCCGCTGATGACTGAGCCCTCGTCGGTGAGGATGTCGCCGAAGGTGTTCTCGGTGACCATGACATCGAAGAAGGTGGGCTCCTGAATCATGCGCATGGCGGCATTGTCAACATACATGTAGTCAGTGTTCACCTCGGGGTACTGGGGCGCCATCTCCTGGGCAATCTGACGCCACAGGCGTGATGAGGCCAATACGTTGGCCTTGTCTACCACGGTGAGGTGCTTATTGCGCTTCATGGCATACTCGAAGGCTACCTTGAGGATGCGCTCAATCTCGGGGCGGGTGTAGTAGTTAGTGTCGTAGGCTTTGTCGTTGTCCTGGTACTTCTCGCCGAAGTACATGCCGCCGGTGAGTTCGCGGATGCAGATGAAGTCGGCATTCTCGACGAGTTCGGCACGCAGGGGCGACTTGTGCACGAGGCACTTGAAGGTCTGCACGGGGCGGATATTGGCAAAGAGGCCCAGCTTTTTGCGCATGGCGAGCAAGCCCTGTTCGGGGCGCACCTTGGCAGTGGGGTCGTTGTCGAACTTGGGGTCGCCAACGGCGGAGAAGAGCACGGCGTCGGCCTCCTTACAAATCTCGTAGGTCTCCTCGGGGAAAGGGTCGCCTACCTCGTCGATGGCATGTGCACCGCAGATGGCATGTTTGTACGATACGTTGTGACCAAACTTCTCACATACGGCGGTCATTACATCTACTCCAACGGCAGATATTTCGGGGCCGATACCGTCACCGGCCAGTACTGCAATCTTGAAATCCATATTACTTGTTTATATTAATGGCACGCAGATGACGCTGATTTTGGTGATTATCGCGGATGATTCTTTGTGCCTAATTTTTATGCTTTACTATTAATACAGGTTTGTCTTACGATGGTTGGAAAATACCTTACGGCGAATTTGAGGCTGCTCACCAAAGTTCAGCAACAAGCCTACTTCTATTTTCGTTGCTTTCAGATAATTTACCAACTGAAGTTCGTGCTCGCGCAACAATTGAACACAGGCTTTCAGCTCAAGGATAATGCAATCGTTGACTAAAATATCAGCGAAATATTCGCCTACTTCCTTGCCCTTGTAATAAACCTTTATCTGATGTTGTGCTTTGCAATCAAAACCTCTATATTGCAACTCCTTAAACAATGCGTTTTGATATACTCTCTCCAAGAAACCATAGCCTAATGAATTATACACCTCATAAAATGCGGCGATGATCTCTTCGGTCTCCTCCTGATGCAAATATTCTTCTTTAGGCATCATCTTCTTGAAAAGTTATCTGTGAACATCTGCCATATCAGTGTGCTCAGTGTGCTCCGTGAACAGAATCTTCGAAAGCCTCGATCTTAGCCGTGTTCTCAAGCAAGAAATCGATGTCGTCGAGCGCATTCATCAAGCAATACTTCTTGTATCCATTGATGTCGAATGTCTCGCTATGTCCTGTAGTGAGGTTGGTCACTGTCTGATTGGGTACATCGACACGCACCTCAGCCTGTGGATTGGCCTCGACGGTCTCAAACAGCTCCTGCTGGAACTCGCGGCTCACGATGACGGGGAGCACGAAGCAGTTGAGCAGATTGTTACGGTGGATGTCGGCAAAGGAGCTGCTGATAACTACGCGGGCGCCATAGCCTGCGATGGCCCATGCAGCATGTTCGCGGCTTGAACCCGAACCCCAGTTTTGTCCACCGATGATAATTTCGTGTACGCCCTCGCGAGGTACCTCGCTATACTCGGGACGGTTCATCACAAAGTCGGCCACGGGCTTACCCTCACCATCGTAGCGGAGATCGTGCATGAAGGCATCTCCGAAGAACTTGGGGTCACGGGTGGTGCTGGCCAAGTAGCGGGCGGGGATGATGAGGTCGGTGTTGCAGTTGTCAATCTGTATCGGGAGACAGGTTGACTGGATGATGTTGAATTTTTGTTTCATATTAGACCCCCTCTGCCCTTTGGGCATCTCCCCCTCTATGGGGAGAGCCTCCGGACAGCATGCCTGAGGGTAAGGCTTTTAGACCCCCTCTGCCCTCTGGGCATCTCCCCCTCTATGGGGAGAGCCTCCGGACAGTTATGGGGCAGATATTATTACTATTATTATGTTTTGCTAAGTATTGTAAACATCCCGAATGGCGCTCCCCATAGAGGGGGAGCTGTCCGTTAGGACTGAGGGGGTCTACTTACCACTCCCGTAATCGCTGATGCTGCCACCACGAGGGGCGATGCGAGGATGGTGCGTGCACCGGGTCCTTGACGGCCCACGAAGTTGCGGTTGCTGGTTGAGATGGAGAGCTTGCCTGCGGGCACCTTGTCGGGGTTCATGGCCAGACACGATGAGCATGAGGGAAGGCGGAGCTCGAAGCCTGCCTCCTCGAGGATTTTGTCGATACCCTCATCGATGATCTGCTGGCGCACGAGCCATGAGCCGGGTACGAGCCATGCTACGACATTCTCGGCCTTCTTCTTACCCTTCACTACAGAGGCGAAAGCACGGAAGTCCTCGATGCGGCCGTTGGTGCAGGCGCCGAGGAAGCAGTAGTCGACGGGAGTACCCTCGAGCTTCTGTCCGGGCTCGAACTGCATGTAGTCGAGCATAGCGAGGAATTGTGCATGGTCCTCTTCGGGAATTTCATCAAGGGTGGGGATGCACTCGTCGATGGCGATGCCGGCACCGGGGTTGGTGCCATAGGTGATGCGGGGGGCGATGTCTTCGGCACGATAGGTGACCTCCTTGTCGAACACGGCATCGGGGTCAGAGTAGAGCTGTCGCCACTCCTCCACGGCCTTGTCCCATGCTTCGCCCTTGGGAGCATACTCTCGTCCCTTGAGGTAGGCGAAGGTGGTCTCGTCGGGAGCGATGAGTCCGGCACGTGAGCCCATCTCGATGGAGAGGTTCGAGAGGGTGAGTCGGCCCTCCATAGACATGTTGCGTACGGTGGAACCGGCATACTCTACGGCATAGCCCGTGGCACCCGAGGTGGTGAGCTGTGCCATGATGTAGAGTGCTACGTCCTTGGCGGTAACACCCTCGGCCAATTCGCCCTCAATGTTGATACGCATGGTCTTGGGCTTGCTCTGCAGGATGGTTTGCGAAGCGAGCACCTGTGCCACCTCGCTGGTGCCGATACCCATGGCGATAGCGCCCACGGCTCCGTGTGTCGAGGTGTGTGAGTCGCCACATACGATGGTCATGCCAGGGAGCGAGAGTGCCTTCTCGGGACCTACCACGTGGATGATACCGTTGTCCTTGGTGCCCATGGCAAAGTGGCGGATGCCAAACTCAGCGCAGTTGGCGGCGAGTGTCTCTACCTGCTTACGGCCTACGGGGTCGTCAATACGCTCCTGCTGGTCGCTCGGTGTGTTATGGTCGGGCATGGCCACCACATGGTCGGGGCGGAATACGCGGATGTTCTTGTCTCTGAGTGTGTCGAACGCCTGTGGTGTAGTCACCTCATGACAGTAGAGGCGGTCGATGTAAAGCTGAGTGGGACCATCAGGAACGCACTGCACGATGTGGGCGTTCCAGATCTTGTCGAAGAGACAGACCCCCTCTGCCCTTTGGGCATCTCCCCCTCTATGGGGAGAACCATCCGGATTATTTGTATTCATATTCATAGTTGTTTTATATTGATTCTTT
>JAZRDT010000148.1:0-6027 GCA_045660385.1 Bacteroidaceae bacterium | reverse complement strand
GTCCCATCAGACCAAAGTGTCAAGCCAAACAGCAGGGAATCGGAGAATACGTAAACCTCTCCAGTATGGCAAAGAAAAAGGTGTAAACCTATTCAGCTAATGAAGCAAAAAAACGTCTACTGAAATCAGGAAAAGACATTTGACAAGTAGAAGAAATTCCGTCACCTCGGTGACGGAAAAGTGTCACCGCGGTGAAAGAAATACGCCACCGCGGTGGAAGAATGGCGCCACCGCGGTGACGGAACTTTTTGTAGCTGTCGATCAGAGAAAATTCCCTTAATTCAGAGAAAAATCCCCTTTAACCGCGTCAACGACGCTTTCACCGTTGCGCAGCAACTTTCACCGTGCCAAAGGCACTTTAACCGCAACCACCGGTTGCTTTCACCCGCAGCTCCGCTGCCTTGTCGGCGTCATCGTACAGCCAAGGTTGTCCTTTCGTTCATCACTGAAAGCCGCAATAATCCATTCGTCTCCTTTTTTAGACATGAATTTCCATGAATTATACATGAATTTCATAAATAATTCGTAAATTCGCACCGACTCAACCAGCCCGCAGGGATGGGAGGGTCAAGACATTTTGGAAAGGACGTTTTCTGAACGTTATCTTCTACGATCAAACTTCGCAACTTTGAATTACCAGAAGATACCGCAACGAGGCGTCCATGCTGGGTGTATTATACCCGTATGTCATAGGTGTACCCTTTTGTAAGGGGTGCCTGTATGGTATACATCTATTATAATACGCGATTGGCGTGGGCTGGCTGAGTTGCTTATCTTGGTAAGAGGCAATGCGAAGGCCAGATCGTGGGATAAGCAAGGAAGTTTCTCCCACGTCTTTTTTATGTCCATAACTGAAGTATTAACAATAATGCTGAAGCAGGGAGAGTGGTAGGCAAAAATATATTATGGGAAATGAGAAAGAACTAATTTGGACTTATTGGTCTCTGCGAAGACAAAATCTTGAAAATAATTATTCCTTTTTTGAGGATGGTACAATTCTTCATCATTATGACAAAACGATGAAGAAAATTAATTTTGAGGAATATATTTTACCTTCAGAGATTTCTGAACATGAAAAAGACATGATTCTAACAGAGTGTGAGAAACAATGCTCTCTTGAAGTTTTCAATCAAATAAAATACATATTAAAGAGATAACAAGTAGATTTCGTATATTAATTTTATGTATAAGTATGGTAAAGATTCGACTTTATTTAAGTTGGGTGGTTTTGTTGCTCTGTAATCTTATAGCAAGCGCCCACAACTTTGAGGTGGGTGGCATCTACTACAACATCACCTCTTCTACTGATTTGACAGTGGTGGTGACCTATCGAGGAAATTATTATGACTCTTACTCCAACGAATACAGCGGAGCAGTCACTATCCCCGAAACCGTTACCTACAACAATAATACCTATAGCGTGACGAGCATTGGAAGCTATGCTTTCTATTCTTGCAGCAGCCTGACCTCCATCATCCTCCCCGAGAGCGTGACGAGCATTGGAAGCAATGCTTTCAGTGGTTGCAGTAGCCTCTATAAAGTAATCAACTGTTCCAATCTGTCATTATCTAAAGGCTCAAGCAACTATGGCTATATCGCCTTTTATGCAAAAGTGGTATATCGAGGAAGTGAACTTACCACTGTTGGTGACTATCAATTCTATACATCCAATGGCATTTATTCATTAGTGAACTACATCGGCAATGATACCGAAATCGTATTGCCGGATAGTTACAATGGGGAGAATTATAAAATCGGAGATTGCGCTTTCTGTTCTTGCAGCAGCCTGACCTCCATCACCCTCCCCGAGAGCGTGACGAGCATTGGAAGCTATGCTTTCTATTCTTGCAGCAGCCTGACCTCCATCATCCTCCCCGAGAGCGTGACGAGCATTGGAGGCTATGCTTTCGAGGATTGCTACAGCCTCACCTCCATCACCCTCCCCAAGAGCGTGACGAGCATTGGAGACTATGCTTTTGACAATTGTACCGCTCTCAAGAAAGTCATCATCGAAGATGGCAGCTCAACCTTATCGTTGGGATATAATGGCTACAGTCAAGGCCTGTTCTATGACTGCCCGTTAGAAGAGGTTTATTTGGGACGTAACTTGAGTTACAATAGCTCGTATGTCTATTCTCCGTTCTATAATAAGGATGCGCTGACCTATGTGACCATTGGCGATGAAGTCACAGCAATCAGCCAATATGCATTCTATGGCTGCGATAATATACACTCGTTGACTATCCCCAGTGGCGTGCTCTCCATCGGAAACAGTGCCTTCAGCACTCCCGAGAAGGTGATATGGCTGACCAATACGCCCCCTACAGGATATACTAATGCCAAGGGAAGCATCAACTACGCGGCCAACGATCAGCACTCCAGCCTGAGCAATCTGAGGGTGTACCCCTATCTCAGCAGTATATTTGAGGTGGATGGCGTGAAGTATGTGCCCGTAAGTCCATCGGAGCGCACTTGTCATGCGATTGATTGTGCATACGATAGTACTGCAGAGTCGATTAACGTCAGCGAGACGGCCTCGTTCAAGGGTATTGCCATGACTGTGAAGGAGGTGATGCCTTACACGTTCTATGGCAACGACCATATCAAAGAGGTGTCGGTATCGCACTTGGGCAACATTGGCGACTATGCGTTCTATGATTGCGATGAGATAGAGATTGTGAATGTGAAGAATCAAGGCAACATCGGTTATCAAGCTTTCTACAATTGTAGTGGTATAAAGGGTGTGGAGGCAGCTAACAATGGCGACATCGGCGAGCAAGCATTCTACAATTGTCACGCAATAGAGACTGTGACTGTTTCTAATCAAGGAAGCATCGGCAGTCAAGCCTTTTATGATTGCGATGGCATAAAGAGCGTAGATATTCGTAATCAGGGAAGCATCGGCAGTCAGGCGTTCTATGGATGTAATGGTATGGAAACTGCAATTGTTGCCAATTTAGCACCAATATCCTCTTCAAATAATGATGCACCCCTTACATTCGTAGATTGGACATCGGCTAATAAGTCTCATAGCTCCACGAGTTCTGAAACCTATACATTCACGGCCAAGGATGGAGCGGTATTATCGTTTAATTGGTGGGTTAGTAGTGAAAGTAGTTACGATAAGCTGATTGTAACCTTGGATGGCACTACGATATTGGAGAAGAGCGGCAACCTTAGTGGTAATTATTCTAATGCGATAAGCCAAGGCGAGCATACCTTGGTGGTGAAGTATACCAAGGATGGCAGCAATAGCTCCGGCTCTGATCAAGCGAAAGTGTCAAATATTCTAGTCTCAAAAGGTAGTAGTGCGCAAACGGGAGTAGGTAGCGAAGCCTTCTCAGGCTGCTCATCATTAAAAACTGTTACCTTGGGTGATAGCATCGGTTCGTTGGGTAATAAAGCATTCTATCAATGCACCAACCTACAGGAAATCGTGATTCCTGATCCAGTAAAGGGAGTAGGCGAATATTGCTTCAGTGGATGCTCGGCAATGAAGAGAACTACTATAGGTGATGGAGTGAGCAACATTGCTGCATATACATTCCAAGGTTGTACGGCATTGGAAGATGTGGTAGTTGGTGATGGTGTAACCACTATCAGCAACTATGCTTTCACAGATTGCTCGGCATTGACTAATATAGAATTGGGTAATAGCGTGGCTACCATCAATAATTATGCCTTCCGAAACTGCTCGTCACTCCCCGAAATCAGCATACCTCAAGCAACGACTACAATCGGTGACTATGTCTTTAGCGGTTGCAGTAAACTGGCTGATGTTATCATTGAGGATCGCACTACGTCATTGAACTTGGGGAGCAACGGCTCGTCACCCATGTTTGCTGATTGTCCGCTCGACTCGGTGTATATCGGTGGTAAGATTACCTATAGCACCACGAGCAGCTATGGCTACTCGCCCTTCTACCGCAACACCTCGCTGCGCACCGTAGTGATTACCGACCGTGAGGAGCAGATATATAACAATGAGTTCTATGGCTGCACCAACCTACAGAATGTAACTATTGGCAATGGCGTGAAGTCGATAGGCAACTATGCCTTCTCGGGCTGTAGCAGCCTCGACAAGTTTGCCTTTGGCAGCAGTATGCAGCGCATTGGTGAGGAGGCTTTCTCTGACTGCACCAACCTGACCGAGATTTGCAGCAGTGCCATGAACCCACCTACGTGTGGCACACAGGCGCTTGACGACATCAACAAATGGAGCTGCATACTGAAGGTGCCCACAGGATATATGGCTGCCTATCAGGCTGCCGACCAGTGGAAGGAGTTCTTCTTCATAGAGGATATAGTGGAGGTGGCAACATACACGCTTACCTTCATGGTGGATGGTGAGGTGTACCATACCATGGAACTGCCTTATGAGGCTGCCGTGACCATGCCTGCTACTCCCACGAAGGAGGGACACACCTTCAGCGGATGGGATAAGACACTCAGCACTATGCCTGCCGAGGATGTGACCATAAGTGGCACATTCACCATCAACAAGTATCTGGTGACCTTCAAGGTGGATGGAGAAATCGTATACTCAGAATCTTTGGAGTACGGCGCAAGCATCGTGGCTCCCGATGCTCCCGAAAAGGAGGGACACACCTTCAATGGATGGGGCGAAGTAGACACCACCGTACCCGCTCATGACGTGACCTACGAAGCCAACTACTCGGTAAATTCTTATCAGCTGACCTATGTAGTGGATGGCGAGACCGTGCAGACTGAGTCTGTAACCTACGGCACTGCAATCACGCTGATTGATGAACCCGTCAAGGAGGGCTACACCTTCAGCGGATGGGGTGAGGTACCCGAAACCATGCCAGCCCATGATGTAACACTCAACGGCACATTCACCATCAACAAGTATCTTGTGACCTTTACGGTGGATGGCGCAGTGATAGCATCTGATTCGCTCGAGTATGGCTCTGCCATCACCGTGCCAACGATGCCTGAACGTGAAGGATATACCTTTAGCGGATGGAGTGAGGTGGCAGAGACGGTTCCCGCTCATAATGTGACCTACGATGCAAGCTATACGGCCAATACCTATAAGGTGTACTACTTTGTAGGCGCTACGCTTGTACACACAGCTGAGGTGGCTTATGGTGAGGCTATCCCCGAGTATGTATACGAACCTACGGCAGAGGGCGATGTATTCATGGGCTGGATAGGTGAGACCTACGAGACGATGCCTGCTCATGATGTGACCTATACGGCGAACATCACGAACGATGTTCTTCAATTGACAAATGACAATTCACAATTGACAATTTACGATCTTAGCGGTCGTAAGGTAACAGATACCGAGAACCTCAAGGGTGGTATCTATATTGTCAATGGTCGCAAAGTTGTGATTAATAATAAGTAGTTTTATTAGCACATACTGGCTATAAACAAAATCAAGCGGACTCAATGTAGGTGAGTCCGCTTGATTCGTTTGGCAATAAAAACAATGCAATAGGGTATCTTTCCCCACTCGCAATAATCCGTAAGGTTTTCAAGGAATAGGCGTAGGCGTACCTTGAAGACCTTATGGGTTTTGCAGCTTCGATGGGGTGGGGCGGATGGCACTACCTTTAGTCTACTTCGTAGCCTGAAATTAGGCTGCATCTCAGAAATTCTCAAATAAATTTGGTATTTCGTTCGATTTGCACTACCTTTGCAGCCGCTTTTCGTAGAGCGCCCGTGAGGGACTCTCACATCGTGTGATGGCGAATTGAGCAGAGAACTTAATTTAGAGTAACACATTAAAAGAAAAAAGAACATGAAATCATTTGATTTGAAAGGTACTTCAAGAACTGAAGTAGGTAAGAAGAGCACAAACGTGCTTCGTAAGAACAACGGTATTCCTTGCGTATTGTACGGAATCGAGAAGGAGGCTAAGGCTTTCGCTGTAACAACTGACGCTGTTCGCAAGCTCGTTTACACTCCCGATATCCACGTTGTAAACCTCACCATCGATGGTGTTGAGTGCAAGGCTGTATTGAAGGATATTCAGTTCCACCCCGTTAAGGATACCAT
>JAZRDT010000147.1:0-3610 GCA_045660385.1 Bacteroidaceae bacterium | reverse complement strand
GCCCAAGAAGGTGAGGGGAGCATTCTGGGTGTGTAGCCTTGTGCTCATCGCCTTGTTCTCGGTTCCCTACATCGAGTCGGTGGGAATGGTCAACCTCAACTGCTTGTACGAGTTTGCTTGTGTAGCCTTCATCTTCCCCGTGCTCGTATGGCTCGGTGCCTGTGGCAGCACTACCGAGGGTACCAAGGCCACTCATCGCATCAACAAAGCTCTTGGCGATCTCTCCTATCCGCTCTACATCGTGCACTATCCCATCATGTACATCTTCTATGCATGGCTTATCGACAACGAGATATACTTCTTGCGCCAATGCCTCGGTGTTGCTACATTGGTCGTGCTATCCAGCATCTTTCTTGCCATCCTCTGCCTTAAACTCTACGACGAGCCTGTACGCCGATGGCTTTCAAAGAATAAGTAAAATATAGATGTCGTACCAACACCTCTGCAATCTAATGAAACTCCTATTAAAAACCTTAATAGCCCTCCTGCTTGGCATGATCATTACCGGTGCCATGCTCTTCCTTCCAGCTGGCACATGGGATTATCCAGGTGCATGGCTCTTCATGGCATTGCTCTTTACACCCGTCTTGCTGATGGGTATTGTGCTTATGGTAAAGAACCCCGAGTTGTTGCGCAAGCGCTTGGCGATGAAGGAGCGTGAGAAGACGCAGCAGGGCGTGGTAGCCCTTTCGGGACTGCTTCTCGTGGCTTCGTTCATTGTAGCAGGTATAGACTACCGATGCGGTTGGAGCCATGTTTCTCATGCAGTAGTCATTATCGCTTCTGCGGTATTGCTTATTGGCTACGCCCTCTATGCCGAGGTGTTGCGCGAGAATGTGTATCTGTCGCGTGTGGTCGAGGTGCAGGAGGGGCAGCGCGTCATCGATACGGGGTTGTATGGTATTGTGCGTCATCCCATGTACTCTGCCGTCAGCCTGCTCTACCTGTCTATCCCTCTCGTGCTCGGCTCGTGGTGGGCGCTGCTGGTGATGACACCCTGCGTGCTCCTCTTAGCCACGCGTATCAAGAATGAGGAGCAGGTACTGCGCGAAGGCCTCCCCGGCTATGTCGAGTACACTCAGCGCGTACGCTATCGTATGGTTCCTTTTGTTTGGTAATGCCTCTTTCATATAAACATACTACTATGAACAATACCCCCAAGCGCCTCGAGTCGCTGGATGCCTTGCGAGGCTTCGATCTCTTCCTTCTTGTTGGCTTAGAGGCTGTGATGCATGCTTTGGATGGCGCTATCGACGCTCCGTGGTTCGACCATGTGATGGGATGCTTCACCCATGTCGACTGGGAAGGTTTCTCTTCGTGGGATCTCGTGATGCCGCTCTTCATGTTCATGTCGGGCATCACCATCCCCTTTGCCCTTGCCCGTTACAAGCGTGAAGGAGGCAAGAGCGTAGCCTACCGTCGCATCATCAAACGCGTAGTGCTGCTATGGCTATTCGGTATGATATGTCAAGGCAATCTCTTGGGACTGAATCCCGACCGTATATACCTCTACTCAAACACCCTGCAGGCCATTGCCGTGGGCTACCTGATATCGGCGTTACTCTATCTCAACACCTCGGTTCGAACGCAGATTATCGTGGCCACATCGCTGCTCCTTGCTTTTTGGGGCTGCATGGAGTGGGTGCAGGTGGGCAGTTATGGTGGTGGATGCTACACACCCGACGGCAACCTTGCCGAGTGGGTAGACCGCACCGTCTTGGGCCGCTTCCGCGATGGTGCTTCGATGAGCGAGGCGGGTGAGGTAGTGTTTGCGTCATGGTACTCCTACACATGGATACTTAGCAGCATGACCTTCGGCGTGACAACTCTGACGGGCATGTTTGCCGGACATATATTGAAGAGCAATAGTACTAATCCTCTACACAAGTTCTATTATTTGTTTACCATAGGTGTTGTCCTCATTGCTCTCGGCTGGCTTTGGAGCCTGCAGATGCCTGTCATCAAGAAGCTCTGGACCAGCTCTATGGTGCTTGTGAGCAGTGGATACTGCTTCGTGCTGATGGCGCTCTTCTACTGGCTCATCGACTATAAAGGACGCAACAAACACATCGGTTGGCTCAAGGTCTATGGCATGAACTCCATCGTGGCCTATATGCTCGCCACCTGCATCAACTTCAGCAGCATATCGCGCTCGCTCTTCTATGGATTGCAGCAGTATGTGGGCGATTTCTACCCTGCACTTATCGCCTTCAGCAATGCAGCTATCATCTACCTCATCCTTTGGGTGATGTATCGGCAGAAGGTGTTCTTGAAGATATAACACTCGATGCGATTGTGTAGGGTTTGCTCCTTTGGATTACCATCAGTGTTTGCTCTTTGCACAAAAGCAGGATAAACAGGAATATCATAATATAGTTGTGTATGTAGTGCAAAATAGGCATTTATTACTCATTATACAAAACATTGGAGTTTTTTAATTTCATTATATTTTTCTAACAGGCAAACTAGCCCCGTTTGCTTTTGTTATACATAATATATATCTTTGCACCTCCAACAAAACTGATACACAGATGAACTTTATAGGACTACTCGTGGGTCTCTCCACTTTTCTCATCATAGGCCTCTTCCACCCGTTGGTAATCAAGGCCGAATACTATATCGGGGTGAAGAGCTGGGTGCTCTTTGCCGTGGCAGGTGTGGCGTTCGCTATTGCCTCCTTGCTGACCGAAGGGTTCATACTTTCTACTATCCTTGGCGTAGTGGCATTCTCCTCTTTCTGGAGCATATTGGAGGTGTTCGAGCAGCGTGAGCGCGTGCGCAAAGGTTGGTTCCCCGAAGGACCGGGCCACAATAAGTAAATAAGTAATTCATTCAATACACCTTAACGAAAAATGAGCATTCGTACACTTATCATCACTCTTCTCCTATCTGTCGGCAGTGTTGTGGCAGCCCAAGAAAGTAAGGTTATCAAGGGTTTCTCAGGAGGTATGATGGTGCATAGCGGCTACCAGTATGGTGGCGACAATCCCTTCGGAGTGGACATCAGTAGCCCCACCTTCGGTATCGGTGGCTGTGCCAAGCTGAACCTTTCCGACCACTTCCGCACTGGCTTCGAGGGCTATTTCTCGACCGCTCCCATCAAGAAGGAGGTGAAGAGCGGTAGCCACAATAAACTCTTCTGGACAGGCGTGCTGGCCGACTGGTTCTGGCAGCATGGCAAGTTCACTCCCTACATCGGCACTACCCTCGGTGGCGGTATGGAGACTTCGTTCTTTATGTTCGAGGGCGACAAGCACGACTGGAAGCCCGAAGGCATGACCGTACTGCACAAGCAGCCCTTCTTTGCTATCGACCCCTATGTGGGCGTAGAGTATGCCGTGGGAAAGGCCCTGCGCCTGACGCTCAAAGCCGATTGGATGCTTGCCATCAACTCCGACGGACTAAACCGTCCCATGGGTCCCCGTGTATACTTCGGATTTATCTTTGCACATTAAGATATACCCCTATGCTCCTCTGTTTATGGCACGAGGAGCTGGAGACTACTCCTCCACCTCGTAGGGGTTGATGATTCTTTTCATAGTCGTTGGGGGGTATATATGGTTAGTCTTTCTTTTCTGCAAAGTATTTCCATAGCGGAGCAGCCATTAGG
>JAZRDT010000146.1:0-27683 GCA_045660385.1 Bacteroidaceae bacterium | reverse complement strand
GAGTCAATCTCGAAGAGTGCCTTATAGGTATCCTTCAACTTCCACACCAGTACCACGCCAATCATGATGGGGTTACCTGTGAGGTCATTCACCTTGATAGGCTCGGGGTTGAGGTTACGAGCGCGGAGCGACACCTTCTTCTTCTCCACAAAAGGATTAATCCAATAGAAACCTGCACGGCGGAATGTTCCCTTATACTTACCGAAGAACACCATCACACGTGCTTCGTTAGGCTCTTGTGTCATAAAGCCAATGAGATGTATCAGCCAGAAGACAGCCAGTACAGCAGCAGTAACACCGCCAAGCACGCTGGGAATGTCTCCCTCTATCGAGGCCTTAATGAGCAATACCACAGCTGGTATCATCAGTAAGTTGAGCAACAAAGCCAAAAAGCCGTTCATCACGAAACCTTTGTAATCTCTTTCTTTTGTTTCCATAATCCTAAGAATTTACAATTAGACAATTTACTATTTTGTGTGTTTTATGTTTTACGATTTAGTAATATCATTTTGATATCACAAAGATTTCAAAAAAACTTTGACAATTGCAAATATTTTTGAGAAAAAAATCACAAAAAAGGTAAAATATAGGTGTTACCCACCTTGAAATTCTCCTCCTAAGGTAGGAGGCCGACGCGGTATGATAGCGTCGGTAGCGACGTCTGCCGGTTTATCGGCATAAAGGAGTGCCGAAGGCCATTCCCCTCAAAGAGGGGGAGGTGGTATGATGATTTGCTCAAAAATACCCCCTCCGCTTCGCTCGTCCCCCTAATTTAGGTGGACAATCCAGAGGCATCACAATATAGGGTTGTAAACACGACAGCCCCGCGAACGCTCGCAGGGCTGCCAAGTATATTCCTCTGAGGAAATCCACATGACACATCAGCACTTCAATCCATACCGCGCCGTACCACCCAGTGCCTCCTCGATACGTATCAGTTGATTGTACTTGGCCGTGCGGTCGCTACGGCTCATCGAGCCCGTCTTTATCTGCCCGGCATTCATCGCCACGGCAATGTCGGCAATCGTGGTGTCTTCGGTCTCGCCCGAGCGGTGGCTGATGATGGTAGTGTAGCCATTGCGGCGGGCCAGTTCGATGGTGTCGAGCGTCTCGGTGAGCGTACCTATCTGATTTACCTTCACCAATACGCTATTGGCGCAGTGGCGCTCGATACCCTTCCTCAGGTACTTCACATTGGTCACAAAGAGATCATCCCCCACCAGTTGACATCGGTCGCCAAGGCGCTTGGTGAGCATCGCCCAGCCATCCCAGTCGTTCTCGGCCATACCATCCTCAATGGAGTCGATGGGATAGAACTCCACGAGGCGCTCCAGGTAGTCGACCTGCTCCTCGGAGGTGCGCTTATGTCCCACAGGCCCTTCGAACAGAGTGTAGTCATACACGCCCTCCTTGTAATACTCCGATGCAGCGCAATCGAGCGCCAACGTGATGTCTACTCCCGGCTCATATCCTGCCCGCTTGATGGCCTCGACAAGGATATCAAGCGCCTCCTCCGTGCCACCCAGTGCAGGGGCAAAGCCGCCCTCGTCGCCTACACCCGTGCTATAGCCTCGTGTCTTGAGCACGCCCTTCAGTGCGGCAAACACCTCGGCACCCATCCGTACGGCCTCGCGCAACGTGTGTGCCCCGATGGGGCGTATCATAAACTCCTGGAAGGCGATGGGTGCATCAGAGTGGCGTCCGCCATTGAGCAGATTCATCATCGGCACGGGCATCACATGAGCATTCGCCCCACCGATGTAGCGGTACAGCGGCATGCCGCACGCCTCGGCAGCAGCCCGTGCTATGGCCAGCGACACGCCCAATATGGCATTTGCCCCGAGGTGACGCTTCGTGGGCGTACCATCGAGCTCCAGCATCAGGCGATCCAGATTGCGCTGCTCATACACATTGCAGCCACGTAGCACAGGGGCTATGCGGTCATTGATGTTGGCCACCGCCTTCTCCACACCCTTACCGCCATAGCGATACTTGTCTCCATCGCGCAACTCCAGCGCCTCGTTCTCCCCTGTAGAGGCTCCCGAAGGCACCGATGCACGACCTACTATACCATTCTCCAATATTACCTCGGCCTCCACCGTAGGGTTGCCGCGCGAATCGAGGATCTCACGTCCTCGGATATTTGCTATTCTCATATCGTTGTTTCTTATTATGGTTTATACTTTGATAGTAATACTAGGATAGTAACAAACGAGCGAAACACAAAGTTTACTTTAATATTTCTCTGTCTACCGTCGCTATCTACTGCAAAGATAGACATAATCTTGCCACATCAACAAACGACACGACCAATAGCCACATAGAGGTTGCCTATAACGAAGGATAAAGGCCTTTGACTTTCTATAATATTATCAAAAGTGGGTAAAAACACCGCGATATTATGGTTTGTAAGGAAAATGATGTATTTTTGCAGATGAATCTATATCTGTGACAAGCAAGTACACAATACCATGATACTGAAACTCTACGAAAAGAACAACGCTCGCCGCGACATTGACCGCATCGTCGAGATACTGAACGATGGCGGAGTCATCATCTACCCTACTGATACGACTTATGCCTTCGGGTGTCATGCGCTGAAGGAGCGGGCCATAGAGCGTGTATGCGACATCAAGGGAATGGACACGAAGCATCACCTGCTCTCGGTAGTGGCACACGACATCAGCAGCGTGAGTGAATATGTGAAGATTGACAACGACACCTTCCGCCTAATGCGCGACAACCTGCCAGGCCCCTTCACCTTTATCCTCCCAGCTGGCAACCGCCTGCCCAAGATATTCAAGAACCGCAAGGAGGTGGGTATACGCATCCCTGACAACAACATCGTACGTGAGATATGCGAAGCCCTGGGCGCTCCCCTACTCTCAACCAGTCTTAAAGTAGGCGAACACGAGGACATCGAATACATGACGCTACCCGAACTCATCGACGAGAAGTGGGGCGACCTTGTAGACCTCGTCATCGATGGTGGTGAGGGCGGCACCGAACAGAGCACCATCATCAACTGTGCCGATGGAGAGATGGAGATTATACGCCAGGGAAAGGGGTGGATATAGCATTTTAACACCACATTAACGATAGCTATATTATCTCAAATAAATTTAATTTTATTGAATCTCTAAAGGCAGTAAACTGCACTCCTTTATGCCAATAAACTGGCAATCGTCGCAACCGACGCTAATGTTCCGTGTCGGCACTCAGTAAAGAAAAATAAATTTTTCTCTACTTTCGCTCGTTGAGATTTGGCATTTCTCTCGGCTTGCACTAATTTTAACCTGCTTTATAGCTTGAAATTAGGCTGCGCCTCGGAAATATCCAAATAAATTTGGCATTTCTCTCGGCTTGCACTAATTTTGCACTTTAATTTATTAAAGTATGGCAACATTACGATTTGAAGTCATTGGCGAGGCTTTCAAAAAGCGTCCTTTAGAGGTAGCAACTCCCGAAGCACGCCCCTCAGAATATTTTGCAATCAACGTGTTCAACAAGGAGAAGATGGAACGTTATCTCTCCGCCGAGGTGTATGGCAAGATGATTGACGTCATCGAGCACGGTGCACGCATGGAACGCGGCATTGCCAACCAAGTAGCCGAGGGCATGAAACGCTGGGCTATGGAATTGGGCGCCACACACTATACGCACTGGTTTCATCCACTCACCGACACCACCGCCGAGAAGCACGACGCATTCGTTGAGCACGACGGGAAGGGGGGTATGATAGAGGCTTTTGACGGTAAGCTACTCGTGCAGCAGGAAGGCGACGCCTCATCGTTTCCCAATGGGGGTATACGTGCCACCTTCGAGGCTCGCGGTTACTCGGCTTGGGACCCCACATCGCCCGCCTTCGTAATGGACGACACGCTTTGCATACCTACCGTGTTCCTCTCTTATACGGGCGAGGCCCTCGACTACAAGGCTCCCTTGCTGAAAGCATTGCATGCCGTAGACAAAGCTGCCACCGAAGTGTGTCACTATTTCGACCCCGAAGTAAAACGAGTAACCTCATACCTCGGATGGGAACAGGAATATTTCTTGGTTGACGAGGGACTCTATGCTGCTCGCCCCGACCTGCTGATGTCGGGCCGCACACTCATGGGACATGGCTCTGCTAAGGACCAACAGCTCGAAGACCACTACTTCGGCGCGATCCCCGAACGTGTTGCCGCATTTATGAAAGAGTTGGAGATTGAATCACTCAAACTCGGCATTCCCGCCAAGACACGCCACAACGAAGCTGCTCCTAACCAGTTTGAGTTGGCCCCCATATACGAAGAGACAAACATCGCCTGTGACCACAACATGCTGGTGATGATTCTCATGAAGAAGATTGCACGCAAGCACGGTTTCCGTTGCTTGTTACACGAGAAGCCCTTTGCTGGTATCAATGGTTCGGGCAAGCATAACAACTGGAGTCTTGGATCAGACCGCGGACACCGATTGATGTCGCCCGGAAAGACAACCGAAGACAACCTCATGTTCATCACCTTCGTGGTGAACACCTTGGCTGCCGTATACCGCCACAATGGATTGCTCAAAGCCTCTATCATGAGCGCAACCAACACGCACCGCCTCGGAGGACATGAGGCACCGCCAGCCATCATCTCATCGTTCTTGGGAAAGCAGTTGACCGAACTGTTCGATGCATTGGAAAATTCTTCGAGCGAGGAGCTCTTCAAGATTGCCGGCAAAACGGGTAAGAAGATTCTCGAGATGCCTCAAATACCTGAACTGCTCATCGACAACACCGACCGTAACCGAACCTCGCCCTTCGCCTTCACTGGTAACCGTTTCGAATTCCGTGCGGTAGGTTCTGAAGCCAACTGCGCCTGTGCCATGATCGCACTCAATGGTGCAGTGGCCGAACAATTGGTTGAGTTCAAGAAGAACGTCGATGCTCTTATTGACAATGGCATGGACAAGCGTGAGGCTCTCATCAAGGAGATCCAGAAACTCATTACCTACTGCAAGCCTATCCGCTTCGATGGAAACGGCTATAGCGACGAGTGGAAAGCCGAGGCTGCACGCCGCGGACTCGACTGCGAAACCTCAGCTCCCGAAATATTCAAGGCGTATGCCAATGACTCAAGCGTAGAGATGTTTGAAAAACTGAGCATCATGAACCGTGCCGAACTGGAAGCACGAAATGAAATCAAGTGGGAGATCTACACTAAGAAAATACAAATTGAGGCTCGTATATTTGGTGATATGGCAATCAATCATATCATCCCCGTGGCCACCAAGTACCAGAGTCAATTGGTCGACAACGTATACAAGATGAAGGAGATTTTGGGAGCAGAAGGCGAAGCCCTCTCAGCATCGAATATCAACCTTATCCGTCGCATTGCCAGTCTTGTGCACAAGATAGAGGGCGGCGTGGCCGAGATGATTGAATGTCGCAAAGTAGCCAACCGCCTCAGCGGACTCTACGAGAAGGCCACAGCCTACCACGACACAGTGGCGCCCAAACTTGAAGAGTTGCGGGCATACATTGATGACCTCGAGGAGGTAGTTGACGATAGTTTGTGGCCACTGCCCAAATACCGCGAATTATTGTTTATACGATAACGTGACAGTTTATACACATCATACAGATACCGCTTATGAAAAAGTTCAGACATCTCATAGCACTGACCCTATTTGCTCTAAATGCTACATTGGCGACAGCGCAAACAGACTCCTACTTCCTGCATACCGTCACCAAAGGACAAGGGTTGTATTCCATATCACGCATGTATGGAGTGACAGAAGCTGAAATCATCAGCATCAATCCCGGTAGCGATGTGGTGATAAAGGTAGGACAACAGTTGCGCATACCGCAAAAGAGAAGTCAAGACACAAGTTCTAACGAACTGCAATCAACAGATCAAGGTCAGCGGTTTCACACGATCAAGACAGGTGAGACGTTGTATCGCTTGACCGTCATCTATAACATGTCGGCTCGTGAGATATGTGAAGCAAACCCCGGACTGAGTGCTGAAAACTTCAAGGTGGGACAAGTGATTGTGATACCTTCTGGAAAAGCCGAGAAGCCTGAAGTTTCAAGCCAGCAGAAGGTGACCGAACCCGCTCCGTTAATCGGGAAGAGCAACAACTCTGCTGCTCCAACGATTGAAACCCAGTCAAACTGCAAGACCGAGCATCTGGTGCAACGCAAGGAGAATATCTACCGCATCAGCCGCATGTATGGTATCAGCGAGTTGGAACTCATCAATGCAAACCCAGAACTGCGCGAACGTAAGTTGAAAAAGGGTGAAACTCTATGCATCCCCTACGCCAAGAGCGAAAAGAAGGAGAGCACTCCCGTCGTAACGCCCAAGCAGGAGGTCCCCATCGTGATTCCTACCGACGAGAGCCTCTTTGCCGAGTCAAAAGAAGTGGTACAGGATATCGAACAGATCAAGGCGGCCATCATACTCCCCTTCATGCTTGACAGCATCAGTAACGACCGTTTCAAGATGGTTGAATTCTACGAAGGATTCCTGCTTGCACTGGACAGTCTGAAGAAAGATGGAGTATCCGTAGACCTCTACCTATACGATTCCGGTAGCCCCCAGCAATCCATCACACCCATCCTGGAAAAGCCTGAGATGAAAGAGATGAACATCATCTTTGGTCCCATGTACAGCAACCATATCAATGAAGTGGCAGCTTTTGCCGACACTACAGGAATCAGAGTGGTCATCCCCTTTGAACGCAATGTAGATGCTGTGTTCACGAACCCATACATCTATCAGATCAACACCCCGCATAGTTATTTCTACTCGGAAGTGTTCGATCATTTCTTCTTACAATTCCCCCACCCCAATGTCATCTTCTTCGACTCACCTGGGGAGAAAGAAAATGAAATGATAGCAGGGTTCAAGCAAGAGCTCATCAACCGTAATGCTCCCTTCACCGTATTGCCCGCCGATACAGCAACCAACAAGGACACCATACGTGCGCACCTTCTCCTTGACCATCAAAACATACTGATGATGAATTCCGATGGTAGTGGAGGCCTCAACAACATGATGCCCGTATTCCAGCTATTGGTGCGCGATACAGCAAGTACAAATTACGACATCCACCTCTTCGGATACCCCCAATACCAGGTATATACCAATAACCACTTGGCATCCTTCTATGAAATAGACACCTATTTCTTCTCATCCTTCTACACCAACAATCTATTGCCGCAGGCCATTAACTATCATAAGAAATATCGCCGCATATATAGTAAGGAGATTGTAAACCGATACCCCAAATATGCAATTCTTGGATTCGACATAGGATACTATTTCTTGAAGGCACTTCATCTCTATGGCACCGACATGGAGAACCATCTGCATGAGATGCAGTACGACCCCATTCAGACAGGTTTCAAGTTTGAGCGTGTGAATAACTGGGGCGGATTCATCAACCGCAAGGTCTTCTTTGTCAACTTCGGCAACAATTATGAATTGCGTAAAATAGACTTCGACTGATGAGACGGTTACTGAGTATTTTTGCATTGATCACCATATGCATAGGAGCCTCGGCTCAAGTAGGTGAACTTCGCAACAATGTGGCAATAGGTGTCAATGGAGGATACAACCTTAGCAGTGTAGACTTCAGTCCTACCATCAAGCAAGGACTCCAACCCGGCTACACCGGTGGTTTCACCCTGCGCTACACAACTGAGAAATACTTTTCACTTATCTGCGCTGCACAGTTAGAGCTGAACTTTGCTCAACGCGGATGGAACGAAATGATTGACGACGGCAGCAACAACACGTATAGACGTACGACCAATTACCTTGAAATCCCCTTCTTTGCACATATCGGATGGGGAAAAGAAGATAGGGGCATGCAGTTCTTTGTCAATGCGGGTCCACAAGTAGGCCTATTCCTCAACGATGAAGAGTTTTATGGATTCACTGAAGAATACCCATGGAACCCCAACAAACGTCCGAACAATATCAAAGCACAATACGGAAAAGCTGTTGAGAACAAACTCGAATATGGTATAGCTGGAGGTCTTGGCATGGAGCTAAAGACGGGAATCGGCAATTTCACCATCGAGGGCCGTTACTTCTTCGGTCTTTCCGACATGTATGGAAACTCAAAAGCTGACCCATTCGGCCGCTCGGCCAACACGACCATAACCGGTAAGATAACATATCTGATCGACATCCTAAAATAAAGTCGGAAACGAATAAATAAAGCCAACGGTCTGAACAGGCATAAAGATAAAACAAGAGTGGGGAGACAACCAATAGGTGCTCCCCACTCTTGTTTTTTTGTTCTCTACTTATCATTACTCACCAAGTTCAACTGCATAGTTGGCACGACGGCCTGAGGTGTAGTAACCCGAAATGAAAAGTACGCGTTCGGGCGATTGGTTGGCAGCCTTAAGCACTTCGGCTAGATCTTCTTCAGTGGCAATCTTACTGCCGTTAACCTTGAGAATGATAAAGCCCTTCTTGATACCTGCATCAGCCAGTTTACCCTTGTCGATACCTGTCACCTGCAGACCGTAGCTTACACCGAGATGACGTTTCATATCATCGTCAATGGGTTTGAAAGCGGCTCCGAGCATATCGAGGTCAAACTTCTTCACAACTTCGGTATTTCCTTGCAGATTCTTCAAGGTAACATCAATATCTTTCTCCTTCTTATTGCGTACGATGGTTACCTCAACCTTGTCGCCTGGGCGATGTTTTGCAATGTTTTCTTGCAGTTCAGCCATGTTGTGTACCTTCTTACCAGCAATCTTTACAATAACATCGCCAGGTTCAATTCCTGCAGCTTTTGCACCACTACCATCAGTTACATCAGCTACATACACACCCTCGACTACGCCAAGATCTTTATCCTTAGAACGTTCATCACCTAGATCATAGCCCGAAATACCGAGAATTGCACGCTGAACGGCACCAAACTCCTTCAAGTCACCTACTACCTTGGTCATAATACTGGTTGGGATAGCAAATCCGTAGCCGGCATAGGCTCCTGTGGGCGATGACAACACGGCATTGATACCTACAAGCTCGCCACGAGCATTCACAAGCGCACCTCCACTATTGCCTTGGTTGATAGCTGCATCGGTCTGAATGAACGATTCTATACCACCATTATACACACCCAATGTTCGAGCCTTTGCACTAACTATACCTGCAGTTACGGTAGAGGTCAAGTTGAAGGGATTACCCACAGCCAGCACCCACTCGCCTACCTTGAGATCCTCGGAGTTTCCTATGGGGATAGTGGGGAACTCATCACCCTCAATCTTGATAAGGGCCAAATCGGTATTGGGGTCAGTACCTATAAGTTTACCCTTAAACTCACGATTGTCGTTGAGCTTAACATCTATCTCGTCGGCACCCTCAATCACGTGGTTGTTGGTCACGATATAACCATCCTTAGAGATGATGACTCCCGAGCCAAATCCTACACGAGGTTGCGTGCGCACCTGCTGCTGACGTCCCATGCCATCACCAAAGAAGAAGTCGAAGAGATCGGGCATCTGCTGTATGGTCTGCGTACGTCCCAACTGGGTAGACTTAATATGCACTACGGCATGTATCGAATTTTCTGCTGCATCAGTAAGGTCTACGGGTTGTGCAGGTTTGCTATCGAAGATGGCCGTAGGCATTGCAAAGCTATCAGTCTGTGGCGATGACATAACCACTGAGTTGAAATGTTTTTCCATTAGTCCATAGGTCGTAACGCCTGCTACCAGAGCACTACTCAACACTACAGCTGAGTAGCCAAAGATTTTTTTAATTGTCGAATTCATAACTATTCTATCCTTTTTAGTTAATATAATCTTTTCTAAAGGGGCAAGAATACAACTTGCGAGTACAAATATAACTGCTTTATCCGTCAGTCATACCCATACTCGCAATTATTTACTACAAATTAACAATCTAAGGTCACCAATTAACACTTGTTAGCCAATGGAATCAGCGAAACACGCCTAACTGGCCCAATAGGATAAGCGCAATGGCCACGGGAGCAATGTATCGGAGAATAAAGATGACTGGGCGCAGATAGGAAGCGCGCAGAGTGCCACGATTCGTTATCTCATCACGTACCAATTGCTTGTCAAGATACCATCCTGCAAAAATTGCTATCAGCATGCCACCCAAGGGCAACATGATATTCGATGCCACATAGTCAAAGAAATCAAAGATACTCATTCCAAAGATGCGAACACCATCGAACGGACCAAATGAGAGGGCACATACCACACCTACAGCCGAGCAGGCAAGGGTAACAATGAGCGCAGCCTTACGACGACTGGTATTGAACTCCTCGCTCACATAAGCCGTCACCACCTCGTGCATAGAGATTGTAGAGGTTAGTGCTGCCAACACAAGCAGGAAGTAGAAAAGCACCGACACGACATAAGCTAAAGCTGGTACGCCACCAAAGGCCTGTCCGAAGACATTAGGCATAGTGATAAAAAGCAATGAAGGGCCTATATCTCCGCTATCAAGCGTATAGCCAGCATTGAACACGGCAGGAAAAATGATGAGACCCGACATGATAGCCACCAGAGTATCAATGAGTGCTACGTTAAGAGCTGTTTTACCGATATTGGTCTCCTTGCTGAAGTATGAGGCGTAGGTACATAAGCAGCCAAGACCAAGACTGAGCGAGAAAAAGGCTTGTCCCATGGCACTGAGGACTACCGAACCGGTGATTTTACTAAAGTCGGGGCGCAAGAGAAACTCAAGACCAGCCGATGATCCGGGCAACATTACAGAGCACACCGTCAGAAGAATCATGATAACAAACAAAGCTGGCATCATCAGTTTGGAAAACTTTTCGATACCACTCTTCACACCTCGAATAACGATGAAATGGGTAGCCATCATGAATCCCAACATCCACAACAGCGATTTCCATGGATTACTTACAAATTCAGTAAAGATTGCTGGAAAGTCGGCCGTAGTCTTGCCGTCAAAATGATTACCTATGGCCAAAACGGTATACTCAGCCGTCCAGCCAGCCACCACAGAGTAGTAACTAAGGATAACAAATCCGGACAAGACGCCTAAGCGGCCTACCCAACGCCACGGAGTGCCGGGAGCCAACAAACGATATGCGCCAGCCGTATTGGATTGAGTGTGACGACCAATAAGGAACTCACTCATCATGATCGGTATACCTAATAGTAGCACGCAACCAATATAAATAAGAATAAAGGCTGCACCACCATTCTGTCCTGTCTCAATGGGAAAGCGCCAGATATTACCCAATCCGACCGCCGAACCGGCTGCTGCCAAAACAGCACCGAGTTTGCTTCCAAAGTTTTCACGTGTATTGTTACTCATCTTCTTACCTTATTTGAATGAATTCGCAAAATTAGTGCAAGCCGAGAGAAATATCAAATTTATTTGGATATTTCCGAGGCGCAGCCTAATTTCAAGCTATAAAGCAGGTTAAATATAGTGCAAGCCGAGAGAAATATCAAATCTCAACGAACGAAAGTAGAGAAAATTTTATTTTTCTTTACTGAGTAAGGCAGAGATTCAATAAAATTAAATTTATTGGGATATTTCCAATACATAGACCAATTTCAGATAGCAAAGCAGGCAAATATTCGTGCAATACATGAAAACATGAATCATTTCTAGAGAACATTATCGTGTTCCTCGTGTTTAGCCATAATATCATAATTAGAATTATGAAGAGAGCACTTCGGTGGTTCATAACCATCTGCACCATAAGCGTACTATTACCAATAACCCTCCTTTGGCTGTGCTATACAGCACCTGTCCAACATATCGCCAAGGAGATAGTATCGCGTGAACTTACGCGAGCCATAGGGCATACAGTGGAGATTGGAAAGCTACATATACGTTTTCCTCTCAGACTAACGATAGACGAGGTAAGTGTAGACTCCATAGGTACATTACAACACATCGAAACCGTTTTATCACCGTTTCCATTGTTCCATAGAGTTATTTCAACATCCCAACTCACCATAGAACAGTTAGCCCTCCATACAGACTCATTGATACCGACAGTGGAGATTGATGGCACTTTACGTCACATCCAACTCGACGACATAGCATACACTTGGAAGGAACACAACATGCAGGCCAGCCGTATCACCCTTGCTGATGGCGAGGTTGCAATATCTGTCAACACCGGCTCTACCACTAAAGACAGTATTAAGGCAACTTTTCCTCTCGATGTACAAATCAAGCAAACAAGTCTGTACGACATCGGGGTATCCTATTCCACCGAAAAAATGAGCACTGCAGCATCTGTTGCAGAGCTACAAGTTTGCGACGTACACATGGACACCACGATGAGCATTGCTATAGGTGCAACTACGCTCTACGACACAGACCTACACTACCATCCCGCTTTCAATACAGCCAATACATGGGCACTTTCAGGAGTTACAGTAATGATAGACTCTGCCTACTACTCCTCCACTAAGATGAGCATCGCACTCACACGCCTCACCCTACCCGAGGGAATCGGTTCCCTTCCAGTTATCGCACAACAGATACCTTCCATCCTCGTCCACTCTCCCATACACACCACAGCAAACATAGAGAGTAGCAACGACACACTGAACATACAACGCTGCGTTCTGTCGTTTCCACAACTTTTTAGCATGGATATTACAGGACAACTATCGTCCATTGCTGATAGCCAACACCTGACTGCTTCCATAAACTACCAAATGCATACTGAAGGACAGATATTCCGTATTACCCTCCCTAACACCAACCATACGGCCATAATTCCTCAGTACACTAACTGCAAGGGACAAATGCGCTACACCCCCGACACAATCTATGTAAAGAGTGCTATCAACCTATCGGGCGGACACATAAACCTCACCGCAGGCTATCGCCCCAGTGCCCAACGCTATAGTATAGCAGTAGCACTGCATACGCTAGATTTACGTCAGTTGATTACCATAGACCGGTTCGGTATCACTACCCTACAAGCCAGTCTACGTGGAGAAGGATTCAATTTCAAAGACGAAGGCACTACACTCTATGGCAACATCGTTGTCGATTCACTGCAGTGGGATAAGCATACCTATACCAATGCCAACCTAAGTGCCATGCTTGAGCATCAGCAGTTACGTGCTTCGTGCACCTACAGCGACACATTATTACACCTGAATGCAAATGTTAGTGCATGGTATTCACCGCAAGAGATACGAGCACAACTCTACGCCAATGTTTCAGATATCCACTTACGAGCCCTTCATGCCACCAACGGAGAGGTACACCCGAGCTTCAAATGCTACATAAAATTCGTATCCGATACGGCAAATCATTACTCACTGCAGGGTATGGTGCGTGACATAGTCTTTACATCTCCGCAACGCATCACACGGCCTCAGGACCTTAGGTTTCATCTCGCAGCATCAACTGAAGAGATATCATTTGACATCGTATCAAATGACCTCCATCTCGCATTTACAGCCACCACATACGAACCTGCTTGGCAATGGAAACTCCCAACCGACATGAAAAGCTTCGACTATACCCACTACCTGTCGCAACTGCGTGCGACACTGACTGTCGGGAACAACAATCCCCTCAGCCACTTCCTCATGGTGAAAGGTTTGAGCTATCGCTGTATTCAAGGATCCATACACAATGTTCCACAAGGACTTTCCATCAACATCAAAACCGACAGTCTATCATACCAGGGCACCGTCGTTGACACTCTTTCAAGCGTAGCACTCTATGAGAAGAATTCACTACGCGCCCAACTCACATCGAGCCTGCTTACATGGTCTACACCCACCATGAGAGTTCAAGCGTCCATCGGTGCTACCCTACTTTGCGAAGGATTCACACTCGACAAGCTATCGGGTACAGTGTCATTGAGCAATGTGAGTTATAGTCTTCCAAGCTATAGTCTGCAGCTAAGGAATGCAGACACACAAATCGTAACCTTCAGCAATGAGCGTATAGACATCGATGACCTGCGTCTATATGCCAACAACGACCACCCCTTGGTTCTCAACGGGCATATCACATTAAGGGGCAGCACTCCCACCCTACTTCTTCGCCTCACAGCACAGGACACCAACTTATTACAAAGCAATCACACTCCACAGACACTACTCTACGGCAGTGCCATCCTACGCGGGCAGGTCACTCTTGAAGGCAGTTTCAAAACCCTGACGCTCAACGGCAACTTGGCTCTACGCACAGGTTCATCCATACACTATATCTATAAAGATGCCATTCTCGCCTCAGGCAATCAAATCGATAATGTGGTCACCTTCACCTCCTTTGAGCAACACGATGCAGAGGCAAAAGCCACACCCTACCAACAATCCTTCTTGAACCTATCGGCCAATATTGGAGTTTCCATTGATCCTACCGTTGAGATTGAGGTTATGATAGGTGCAAGCGGACAGAATACCGGTGCCATACAAGGAGGCGGCTCACTGAGTCTGCAATACACACCGACAAACGGACCGCGCTTATCAGGGCGCTACACCATCGAGTCGGGCAAACTCAACATGAATGTTCCATTATTGCATGTACATCAGATGGACATACGTTCGGGAAGCACCATCCAATGGACTGGCGATATCACCAATCCAATTCTCGACATTACGGCCGAAGACCGCATCAAAGCATCTGTCACACTCGATGGCGAGCCACAGTCGGTACTTTTTGTCACCGGACTATCCATCTCCGATACAGTAGATAAGCTCAACGTACTGTTCACTCTCTCTGCACCCGAAAACGCCTCGATGCAAAACAGCCTTGCCGCACTCTCCACCGACGAGCGCAACAAACTTGCCGTAGCACTGCTCACAACGGGATTATATCTGGGCGAAGGAGGCACGGGCAACCTGATGAATACAGCCCTGCGAAGTTTCTTACAATCGCAACTCGACAACATATCACGCGATGCCTTCCGCACCGTAGATGTGAGCGTAGGCATCGAGCCGCTACCTGACGGGGTCAGTGGAGTAAGCACACGCACCGACTACACCTATAGCATTGCCAAACGCTTCTGGCACGACCGAATACGTGTCATTATCGGAGGCAGTGTCACCACCAGCAATGAGCGTGTAGCCAGCGATGCCATCATCAGCAACATCAGCATTGAATGGCGCATCACTCCCACTGGAAGCCAATACCTGCGTTTCTTCTACAACACCAACTATAAGAGTATCCTCGAAGGAGAAATACGCGAAACAGGCATAGGCTATGCCTATCGCAGGAAGTTTTAATTTTGATTATCAACTCGCGAATATCTATGTTTTTCCGCCGTCTCCTCCCCCTCTGCATCATCATCGCCTCCTGCTCCACCGTGAGCCATCTTCCTGAAGGCGAACTCCTCTACTTGGGGACACGAAAGGTGACTGTTTCCGACAGTTCCTATTCGCCCCTTCGCGACAAAGCGATTGGCGAGGCCAAGACAGCCTTCGTCTCACCCCCAAACAATGCTCTATTTGGAAGTTCGCGGCTCAGACTCCCTCTCCCCATTGGTCTGTGGGCCTACAATGCCTTTGTTGACGACTCCACCCGGTTCGGACATTGGATGTTCGACCTCTTTGCCTCGCAGCCTATCCTTGTATCCACAGTAAACCCTCCCTTCCGTATTGAAGCAGCCCGCAACACACTTAGGAATTTCGGTTATTTTGACAACCAAATCACCTACCACATCGACACGCTACGCAACCCGAAGAAGGCATTCCTCGCCTATTCCATACAGTTAGGGAATCCGCTATACTACGGGGATGTTTCCTATCGCGGATTCACGTCCCCGATGGACAGTCTCATACATCATACATGGGACCATCGCCTACTTCGTCCCATGGGACAGTTCAGCTATGCCTCCTTAAGTGGCGAACGCAATCGCCTATTCACTCTCTTCCGTCGGCATGGCTATTACTATTTCAGTCCCGACATGATCCAGATTCTTGCCGACACCACACTGTATCCGGGAGAAGCATCCATACGCATTGAACTACACGAATCACTTCCCCAACATACCATCAAGCCATGGCATATAGGCACCACGAGCATTGCTCTACGCAGTACCCCTTATGAATCGCTGCCCGACACATTACAAACCGCGTCATTCACCTATATATATAAGGGGCGTGCACCCATCAGAGTTCCTCTGCTTTCTTCGCGGTTAGGCTACCATCGTGGAGACCTCTACTCCCCCATAGGACAAGATGCCACGCAGCGCGACCTCAACCGGTTAGGCATCTTCAGCGGTGTAAACATCAACTACACCCCACGCGACAGCAGCTATCAGAACGATACGCTTGATGTCTTCATCAGTGCCTTGCTCGAACCACCCTACGAACTCTCATTCGAAAGCAACCTTACAGCCAAAAGCAACGACCAGATAGGTCCGGGTGTAGTCTTCACACTCTCACGCAAGAACCTATTCCGCATGGCCGACATATCGAAACTTCGCTTGAAGGGATCGTATGAGTGGCAGACCAACCGCACGTTACGACGTGAGGGGGCCGTAGTCAACTCCTTCGACCTCGGAGCCGATGCTTCGATATCTGTCCCTCTGCTCCTCTTTCCCGGAGGCTACCACTATCACTACCGCTTCCCGGCCTCTACTATAGCACGTCTTTATGTCGACTGGCTCAACAGAGGCGGTTTCTTTCGTATGCTTGCATTCGGCGGCAACCTCACCTATGCCTTTTCCACATCGGACAAGATAACACATAACGTCAGCCCCTTCCGCCTCACCTTCAACACCTTGGAGGAGACCACCCAGCGCTTCGACTCCATCATGACGGCCAACCCCGCCATCGGTTTCTCCTTCCGCGATCAGTTCATCCCCTCCTGCTCCTATACAATCACCTATGAAAACACCGCCACCCATCCCCGCCATCCAGGTAAGGTAACAGCCACCTTTGCCTCGGCTGGTGCAGTCACTTCACTGCTCTATGCAGCCATGGGCAAGCCCTTCAGCATGCGCAACAAGACACTCCTTCGCACACCCTATGCACAGTTCGTCAAAGGTTCCGTCGAGGCATGTCGGTACTACCACTTCGGCATGCGCCATACGCTTGCCACACGTATCATATGCGGTGCCATCTATGCCTATGGCAACAGCCATACCGTTCCCTTCAGTGAGCAGTTCCATGTAGGTGGAGCCAATGACATACGAGCCTTCCCGCTGCGTGGCATCGGCCCCGGACGTTATCATACAACAGGGCGCTATGCCTATATTGACCATACCGGCGACTTCAAGTTTGAGGCCAATCTCGAATGGCGCTTCCCCATCGTGGGAGAATTAAACGGAGCCCTGTTTGCCGATGCCGGCAACGTATGGCTACTACGCCATGATGCCATACGCCCCGAAGCCACACTGCGCCTACGCACCCTACCCCAGAGCATTGCCCTGGGCAGTGGCATCGGTTTGCGCTACAACCTGCGCCTGCTCCTCCTGCGTCTCGACATAGGCATCCCTATCCATCTTCCTTATGAGACCTCGCGCCGCGGCTACTATAATGTACCCCATTTCGGCAAGGGACTCTGCTTCCACTTCGCTGTCGGATACCCCTTCTAACAGATAAGAATCAATCGACGATTTCCAACGGACAAGTTTATCTGCTAAAATTTGGTCAATCGCAAAGTTGTTGCTAATTTTACACAGAAATACACATACACTAATATAAATGATGAATACACGCAAACTTCTGCTCGCTGGTTGCATGGTTCTTTCCACTGCCACAACCAGCTTTGCACAGAGCAAACTCTATCCACATTTGTTTGACCTCGAGGAGGTAACCCTCACCGACGGAATGTTTAAGACAGCACTCGACATCAACAATACCACCTTGCTTGAATACGATGTCGATCGCTTGCTCACCCCCTATTTCCGCCAAGCGGGATTCACCGAGTGGGAGGCCCAGCATCCTAATTTCCCAAATTGGGGATCAGGTAATTTCCGTCTCGACGGACATGTGGGCGGACACTATCTCTCAGCCCTCGCCCTGGCCTATGCAGCGACAAAGGATGAGGACATGCGTGCCACCATGAAAGAGCGCATGGAGTATATGATTGACAAGATGGCACAGTGCCAAGCTGTATTCGACAACAATACTGACGGACTCTATGGATACGTGGGCGGACTCCCCGACAACGGTGTATGGACAGGCCTCTACCATGGCGACCTCACAAAATTCAATCAGAACCGCGGCAACGTACCCCTCTACACCATTCACAAAGTGTTTGCAGGTTTCCGCGACGCATGGCTCTATGCCGGTAACGAGAAGGCCCGCGAGTGCTTCCTCAAGATGTGTGATTGGGGCGTAAACCTCATCAGTAACCTCAACGACGCGCAGATGCAGGATGTGCTCAACACCGAGCATGGCGGCATCAACGAGATGTTTGCCGATGCCTATCAGATGACAGGCGATGAGCGCTACCTCACCGCAGCCCACCGCTATGCGCACCGCACAATGATCGACAACATGCAGACGGTCAACACCAATTTTCTCAGCAACAAGCATGCCAACACGCAGGTACCCAAGTATATCGGATTCGAACGCTTGGCCCAGCAAAGCTACAATTCACAATTCACAATTGACAATTCACAATTAAGGCGTTCTGCCGAAAATTTCTGGACCGACGTGGTAGAGAACCGTACCGTAGCGCTGGGTGGCAATAGCGTAAATGAGCACTTTGTGCAACACAGCAACAGCCACTACCATATCACCATGACCGATGGTCCCGAGAGTTGCAACACCAACAACATGCTTAAACTCACCGAAAATCTTTTTGCCGACGAGGCACATGGTAAGTACGGTGACTTCTACGAGATGGCCATGTTCAACCACATCCTCTCCACCCAGCACCCCGAAACAGGCGGTTACGTCTACTTCACGTCATTGCGTCCCCAGCACTACCGCATGTATTCGCAGGTAAACCAGGGCATGTGGTGTTGTGTAGGTACAGGTATGGAGAACCACAGCAAATATGGCGAGTTCGTCTATAGTCGCGACACCGAGGCCAACACCCTTTACGTAAACCTCTTCGTGCCTTCACAACTGAAGAACGACACCTACGCCCTCACCCAGCAAACCCGCTTCCCCTACGAACAGGGTACCACACTCACCATCGACAAGGATGGCACCTACAGCATCGCCATCCGTAAGCCCTCATGGTGTGGCAACTTTGGAATCTCGATCAATAGCACATCAAAGGAGGTAACGGAGACCAATGGCTACATGTACATCAAGGGCAGTTGGAAAGCAGGCGATGTCATCAACGTGTCGCTCCCCATGCAACTCAACTATCTCCCCTGTCCCGGTTACGATGCCTATATAGCCTTACGCTATGGTCCCATTCTCTTGGGTGCCATCACCAGTACTGAGAACCTCACCGGACAGCATGCTGGTGAGGGTCGCATGGACCATGCCCCCGGACAAGGCACTCAGCTAAGCCTCACTTCAGCCCCCATGCTCATTGGCAACCGTGCCCATGTACTCGACTCCATCTATATGGTCGATGCCGAGAAGTTGCACTTCAAGATACGTCCTGGACTCTACAACAGCGAGCGCTGGCACGACCTCACTCTACAACCCTTCTACACCATTCACGAAGCACGTTACATGACCTATTGGCAGCAGCTCACCGCCTCCGAGTGGGAAGAGATACGCCAGCAAGTGATGGCCGAAGAGGAGGCCCTGATGAAGCTCAACAATCGAACCCTCGACTTCGTAGCCACCGGTGAGCAGCAGAGCGATGCAGGACACGCCCTACAGGGCACCTTTGGCAAGGGCTCATACGACGGCGAATTCTACGTCGATGCGCAGAGCGGCCAATGGTTCAGCTACCAACTCGCCACACAAGGTGTAAAGGACAACGTGTCGCTCATGTGTCGTTTCCATTCGGCCGATGCCGGACGCGTGGTCACCATCACTATCAACGGCAAGCACTTCACCACCATGACCTTGGAGCAGAAATCCTTCAGCGGCCATTACAATTGGGAGCAGCCCATCAGTGAAGAGCTGCTCATGGTCGACGGCGTCCTCCCCGATAGCATCACCGTGCGTTTCCAAGCTTCGGGCAACACCCCAGCTCCTGGACTCTACTACCTGCGTCTGCTCAAGGACTATGAGGCCAAGCCCCTCTATGCCTTCGTATGCTCACAATGGGTATCGGGCGACGACGCCCGCGTCAACAAGGTAACCTACGACACGGAGGCCAACACCATCACCGTACATGGCAAGCAGGGGGCCAACAACATTGCCCTGCAATATGCTCCTTACTACAACGATTGCTGCTACATCACCCGTGATCACAAATACTTCACCGTATGTGGTACTCCCCTTCGCCGCACCAGCGGTTCGTCATACCTTTGGTGGCTTGGTGGCGCCAACCACGGGAGCCAAGTAGCACCTACCTACACAACAACGACTGCCGATGGGCAGTCGCTGTTTGTTTGGGATATCACGAAGAGCGGTCTCAACGACTATATGAAGGACGAAATCATCAGTTTCTCCACCAATGGCCAAGCCATGAACACCGTGTTCGGTCTCACCAGCACCAAGAGCGACGGCAGCGCCACCATCAGCGACATTTGCTTCTACACACGCAACGACCTCGTCACCCGCTATCCCGAGATGCAGAAACACCTGGGTGTGCCCGATGGCATCACTGCCACACAATCAGCCACATCCGCCTATATATACAGCCTCACAGGCGCCAGGATATCTCAAGATGCCCAACTTAGCCAAGGCATCTACATCATCAATGGCGAGAAAAGGTTCACCCGTTAAACCGCGTGATTTATAAAAAAAATCACCTGTCAGCAATCATAAATAAAAAAATAATCGTACCTTTACACGTGATATGGTGTGCAAAGGAAATTTTGCGCCTATTATCCTATTAAGAGAAACTATTATATTCATTTATCATTTCATAAAAATCGAACGATTATGAACGACAAAATCCTCATGAACAAAGCAGCGGACAACATCCGTATCCTTGCTGCTTCAATGGTAGAAAAGGCAAAGTCTGGTCACCCTGGTGGTGCTATGGGCGGTGCCGATTTCATCAACGTACTCTATAGCGAGTTCCTCGAGTACGACCCCAAGAACCCCTATTGGGAGGGTCGCGACCGTTTCTTCCTCGATCCCGGTCACATGGCTCCCATGCTCTATGCCCAGTTGGCATTGGCAGGCAAGTTCACTCTCGATGAGCTCGCACAGCTCCGTCAGTGGGGCAGCCCCACACCCGGTCACCCTGAAGTAGACCTCGCACGTGGTATTGAAAACACCTCTGGTCCCCTCGGCCAAGGCCACACCTTTGCAGTAGGTGCAGCCATCGCCGCCAAGTTCCTCAAGGCTCGCTTGGGCGACGTGATGGGCCAGACCATCTATGCATACATCTCTGGCGGCGGTATCCAGGAGGAGATTTCACAGGGTGCAGGCCGCATCGCCGGTACCCTCGGTTTGGACAACCTCATCATGTTCTACGACTCTAACGACATCCAGCTCTCTACCACATGTCACGAGGTTACATGCGAAGACGTAGCCAAGAAGTACGAGGCATGGAACTGGAAGGTTATCTCAATCAACGGTAACGACCCCGACGAGATTCGCGCAGCCATCATCGAGGCTAAGGCAGAGACCGAGCGCCCCACCCTCATCATCGGAAAGACCGTAATGGGTAAGGGTGCCCTCAAGGCCGACGGCAGCAGCTACGAGAACAACTGTGCCACACACGGTGCACCTCTCGGTGGCGATGCATACGCAAACACCATCAAGAACCTCGGTGGTGACCCCACCAACCCATTCCAGATCTTCCCCGAGGTACAGGAGCTTTACGCAAAGCGTGCTGCTGAACTCGAGAAGATTGTAGCTGAGAAGTATGCCGCCAAGGCTGCATGGGCAGCTGCCAACCCCGACCTCGCAGTTAAGATGGCAGAGTGGTTTGCCGGCAAGGCACCTCAGGTAGACTGGAGCGCTGTTCAGCAGAAGGCTAACGATGCTACACGTAACGCATCAGCAGCCGTGCTTGGCGTACTCGCCACACAGGTAGAGAACATGATCGTTGCTTCGGCCGACCTCTCTAACTCAGACAAGACCGACGGCTTCCTCAAAAAGACTCACGCACTCACCAAGGGCGATTTCAGCGGTGCCTTCTTCCAGGCTGGTGTAGCTGAGCTCACCATGGCTTGCTGCTGCATCGGTATGGCTCTCCACGGTGGTGTTATCGCTGCTTGCGGTACCTTCTTCGTATTCTCTGACTACATGAAGCCCGCCGTACGTATGGCAGCTCTCATGGAGCTCCCCGTTAAGTTCATCTGGACACACGATGCCTTCCGCGTTGGTGAGGATGGTCCTACCCACGAGCCTGTAGAGCAAGAGGCACAGATTCGTCTCATGGAGAAACTCAAGAACCACAAGGGTCACAACTCAATGCTCGTGCTCCGTCCTGCCGATGCAGAGGAGACCACCGAGTGCTGGCGTCTGGCAATGGAGAACACCTCTACACCTACCGCCCTCATCCTCTCACGTCAGAACATCAAGAACCTCCCCGAAGGCAACGACTACACACAGGCTGCTAAGGGTGCTTACGTTGTAGCAGGTTCAGATGCTGATGCTGATGTTATCCTCGTAGCTTCAGGTTCAGAGGTATCAACCCTCGTTGCTGGTGCTGAGAAGCTCCGCGAAGAGGGTGTGAAGTGCTCTATCGTGAGCGTACCCTCTGAGGGACTCTTCCGTAGCCAGTGCCCCGAGTATCAGGCACAGGTATTGCCCGCAGGTGTCAAGAAGTTCGGTCTCACCGCAGGTTTGCCCGTTAACCTCCAAGGACTCGTTCCTGCACACGAAGGTAAGGTATGGGGTCTCGAGAGCTTCGGTTTCTCAGCTCCTTACACCGTACTCGACGAGAAGCTCGGCTTCACCGCAGAGAACGTTTACAACCAAGTGAAAGCACTTTTAAATTAATCGTTAAAAGTTAAAAATTAAAACACTCATTGCGACATCACTGTCGTGATGAGTGTTTCGATTAAATAACGATGATTAAGGACAACGTCATTGAATACAAGACCTACAGCTTTAATTTTTAATTTTATATGAAGACGATTGGATTAGCCAGCGACCACGCAGGCTACGAACTGAAAGAATACGTGAAGCAGTGGCTCGAAGCCAAGGGTTGGGAGTACAAGGACTTTGGCACCTACAACACCGACAGCTGCGACTATGCCGACTATGGCCACCCCTTGGCCGAAGCTATTGAGAGCGGCGAGTGCTACCCCGGCATTGCCATCTGCGGTAGCGGTGAAGGCATAGCCATGACACTCAACAAGCACCAAGGCATTCGTGCAGGTTTATGTTGGATTCCTGAGATTGCCCATCTCATCCGCCAGCACAACGATGCCAACGTGCTCGTAATGCCCGGCCGCTTCATCGACACTGCCACCGCCTCAGCCATCATGGACGAGTTTTTCACCACTCCCTTTGAGGGCGGTCGTCACCAAGCTCGCATCGACAAGATGCCCGTGCGCTGATATAGCAATATAGATTAAACTAAATAAATGAGGGTGTGTTCCAAAGGGGCACACCCTCATTTATTACTTTTCGGCGAATCGTCCACCTCACACATTCACCACCCACATCTTATCGAGCAGCTGTTCATAGCTTCGTTCGTAGAAGCTGTCATAACGTGCCCCACATCCGATTCTCAAACCATAGAACTTTGTGCCTTGTCCTTGTGCTTTTACTATGGACTTCTTAATGGAATCCCTGGGAGAATCGAATTCAAAATCGCTAACAATCAACACATCTGCCATTTCAAAAGCCCCCTCTCCTAACGCATCTATAGCATATCCCAACATCTGATTTCCATCTGTACCTCCAATAAAATGCTCTGACAGGAACGATGCGACCTTTTTCCAATGCTTGGGATGTGTCACCTCCAATGTCTCTGCACTGATAGAGAATGTTATGAGCAGGCATTTTCGTTTTTTCTTTTTTGCAATCTCCATCAAGTGTATCAGTAGTGCCTTTGACACCTTTTCCTTTTCTCCTCCCATCGACCCACTGGTATCGATACTGACAATGATAGGCCCTTCGGTCAGTCGCGGTTTGTCCTTTCGGTCCGTTTCTTTCTTCTTTGCGGCAATCACAGGGGACTTCCCCGAGAGCAGTTGCAGTTGCTTGGTGGCATACTTCTTATAAAACATCCTTTCGCTCTTCGCATCAGCAAGCAGGGCTACCTCTGTCGGGAGCATGGCAGACAGATTATTACCCATCGTCACTCCATCTATACATTCCCTTATAGGGCTATGTTGTAAAAGCAATGGCTTATACTTCTCCACAGTGTCATCCTTGATAGTCGTGTCGGGCGACTTCTCTCGACCTATGAGACGTGCAATCTCATCCAATTCGGGGTACTTGTATGTATATTTTTCCAGTTTCTTTCTCTGCTTATACTCTTCTGTTCCATAGAGTCTGTTCATTGTGCGTTCTACACTCTTCTTGTTCTTCTCCACCAACTCTTCCTTCATCCTCCTCTCTTGCTCATCCAGAGCTTCCTTCCACTCATTCTCCAAGCAATCAAAGATAACCTCCTTATCCTTCTCCTTATTTCTGAGTTGCATATCATACCCTTCCATGTTCAGCTCATTCGGCTCATAGTTCTCCTCGATATACACCACCATGCCGCCCCACATAGCCCGCTTCATGTCCAGATTCCCATTGAAGAATGCCTCCATATACTCTCGTTCCCTTCTACTCTGTTCTTCTATCTGCAAATAATAGGGGAGTAACACACGGATAAACTCAAGCACAGAATCCCTCAACGAAGCAAGCCACACAACATCCAGCTCCGCTTGAAACCTTACTCCGGGGTCATCGAGTACCGTTTTTATATAATCAGCCAAAACGTCATTTTCCCAACCTCCGGGTAGGGTTCCAGTGTCATAATATTCATCAAAGATCTGGCCATATATCTCCAACCGAGTCTCGATCTCTTGTTGTAAATTCTCTTCATCCATTGGTCAGCTGTGTTGCGTTGATTATCTTTACATCCAATTCTTCTATTCGCTTGTTCAACTCCTCTGCATATTTTGCCAGATGCTTGCTATCCTCCTTGCTTACAAACAGGTTCTCTGCATTCAACATAGCCTCAGTGCGCTGAGTATACACTTGCCTTAAATTCTCCAAGCTCGTGTGCAGTTCACCAATGGTATTTTTGCATTTCTCTCTTGCCTCATTCTCGGCCTGCGACTTTTGCTGTAGCGGCGAGAGCGTTTCGATGACATAGTATCTATTGTCGATACCGATTGAGTTTGACGAGCGTTTCAACTTCACCCTCTCCACCTTCACATTCCCTGCTACAGAGAAGGGTTGTTTGGGTTCAAATCGTCTTATGCAATAGGCGTTCATCTGGTAGTCCCAATAAAGCAATCCATCTATTTCCTTGGTCTTCTTCAGATGCTTGTAGTCAGGTGCATAAAGGTAGCACCTAGCTTTAGGATAACCTATCAGATTATAGTAAAAATAGTTATGTAGTTTGAAATTCTTTTCCTCCGTCTCATCAGTCGTAGGAACCGACTTGAGACATTGCTCCAGACTTTTCCCTAACCGTTGCAAGTTTCCTTCCACATCAGCAAACAAAGCCTCGTTCACCACCTGCCACACACGTCCTATCACCTCGGTGTTGTTCCATAGCATATGTCGCAGCAGCAACAGGTCGGCATACTCCACTTTGTTTCTGTCGTTGAGTAGGGCCGACATCTGCAGCACTCGGGCAATCTTCCTCCAGCGGCGATCCGACATGTAGTAGTCAAAGGCATGCGCCTCCTCCTCTGTTGCTGCCTTTGCCATCCGTTTGCGCACTTCTGTGATGACTTTCAGCACATCATCGCCTATCATCACCTCCTCGGCCTCAGTCTGCCAAGTGCGGTATTGCTTTTCTGTGATTTTCAGTTTGGATGGTACGCACACCTTCACCTCACCTCGTTGGCATAGCATACGATAGAAGGTCTTCTCATTGCTGATGCAGTTTGACACCACTCTCACCAGGAATCTATCCCACAACGCCTCCAGCCCCTCGTCTTCGGCCGGCAACTCGTTCGACGCCGCTATCAGCATCTTCATAGGGAGCTGTATCGTGTGGCGACCATTCTGATAGATGCGCTCATTGATTACCGTGAGCAAGGCATTCTGTATAGCAGGTCCCGCCTTCCATATCTCATCGAGAAACACCACAGTAGCCTCGGGCAGAAAACCCTCTACACATCGTTCATACACATCCTCATCCTTCAGTTTCGATACTGACACCGGTCCAAACAGTTCGTCGGGTGTCGAGAATCGCGACATCAGGTATTCAAACGAGCGAGCATCGCAGAAGACCTCCTTCAACCGTCGCGCCACCATACTCTTTGCCGTCCCTGGAGGACCAAGCAGGAATATGCTCTCTCCTGCCACGCAGCATAGCAGTGAGAGCGACAGTATATGCTCCTTCTCATATACCCCCTCACTAATGCACTTGAGCAATTCCTCAATCTGTTTTCTCATTCCTTTCATATTATTGTTATTTGTTTAGTGTTTAGTGTGTATAGATTGTCATTTACCGTTCCTCGTTAATCGTTCATCATTTTCTATCACAAAGGTAGCCAATGCAGTCGTCACTCATCCGCTTGATCACAAGTGAATTCCTCGCACTCGCATAATAGTACCAAACCCACCTGTTTTTGGTACCGCAACCCATTGGTTCCAATTTTAATACTGCAAAGAAAGCCCTGGCATAAGACATTTTTTATCCGATGCCAATTAAAAAGCACTCAGCAAGGAGTTTTTTCATCTCCTGCTGAGTGCATCGTTCCTCGTTAAACTTTACTCGTTATTCTTCAATCTCTCCAATGCCTCAATAGCATCCTCATCACCCTGCTCGGCTGCAAGCGTATACCAGTGAATAGCCTGCTCTAAATCTTTCTCAACACCTCTTCCTTGTTCATAACATTCGGCAAGGTTAAATTGTGCGTAATCGCAGCCTTGCTCTGCTGAAAGTCTATAGAGTCGCAAGGCTTCTTCTCTATCGACCTCCACACCCAGTCCATTCTCATAGCAGTAGCCCAAATCATTTAGAGCACCAGCATTGCCTTGTTCGACTGCTTTTCTGTACCAATATATCGTCTGCTCGTAGTCTTCTACATCAAAATAGCACATTCCAAGACCATATTGCGCTTTGGCATCACCTTGCTCTGCCGCTAAGGTATACCATTCTACGGCTTGTTGATAATCTTGCTCTACTCCTTCTCCATGGTAATAGATATTTCCAAGGTATACTTGGGCTGGAACAAACCCGCGCTCTGCAGCCTTCTTATACCAATAGATAGCCTTCTCTGTATCTTGCTCCACGCATTCACCATAAACATAATGCCATGCAAGGTTACATTGAGCATCCGCATGTCCTTGTTCTGCCGCTTTCGTCCACCAATACACCGCTTGCTTCTCATCTTTATCTACGCCACGACCTTTATCGTAGCATTGTCCGAGATTGAATTGCGAATGAGAGTCTCCTTGGTCAGCAGACCTTCTCCACCAATACACAGCCTTTTCATCGTCTTGGTCTACACCATGCCCGTTGATATAGCATAGCCCCAAATTGCGTTGTCCATAAGAGCTATTTAGTTCGGCTGATTTGGCAAACCAATATACTGCCTGCTCATAATACTTTGCATCAGTATTCTCT
>JAZRDT010000145.1:0-50117 GCA_045660385.1 Bacteroidaceae bacterium | reverse complement strand
GGCAGTAGCAGAGATCTTCAAGGTACCGTTCTTGTAGTTCTTGTCCAGGTCGGGGAGGATGAAGAGGTCATCTACACGCACCTGAGGACGAGCATACATATATACCTCACGGGCAATACCGGTGAAACGCCAGAAGTCCTGATCCTCGAGGTATGAACCGTCGCACCAGCGCATTACCTGCATAGCTACGAGGTTCTCCTTGCCAGGCACGAGGTAGGGTGTGATGTCAAACTCGGCAGCCATCTTGGCATCCTCGCTGTAGCCCACATACTTGCCGTTAACCCATACCATAAGGTTCGATGTAGCTGAACCCACGTGGAGATATACCTGCTGACCCTTCCAGTCGGCGGGAATCATGAACGACTTACGATATGAACCGGTGTAGTTGTTGCGCTCCTCAATGTAGGGAGGATTGGGCTCAAACTGAAGGTTCCAGGGATAACCTGCATTGCGGTAGATGCGATCACCATAGCCAAGGATCTCGAAGAGTCCGGGTACGGGGAAGTTCTCCCACTTGCTGTCATCGTAGCCCACAGCAAAGAAGTTTGCGGGAGCCTCGTTGTGATTCTTCACGAAATTGAATTTCCACTCGCCCGTCAGGTCAAGGTAGCGGGCACTCTTGCTCTTGTCTGCCTGTGCAGCGAGCTCCGTGTTCTCATAGGCGAAGTAGGCAGCGCGGGCCTCCTTGCGGTTCTCCTGATTCACCTCAGGGTCGAGCCACATCTTCGCAGTCTGTGCGCTCATGCTCATGGCAGCTACCAGCGCACCCATCAAAAAGAATGTTTTTTTCATAAATGGTAAAATTATTGATAGTTAGTTGTCGTTCGCTTCATTTCCTTAATCGTTACAAAGATAAACTGTTTTTATGAAACATGCAAGCGCACGCATGAAAGTTTACACTTTTTCACATCCTCAGTATGAGAGAATTGCCAATACGCGCGGGTGGAGAAGTTTCATTTTTGGGTTGGCATTGGCAGAGAGGCAAAGAGCCGTCCCCCATCAGCGACCAAGCCTGCTTCCAGCAAACAACCGTCAGTACTTGTATATCGGTACTGCAGTACTTACGGCTCAGTACTGGAGTACTTGCATACCGGTACTGGAGTACTGAGCTGTAAGTACTGACGTGCCGAGAAAGAAAAAATTCTCCGCAAACAGCCCCACGCTGCCAATGCCAACCCAAAAATAAAACTTTATTACTCCGAAAAACACCCATTCGCACAAAGAAAAAAATCAAAAATCGCCCATTCCATCGGTATTTTTCCACCTTTTGGCGACATCTTGCCCTAGTAACCGCCATCAGGCCACGTCCGTCAGACAAAAAGAGATTCCCCAACCACCTTTACGAAAGCAGTCTAAATCGAAACGTTAAAATTCAAATTTCCAAGACCTTCTTGAAACTTTTTTTTGCAAATAACGAATAAATCCTCTATCTTTGCGCAGTTTTGCAACGTACGCACGCGAAAAACCTAAAAAAACACACAGCGAAAACACGAGAAATAATTTATTTATAACCAATTTACTAACTTAAAAACAAGCATCATGAAGAAATTCTTTACTTCAGTTGTGCTTTTCGCAACAGCAATGTTTGCAGCAAATGCACAGCAGCTTCAGACCGGCGACACCTTCGAGTTCACCAACGCAGAGGGTGTAGTTAAGACCTACAAGGTTGTCGGCGAAAACTTAATTGAAAACCCCAGCTTCGACAACGGTACTACCGGTTGGACTGGTGGTAGTGGTGGTACACTCGGTAGTACCGAAGTAAACTACAGCGGTGGTGTAGACGGCGGCGCCTACATTCGCCCCACAGCAAGCGCAGGTAAGGGCGACAACAACTCTATCGGTACCGCATGGGACGTAGAGGTAGGTAAGACCTACGTATTCAGCTTCTTTATGAAGAACCAGACCAACACTGCTGCTGAGAGCCCCGCAGGTGAAGGTTACATCAAAGTTTCAATGAGTGACACCTACCGCGAAGAGACTCTCGTACTCCAGCCCCTGCCCCACGTAGACGCAGGTTTGGCATGGACACAGAACACATGGGTAGTAACTGCAGAGTATAGCAGCTTGGCTCTTTGCGCTCGTTGGTTGGGCGGTGCCAAGTGCTTCGACGCCTTCATCCTCGCCGAGGTTGAGGAGGCTGCCGACACCAAGGAGCTCGAGGACCTGCTCGCTACTTGCGAAGAGTGGGTTGAGTACTTCGATGGCGAAGACGCTAAGGGTTACGACGTTTTCAAGCCCATCACCGACCAGGCTTATGCGCTCATCGACAGCGAAGAGTTTACCGCTGCTGACCTCAACGCTATGGTAGCTACTTTGAAGGAGGCATTGCTTGACTTCCGCATGGCAAATGCCAGCGATGAGAACACCGTAGACGTTACTGCACGTTACATCAAGAACACCAAGTTTGACAATAGCTGGACCGGCTGGACCGTAGTAAACGCAGCCGTAAACAACGGAATGAACATCCGTAACTTTGCTTACTTTGAGGATGGTTTGAACCCTATAGCTGAGATCAACGGTTCACCCAGCGCTGAGTCATCAATCAGCCAGACCGTTCATGGTCTTCCCTTGGGTTACTATCGTTTCACCGTACAGTGTGTAATGGACCACTCAGCAGACCTCTCTGATCCCGAGTCTACCACTGGCGCTATCATCTTCTGTAACGGTTCAGAGCTCGACATGAAGACCCAGCAGATGACCGCTGGCGGCGCTGCACGCGAAAATTCATATCCCGAGACCTTCACCATCGAGGGTGTTGTATCAGGTGACTCTATGGTAGTAGGTTTCAAGGGCCTTGCAGGCGCTAATTTCACCTACGTTGCTATTGACAATGTATCACTCGAATTCGCTGGCTTCGACGCTGGTATTTACATCGACGGCTTGATTGAGAGCATCAACAAGTGGATTGCCGACAATGGCGACTACCTGCTCCCCGGCATCGCATTCGCACTCGAAGAGGAGTGCTTCGAGGCAGAGGATGCTATGGACGGCACTGACGAAGAGATGAACGCTGCATACATCAAGCTTGACGCTGCCTTCGCAAAGGCTAAGGAGTCGGTAAAGCTTATGGAGCAGCTCAATAATGACTACGAAGAATTTGTAGCCTTTGTAGGAGAGACCAACTTCGACGGTGCAGACGCAGCAATCGAGGTAATCGATGAGGTAGGAGCATTCATTGAATTGGAGGACGAAGAGGCAAGCTACGACGAGCTCTATGCTATGATCGACAAGTTGCAGCAGGCTGAGAACAACTACCGTTTGAGCCAGAAGGCTACCAAGGAAGAGCCCGCAGACTACAGCTTCTTCATCCCCAACGCAAACTTCGAGGCTCAGGGCAACTGGGTATGGACCGTAACTCAGAGCGGTGGTGGCACCGACGTATGGGTAGGCGGTTGCCGTCCTACTGAAGAGGGTGGTCAGAACCGTCAGGGTGTAAACCTTTGGGGTAACCACCTCACCGGCCTCGACCTCCATCAGGAGCTCACAGGTCTCCCCAATGGTCTCTATGGCATCAGCGCCGAGCTCATCACACAGGCAGGTTATGCTACCGACCAGCACCTCTATGTTTCAGGCATCAACAAGGCAGTTTCTGCTAACCTCGACGTTGAGGGTTGGGATAGCTACCAATGGACAACACTCCAGACTCCTTACGTAGTAGTTATCGATGGTACACTCACTATCGGTGCTGAATCAAACACCTTTGGTGAGGCTTCTGAGGGTTGGTTCCAGGCAACCAACTTCAAGCTCCAGTACTACGGTCCTGCAAGCGACGAAGACCTTCAGATTGCTTACGAGGCTACCCTCGCAGAGGCTCAGGCTCTCGTTGCTACCCTGCTTAAGGGCGACGCTGCTGTACTCCAGGCTAAGATCGACGAGGCTATCGCACTCAGCGCTACCTCATTCGGCGAGGCTGCAGCTCTCCTCGTAGAGCCTATCGCAACCGCTAAGGCTGCCGCTAAGGATTACGACGCTTACAAGAACGGTGCATACCAGACTGCTATCGACAATGGTGCTGCATTCACCTACACTGAGGCTCAGGACATCGTGAATGCTGCTATAGCATTCGCTGACGCTATCACCGCTGCTGACACCACCACATCTGCTGCTTTGGCTGCTATCGAGGCTAAGCTCAACGCTTACAACGAGTACACCGTATACCTCGAGGAGGTTGGTTTCATGCTCACCGACAGAAAGGCTGGCTATGCTCAGGCTAACATCACCGACGTGACTAACACCGTTGCTGCTCAGAAGGCTGAACTCGTACATCACTTCCGCTCAGCAAACAGCATTGCTGAACTCAAGAGCAAGCTCGAGTTTGTTGTAACATACCTCGTAAAGAGCTCATTCATGAATGCACAGGCTGGCACTGACGTTACAGCACTCATCGTTAACCCCACCTTCGACAGCGACGCTGCAGGTTGGCTTGTTAACAAGGGTATGGGTAACACCGAGACCAACGCAGGCCAGCACTGGGGTGATGATGCTGCAAACCGTTACATGGATTCATACAACGGCACTGACAGCATCCTCAACTTCCGCGCTTCACAGGTTCTCACCGACATCCCCAACGGTACATACACCGTAAAGGTTGCTACACGTGCTAACGCTGCTGGCGCATTCGTATTCGCGCTCGGTGAGGCTATTGCTGACACATTGGTGAACGACTCTACTGTAATGCTTCAGGTTGCTAACAGCAATGCTACAAAGTGGATCGAGATTGAGCACTACGGCGACAGCCTCGGTGGCATCTGGCAGACTGAAAACGAGAAGTGGCAAGCTGCTCAGGCTTACGACGACGCAATCTACAACGCAAACAATGGTATGGGCTTCGGTTGGACATGGGCTACCATCGACGACGTAGTTGTTACTAACCACGAGATGGTACTCGGTGTAACTACCGACTCTACCGTATCTAAGGTTGTGTTCCAGGGTAAGTGGTTCTCTGTTGACGACTGGTCACTCACACTCAAGGAGGCTGGCGACAACAGCAACTGGACCATCGAGAGCGGCATCGAGAACGTAGCTGCTATCGTGAAGGAAACAACATACTTCGCTATCGACGGTCGCCGTCTCGCTATCCCTGCAAAGGGTGTAAACATCGTCAAGACTGTTTACAGCGATGGCCGCATCGAAGTGAAGAAGGTATTCGTGAAGTAATCACAGAATCCTGAACCATAACACCAAGCGGGGCTGCACATGCAGCCCCGCTTTTCTTATATATATATTTTAAGTCTACGGCTTTGCCAATCAAAGAAATATCCGTACATTTGCAAGAATTAACAGGAAAGAACAGGTGATCCTTATAAGCCCTAGGCTATCCTAGATAATCTTAAAACTACCTAATGGATACACACCACTATGATGAACAAAGTCCTCAAGCCCCTCCTGCTGACTGCAATGGCAGTCCTCACCTTGCAAGGTGGCACAGCACAGCAAATGCCCTATAGAGGAACACTGGAACATACGCTCGTATCCGAGCAAGCCGTCACAACAAAAGGCGACATCGAAACCACTACCCTCTTCACTCCCGAGGGCGATTTCACCATCGACCTCGGCATGCTCATGCGAAGCACACACCAGGGCACTCTGGAGGTCAGAGCAGCGAATGGGAACTATCGCGGATTCAGTGCCTGCATCACCTCGGGCAGCATAGCTTTCGGCATCGACAACTCCGACCCGGAGGAGACACCTGTCACCTACTCCCTCAGCGAGGATGGCAAGGCGCACACCTACCGCACCGTACTGCAGGGTGAGAAGATCCATCTCTACGAAGACACGACCCTGTTGGGCACACACACGGCCGAGATTTTCGACCGCATGATGATGATGGATCCCTTCACCGGCCCTGACGACAAGGCAAACAAGGAGGGCATCTATAGCGAACACAACCTCATCCGCAACCCTGGATTTGAGAGCGAAGGCGTGGTGCTCAAGAGCGATGCCAGCGACTACCGCTTCTGGCCCGCCGAATGGGAGATCGCCAATGCCAACGCCAAGGATAAGCAGCAGACAGGCGTGCGATGCAACAAGGACAATGCCACCTATGCCAACGGACGTGAAGGCAGCTCGGCCTTGATGTTCCGCCAAGACGGTTCGGGCGGCTTCACCGCATCGGCCGGCAGCTACATCTACCAGCAACTGAGCGCCCCGCTCACACCCGGCCGTCGCTACAAAGTGGCATTCCAGGCTTTGAGCCACACAAACGATCTGGGCAAGACCTATGCCGTAGCCGTAGGTTCGGCCCTCGGTACATGGGACAACCTCTACGCCACATGGACAGCCCCCTCAGAGAAGCAGACCATCCAAGAATACGAGTACGAATTCATTGCCACAGAGCAGAGCGCCAACTACATCGCCTTCGTTTGCTATGGCGGTAGCGGAATCGTACACCTCGACCGCATCACCCTCGTAGAGGAAGTTGGCGGCTACAACTTTATCTCATTCAATGCCAACGACACCGATGGAGCCATCGACTTCGACATCCAAGGCTTCAGCTATAGCGAAGGTGCCTATTCGCCCATCAAGAACATCACCAACAAACTGTATGCTGGTGGTGAATACTACCTCTACAACACCTATTACAGCCGTTTACTCGGCATCAACGCCAGCAACGTGCCTGCACTTGTCGTTTCAGACGGTGCTGCAGCCAATGCCGCCCACACCTGGTGTGCCGAGCAGAGCGACAAGGCCGGTTACTTCCGCTTGCGCCACAAAGCGACGGGCAAGTACCTTGCAGCCAGCACAGCCAATACCTGGAGCATGACGCTTGCCGATGCCAAAGCATCGAACAACACCGACCTCTGGGCCATCACCGAAGGTACAGTCGGAACCATCACCTCACTGTACAGCGGAAAAGTGTTGGGCGTGGACAGCGGACAGGATAACGACGAATACATTGGCGTATACTACGACAAGCCTCAAAGCGAACGCACCGTATGGCAACTCGTAGAGGCTCAGTTCACCCTCGAGGAGAGCCGCCTCGCCCTCTACCTCAGCGACCTCAACGAAGCCATTGCGCTGGGTAAGCAGATAGTGGGTAGCGGCATCTATGGGCTGGCAGCCACAGCCAACCTGCAAGCAGTCCTTGATAAAGCACAAGCCATAGCGGATGCCGCTACATTTGCCGACATCGAACGCATTGTGACCACTACAGCTGAGGTTGAAGCAGCCATCGACACATGCAAGGAGAGTTCATCTGAGGACGCCGGAGACATCCGCGTATGGGCTACATACGACAACCACCGACTCAGTTTGAGCGACAGCTACACCCTCAGCCTCGACAGCGTCACCTTTGCCAATGACTCTACCATGTATCTCCTCATCCGCAACCGCAACAAACAAGGAGCCTTGGTAGGAATCAGCCGCACAAGCATCAGCATAGGCGGACAAACGGTTGCCGACATAGTAGACAAGGGCAACAAACACAACTTCCGCATGGTGGTAGACAAAGGAACCTTACACATCTATCACAACAATCAATTGGCAGGCAGCGCTCCCACCTATCAAGTACCTGCACTAACCACGGGAGGCGAAAAGACAGAATACACAGGCCTCGCCACCCAACACCTGAGCAGCTACGTTGCTGAAATTATCAGCTCCGAGAAGGCACTCGCACCCGGTAAATACGATGGAGACAAATACAATAAGGTGAAGCGTCAAATCGCACAGGCCTACCAATGCGACCTTCTCCTGAGCGAACCGGCCGACTATTTCCTTCTCAACGAAGAGGCCACATTGGAAGCGTCTTCTATGGACATTCGCAATGAGAAGTGCTGGGTGATTTTCCCCCACACACGCCCTTCGGCTACCACACAGGCAATGAACACACGCATCACCATCAACGGTAACAAAGCACAATCGAAGACCAACTACCGTGCAGCCATCTATCTTGATGGAGCAGCCATCATACCTTACCCCGCAAGCGTACAGCCTCTCTCCATCTTCAGTGGTGAGCTTTATGCCGGCGAAGCTACCAACTACAGCATAGGCAAGCACAACAATCTTGGCATAAAGGCCAATACGATGCAAAGTTTTATCTTGAAACGCGGCTACATGGTAACCTTCGCCACCAATGCCGACGGTAGCGGATACAGCCGCGTATTTGTAGCCGACCACGACGATCTGCTTATTCCCGTAGCACCAGAAGCGCTCAACCGTCGCGTATCAAGTATCGTAGTGAAGCCCTGGCAATATGTATCGAAGAAGGGCTGGGGCAGCACCAAGGGAAATAGCACCATCAACACCCATACAGAGACAATCCGCGCCAACTGGTTCTATACCTGGAGTGCCGACCGTAAGAGCACTGCAGACCTTGAATACGTGCCCATCAAGCAACACCTCTGGTGGCCGGGATGGTCACAGATCAATGCGTTGGAGGAGTCGACCCATGTACTCGGATACAACGAGCCCGAGCACTCGGAACAGCATGGTTCGGCCCAATGCTCGTGCGGAGGTGCCATCAGCGAGTGGAGCGCCTTTACCCATCACACGGAATTCTTCGAGAGCGGTATGCGCATCGGTTCGCCCTCACCCACCGATGCCGGCTGGCTCAAGAACTACGCGCAGTATTGCCATAACTACGCCTACCGCTGCGACTTCGTAGTGACACACTCCTACTGGAAAGAGGATGTAGCTACCTGGAAGAAGCGCCTCGAAGATATCCACAACGCCACCGGACGCCCCATCTGGATTACCGAGATGGAGAACGGAGCCTCTTGGGACAAGCCCAGCGAAGGCAATGTGAACGATGCTGCCAAGAAATACCAGCAAATTTTCGACCTGCTCGAAAGTCTCGACTACGTGGAGCGCTACGTACCCTACAACGACGACCTCTGGTACAACAAGATGATCTACGACGATGGTTGGCCCACACCCGCCGGTTTCATCTTCCGTGACTACCCCTCATCGTTTGCCTACAAGGCCGAAGTGCAGTATATCCCCGACTGGTGGAAGCCTTCATTGCAGGAAGTCAGCATGACAGCAAGCTATAATGCCAAGAGCAACAGCATAGACTTTGCCGTGACCAACCCGAATGGCGACGTCACCGATGCGCTCGTAGTGGAATACAGCTACGATGGCACAACTTGGGCTACAGCCTACGAGGAAACAGGACGCTGGAAATTCGACAGCAATAGCTACACACTCAGCACGGATGCAGCAACCTTTAAGGAAGGCACCATCCACTTCCGTCTGCATGCGACCACCCTCATCGGCGGCGACACCTACAGTAAAGCAATTAGTCTCAACCTTGATACAGACATTGCGGCTATCATGCCCGATGGCACACAATTCAAGCAAGGCAAAGGATATATCGAGATTATCTCACCCCGCCAACAGACAATAACAATACATACACTAGACGGACGTTTGATAGAGAAGGTTACAGTCAAAGGCACGGCACGCATCGCTCTCGCCCCCGGCACTTACCTCATCAACCAAAGAAAAATCAGTATCCACTAACCCTTAATAGCCCTTAATCCCCCTTAATAGACTTTAATAAATAAAACAATAAACTATGACCCAAACCACCAAACCTACCGTAGAAGAGGGCAAGCTCAAGCGCTTTCCCCTCATCGCCGGAGCAGTCTTCGTGGCTGTAGCATGGGCAGTGCTCAACATCTTTGAACACGAGTACCTCTTCCGCGTGCAAGAGCTCTCACTATGGTTGCCCACCAAAGTATTCTTTGACGAACGCATGTTGGTTCCTGGCGGACTGATGAGCTACATCGCCAGCTTCCTCACGCAGTTCTTCTATTATCCGATGGTAGGCTCGCTCATCTTTGTCGGCCTGCTGTTCGTGGTACAATTGCTCACCCTGCAGGTATTCAAGATTCCAGCACGCTGGGGACTTCTCACCCTGCTCCCCGGAGCCCTTATCCTGAGCTGTGCCATGGAGGCCGGATACTGGATCTTCCAGATTAAGACCCAAGGCTACTTCTTCTCCATGCTGATAGGTTTCCTCTTCACCCTTTCAGCCCTACGTCTCCATCAAGTCATCAAGGGGTGGGGTCAATACCTCCTGGTCGTAGCCATCGCGGCTGCAGGCTACCCTCTCTTCGGATTCTATGCCCTGCTCGCCCTGCTTGCAATAGCCGTACTGTCCGTAGTTAAAGCCGAGGACCGCAACATCGGCCTTGCCTTGCTCTGCATCGCAGCAGCTGCCGCGACTCCTATATTATATTATAGTATATATAGTCAGACCCGTTTCGTACGTATGTTTACAGCAGGCATGCCTGCCTTCTTCTTCGAAGCACGCGACCTGCGCACCTGGGTACCCTATATCCTGCTCTATCTCTTCCCCCTGGTTATCCCCTTCATCCGATTCGACCTCGCACCATCCTTCACAATGCCCAAGAGCCGTTTCATTCTTTCACAGAGCATCAGTGCCGTTGTGATTGTATTCATCGTACAATTCTTTTGGTTCCGCGACCCCAATTTCCGTGCTGAAATCAAGATGAACCATTACATGGAGCGCCTCGAGTGGCGCAAGGTGCTCGACATTGCCAAGGCGCAGGAACAGACTCCAACCCGACTTATGGTTCTGAACCGCAATCTTGCTTTGCTCAAACTTGGACGAGCCGGTGATGAGATGTTCCATTACCTTGATGGAGGAGAACCTGCTGCATCCCCCTTCGAGATCCGTCTGATGCAGGTTGGAGGCAAGATGCTCTATTACCACTATGCCCGCATGAATTTCTGCTACCGTTGGTGTCTTGAAGATGCCGTAGAGTATGGTTGGAAGGTCGACTACCTGAAATATATGGTAAAAACCTCTATCATATCGGGTGAATACGACTTAGCACAAAAGTATATCAACACGTTGAAGAAAACCCTCTTCTACAAAAAATGGGCCAAGAAGTACGAAAAGTTCGTTGAGAACCCCTCACTCATAGCCAAAGACCGTGAGTTTGCCAGCATCCTCCCCCTCTATCAGTTTGAGGACCAACTTGATGGTGACAACACCTTGGTAGAGATATACCTGCTCAACTACTTTGCACACACCTATAGCGACTTGAACACACCGATGTTTGATGAGACCGCTCTGATGTGCGCACTTACACTGAAGGATATCCAAACCTTCTGGAACTGCTTCTTCCGTTACGCCAATAGCCACAAGACCGACCGCATGCCCACACACTATCAAGAGGCAGCCCTGCTCTATGGCAACTTGGAAAAGACAGTAGACATCAGCAAGATGCCCTTCGACAAAGCTATTAAGCTACGTTTCCAGGACTTCATGCGCTTTGCGCAAAAGCATGCAGTAAAAGACGTAGAACGCGACCCTGAAGCAAAAAAGCTCTTCTACGAGCGTTTCGGCGATACATTCTACTATTTCTACTTCTTTATCCGAGATGTGAAATCATATTAACTCTCCCTCTAGAAATTCTAGAGACTCTAGATAGTCTAGGCCCTAATCCTAATAAACAAATCCCCCAATGAAATACTATCACCTACCACTCATCGCTACGCTCTGCCTCCTCGCGAGCTGCACCGCCAAGGTTCCGGGACACTACACCGAAGTAGACAAAATCCCCGACATATACCCCAACTACAAGAGTATCACCATCCCCTACAACATTGCCCCTCTGAACTTTGCCTACACCATGGAGGGCGAAACCTTCGTCACCGAGTTGCAAGGAGACGGACAAACCCTTGTAACCAAGGGAAAAGAGGCGCGTTGGAACATAAAGAGATGGCACCAGTTCATCGAAGCCAACAAAGGGAAAAAGGTAAAGATCAACACCTACGCAAAGACAGGCGAAGGCTGGGTCAAATACCGCACAATGATGTGGACTATCGCCGAAGAACCTATCGACCCCTACATCTCGTACCGCATCATCGCTCCATCGTACGTAACCTATGAGGAGTTGAGTATACGTCAGCGAAACCTCGCCAACTTCGACGAGAGCATGATATACAACAACATGCTACATTGTACCGACGAAGAGGGACAATGCATCAACTGTCACTCGTACAAGAACTACAAGACCGACAATATGCAGTTTCATGTGCGTCAGTACAAGGGAGGCACCATGCTTGTCACCGACGGAGAAGTCAAGAAGATCAATCTCAAGACCGATTCGACCATTTCGGCTGGTGTATACCCCGCATGGCACCCCACCCACAACCTCATAGCCTACTCGATTAACGATACAGGCCAATCGTTCCATACAAAAAACAGCAATAAAATTGAGGTACAAGACCTTAAGAGCGACCTCATACTCTATGACATAGACAACAACGAAGTGAGTTTCATTGAGCACGACACCCTCGAATGGGAGGTATTCCCCGCTTGGGCTCCCGATGGCAAGATGCTGTACTACAACTCAGCCCATTACGAGATACAGAACCATGCCGGTAGAGAGCGTGAGATTATCGACAATTACAAGAGTTTCCACTACAACATCTATCGCAAACCCTTCGACCCTGAAACCAAGACCTTTGGTCCCAGCGAACTGGTACTCAACGCCGATTCATTGGGCAAAAGTGCTACGTTACCGCGAATCTCACCCGACGGACGTTATCTACTTTTTGGTATGGCCGAATATGGTTGTTTCCACATCTGGCACAAGGATGCCGACCTCTACCTGATAGACCTGAAAACAAATCAGTTGCGCAATGTTCGCGAAATCAACAGCAAGGATGTCGAAAGCTACCACTCATGGTCAAGCAACGGTCGTTGGATCCTCTTCACTAGCCGCCGCGACGATGGTGGATATACCCGCCTCTATATCGCCTATTTTGACAAGAGCGGACGAGCCCACAAGCCCTTCATTCTTCCCCAAAAGGACCCCTACTTCTACAACGACTACTACAAAAGCTACAATGTCCCCGAGTACATGATTGAGCCTGTCACCATCACTCCACAGGAATTTGCCCGCCACATCGAGCAGCCGGTACAATCGGCCGTTTTCAAGGGAAACACAACCAGTGAGACTAAATAACGCAAAAACAAACAACGGATAACCAAAGGTTAAAATTCGCGCGAAATGCAAAAAAATCTAATTATAAATTAGCAAGTATGAAGAATTAAATATACCTTTGTCCGTTAAATAGTGTAAATTAGCATAAAATAACATTAACTAATATCGAATATGAGCAAGAGACACACGTCCAAAGTGGGCAAGTTCATCAGCATGGCTTGCTTGCTATTTGTTTGTGCTACAGTTCAATCCTGTCGTGATGAGTACTACTACGACGACAGAGAACCGGACTTCTTGGGCGCAAGCATTTACGAGTATCTGGAAGAAAAAGGTAACTTCACCCTCTTCCTAAAAGTAATCGAAGATTTGAACTACAAGGATGTACTATCCAAGACGGGTAGTAAGACCTTGTTTGTGGCCAACGACGATGCTTTCCTCAAAGGCATCAAGGAGGAATGGGGCTACGACTCTTATGAGCAGCTCACCCTCGCCCACAAGCGCATCATCCTCAACAATGCCATGTTGGATAATGCCTATCTTCTTGAACTGATGTCAAACACTCCCGCTCCTGATGAAAAATCAGAGCCCAACATCGGCCGTTGTCTCCGTCAGGTTACTTCAGCTACGACAACCGACTCCATCGGTCTGTTCTTCGATGCTGACCTGCCTCAGAACAACCCCGATTGGGACAAGTTCCGTACCAACGGTATCCGTTTGGCACTCGATGGTACACAGACCATGATGGTACACTTCCTCGAGGAGCAGCTCTATCAGAACTCTATCAGCGATGAGGACCTCAACATCCTCCTGAACCACAGATACAATGCAACCACCAAGGATGCATTCATCTTCGACAAGAAGGTCATCAACCAGAATGCAACCTGTAAGAACGGCTATGTACACGAGCTCGACGGCCTGCTCATTGCTCCTTCAAACATGGCAGAGGAGATCCGCACCAACGGTAAGACTGATATATTCAGCCGCATGCTCGACCGTTTCGCTGTACCTGTACCCAACACCACATTGACAGCCGATTTCAACCGTATCTACCACTACGGCGACGATGCCAACGCTGAGTATGTTTACGAGAAGAGATACTACACCTCCGGCAGCAATAGAGGTGTTGCGACTACTGGTAACGGTACTGGATACCTCAGTTATCGCGACATCGACGATCTCGAGCACAACGCCAAGGCTTCATTGCTCTTCGATCCGGGTTGGAACGAGTACAAGGCCGGTACAAGCGGTTCCACCACCAAGGAGAACGATATGGGTATCATCTTCGCTCCGAGCGATGACGCGTTGAAGACCTACTTCACCGTGGGTGAGGGTCAAGCTTTGATTGAGCGCTATGGCCGCAATGTTACCGATCCCTTCGGCGCAGGTCTGGAAGAGGCCATCGACAGCATCCCCTTGGAGGACATCCAATACCTGATGCGCAACATGATGAAGAACTCATTCAATAATGCTGTTCCTTCAAAATTTTCAAGCATCATGGACGATGCCCGTGACCCGATGGGTATACAGAAGGACCACATCGATGAGTGTATCATCGCCAACAATGGTTTGGTCTACGTAACAAATGCTGTATATAGTCCCGCGCGCTATGTTGCCGTTACCGCTCCTGTCATGCTGAGCGACTCACTGAACATTGCAAACTGGGCAATCAACCAATACGAATACGACAAGTACCTGCTCGCCATGGGTAGCCATTTCAGTTTGGTAGTACCCAGCGACAGTTGCTTCAAATACCTCGATCCCAAGACCATCAACGACCCCACTCCCATCATGTACATATTCAAGTACAACAAGGATGCGAAGTCTGAAGCAGGTAAGGTATTTGCAGAACAGTGGGAGTGCGATCCCGCCACTTTGGAGCCTGTCAAGTTTGTAAAGAACGAAACCGGTTCAACACGTCTGAAGAACCTCCTTACCAATATGTATGAATACTACATCGTAGTAGGTGACTTCACCAACGGAAACAAGTACCACATGACCAAGGGTTATGGTACCATCAAAGTTGAATATGACGCTACAGAAGATGAGGTTACAAAAATTTTTGGTGGAGCAGAAGTAGAAGACAATACATACCGTGCTATCGGCCACACCTACAACCAGAAAAACGGTAAAACCTACCGTTTGGATGCCGGCATGATCCAGCCCCCTACAAAATCGGTCAACAAGGTTATGGAAACCACACCCGAATTTGCCAAGTTCTACGAGCTCTGCGTAGGTAATGATGATGTATTGACTGCAATTGCTCCCGTAGACAAGAAGGGTGTTGTAATTGAGGATTCCATCGCCCGCTACAGAATCTTCGAGAACCTCGGAGGTTTGGACCTCAACGTACGTACATTCAATACATACCACTACACGGTATACGTACCCACTAATGAACAGATTGATATCGCCTATACACTGGGATTGCCTAATTGGGATGACTGCGAGGCCGCAGCGTTGGAACTCCAGGCAATTGACGCCAAGAGATCAGACCTCGAACTTGAGTACGGTGATCTTGTAAGCAATCCTGATGCGACACAAGAGCAGATTGATGCAATTCTTGCGCAAATCGATGCCTACACAGCTGAGATTGCAACTAAGAAAGCTGCATTGAAAGCCGATGTTGAACTAATCGTCAATTTCGTTAAGTATCACTTCCAGGATAACTCAGTATACGTCGACAACCTCCCTCACTCTATCATCGAGGGTGAAGAAACAAAGTATGTGATAAACTACGAAACCGCAGCCTTGGACGAAGTAACCAAGCGATTCAGCGTCGTTACCGTACAAACCCAGAACGGAACCATCTCTGTTAAGGGCGACTTCGAGGACTTCGACAACACCTGCTACGTAAACAATGCAGAGGGCACTGAAGGCATACTCCACAATATCATGACGCGCGACATCGAGTTCAGCGGTCAGAATATCGAGACCTCATCTTATGCCGTTGTACACCAGATCCATGCAACCAATGGCGGTTTAGGGTTCTTGGTGAACGACCGCATCTTCGATGCTGAAACTGGTAAATTCAAAAAATAAAACATAAGGTATCATGAAAGTATATAAGTATATCCTATTATCTGTACTTTGCTTCATCGCCTCAGCCACTACACTGAGTGCACAGCAACGTATCTCCGGACAGATCAGCGATGCGATGGGTCCGTTGATGATGGTAAACGTGGTGGAAATCGACAAGGACAACCGTATCGTTGAGCACGCTACGACTGACTTTGACGGTAACTTTACCATGATTGTAAAGAACAACAAGAACAAACTGAAGGTCTCTTACGTAGGTTTCCAGGACGTAGTTCTTGAGATTGGAACACGCACCGTGTTCAATATCACCATGAAGGATGACAACCAGATTGAGGAGGTTATCATCGAGGCCAAGCAGCGTAGCAAATCGGGCGGTCTTGATATTCTCGACCGTGAGGTGTCTGTTGCCAAGCAGACCTTCAGCATGAGTGAGATGGAGGGTCTCTCCTTCGCCTCAGTCGACGAAGCCCTGCAGGGTCAGATTGCCGGTCTTGACATCGTGTTCAACTCCGGTAACCTGGGTTCAGGTACACAGATGCGTCTGCGTGGTACCTCTACCATTACCGGTAACCAGCAGCCCTTGATCGTAGTAAATGACAACATCTTCGAGATGCCCGCTACCGAGAAGGACAACTTCGACTTCAGCACTGCGAACGAAGAGTCATTTGCCCAGTTGTTGACCGTAAACCCGGAGGATATCGAGAGCATTGAAGTTTTGAAGGATGCTTCTGCATCAGCCGTATGGGGTTCACGCGGTTCGAACGGTGTTATCATGATTAAGACCAAGCGTGGTTCACGCGGTAAAACCCGTATCAGCTACTCATACCGCTACACCAATGCATGGACACCCAAGGGCTTGAACCTCCTGAACGGTGACGACTACACCATGTTCCTGAAGGAGTCACACTTCAACCCCACACAGAGCAGCTCTGCTTCATATGCTCCTGAGTTGAACTACACTCCGAGCTTCGCCGAGTATGAGAACTTCAACAACAATACTGACTGGGTAGCTGCCGTTTCAAAGCATGGTCACACTCACGACCACAACATCTCACTCACCGGTGGTGGAGAGAAGGCTACCTTCCGCGTATCAGGAGGTTACTACACACAGACCGGACAGATCATCGAGCAGCAGCTCGACCGTTTCTCTACCCGAATGGCATTGGACTACTACGTATCAGACCGTATCAAGGTTTCTTCGGACTTCTCGCTGACCTATACCAACAACGACAAGAACTATTCAGACCTGTTGCCTGTCGCACAAAAGATTATGCCTAACATGAGTATCTATGCACAGGATCCTCAAGGCAACGATACCGAAGACTACTACCTAATGCTACAGACTGCATCAGGCATCTTCAACCAAAATCAGAAAGACATGATCAACCCCGTTGCTATGGGTAATCTCGCATGGAGAAATGAGAAGAGCTACCGTATCGCTCCGCAGATTTCGATCGACTACCAACTCCTCGGCTTGAGCCACGACGAGACCCAGCTCCGCTACTACGGTATGGTATATATGGATGCCAACACATTGACCAAGAGCAGTTATCGTCCCAGCAGCCTGACTACAAAGGGAATTCTGGACGAAGCATACAATGCAAGTGATGTAGAAGACAGCAAGAGCTTGTCATTCAGCACACGTCACCAATTGCGTTTCTCGCCGAAGTTCGCTGACCCCGACCACGTGACCCAGTTCCTGGCTCAGTTTGAAATGAACTCCGGTAACAGCAACGGTCAATATTCGGCCTCTTATGGTATCCCCTCAGGAACTACAAGCACAACTACAGGTACCTACTTGAAAGATAGTTGGACATCTACAGGCCAATGGCGTTCAGTGGCCTTCCTCTTCCAGGGATTCTACTCATTCCGTGAGGGCCGCTATTCAGCTACAGCCACCTTGCGTCGCGACGGTAGCACCAAGTTCGGTGCCAACAACCGTTGGGGTAACTTCCCCTCTGTTTCACTCCGTTGGAACATCATCGATGAACCTTGGATGAAATGGTCAGAAGAGAAGTTGAAACTCTCAATGTTGTCAATTCGTCCGGGTTGGGGTATCACAGGTAACCAACCGGGTCAGGAATACCTCCACTACACCACCTACAGCACCAGCGGTTCGTACATGGGGACCACCTCTATAGCACAGGGCGGTCTCCGTCTGACCGACTTGAAGTGGGCCAAGAAGAACGAGTACAACATCGGTACTGACTTCGGTTTCTTCAACGATAAGTTGGATGGTAGCTTCAACTATTACGACAATACCACCAGTGACCAGCTGATGAGCAACTACGGTATTCCCTCTTCAAACGGTTACGGCTCATTGGCCTACAAGAACACCGGTGCCGTACGAAACTGGGGTTGGGAATTGAACGTAAGTGGAAACAAGATTGTCAAGGTGGGCGATTTCAGCATTACAGCCTATGCCAACATCGCGAAGAACTACAATACCATCCTGGAGATGGAGGAGAGCATCCTGAACAACACGAACGCAGACTTCAACTACAAGAACGGTTCATACCTCAACCGTATCCAGTTGGGTAACCCGCTCGGTTCACTCTATGGTTTCCGTTTCAAGGGCGTATATCGCTACAACTACAATACCACTTGGAGCAAGGAGCGTTGGGCACAGGCGGAGGCTGAGGCATTGGAGATGGGCTACAAACTCCACGACCTCTACCCCGTAGCCGGTGACAACGAAGGCAACACCATCTATGGTGCCGACGGCAAACCCTTGCGTATGGTATACAACTACAAGGAGGGTAAAGCAGAATATCCCTTCCGCGGCGGTGATGCCATGTACGAAGATGTAAACAAGGACGGTAACATCAACCAACTCGATATCGTATACTTGGGTAACTCTAACCCCAAATTGCAGGGTGGTTTCGGTGCAACCTTCCAATACAAGCGTTTCTCATTGAAGAGCCAGTTCACCTTCCGATATGGTGTTGATGTGATTAACTCAGCACGTATGGACCTGGAAAACATGCACTCAAACAACAATCAGAGCATTGCCATCAACTGGCGTTGGAGAAAAGAGGGTGACGTGACTATGATGCCCCGTGCCATGTACAATACCGGTTTCAACTGGTTGGGTAGCGACCGCTACCTCGAAGATGCCTCATACCTCCGTATGTCATACTTACAGGCTTCATACTCAGTAGATCCTCAGGTATTGAAGAAGTATGGTTTGAACTCGCTCTATATCTCCGGTTCGGCCAACAACCTCTTCATCCTCTCGAAGTATACCGGTCTTGACCCCGAAATCGGTGTTAATGGCTGGGGACAGGCTTTTGACGGTTCAAAAACCCCGCGTCCCCGTTCATTCACTCTTAACCTGACCGTAGGTTTCTAATAATGAAAAGCAACAATATAGATATGAAAAGCTTCAACAAAATAAACTTTACCCGTTTTAATCGCACGATTAAGACATTGGCATTGGGAGCAGTCGTAGCTATGACCTGCTCATGCGAAGACTTCCTGACGATCTATCCGACCGATAAGGTAACATTAGAGAACTATTGGAAGACGAAAACCGATGTAGAGAACGTAGTTGCCAACAGCTACCGCCTGATGACGCACCGCAATTTCCTTGACCGTCTCATTGTATGGGGCGAACTCCGCAGCGACAATGTAGTTGAGGGAACCTATACAGATGCACATGGCGACATCAAAAAGATCATGGAAGCCAACCTCCTTCCGCAAAACAGATATACCTCATGGGGGGATTTATATGCCATTATCAACAACTGTAACATCGTTTTGCACTTTGCACCCAATGTATTGGACGAAGACCCCGACTTCACTGAGGGTGACATGGATGTTACCCGCGGCGAAATGCTCGCCATGCGCGCACTCTGCCACTTCTATCTGGTACGTACCTTCCGCGATATCCCCTTGTTGAAGGAGGCAAAGATTGACGACGACCAGGAACTCTATGCAAAGCAGGCTACACCGCTGGAGGCATTGGATTTCATTCTGCAGGACCTCTACGAAGCTGAATCCTTGGTAATGACATCCGGTAGCTTCCCCATATTGGCAGACAATAAGGGTCGCATTACCAAGGATGCCGTACGCGCGATGATTGCAGATGTACTGCTTTGGAAAGCGGCGTTCCTTCATTATGAAGCTAAAGCCAAGACTGCTGCAGTAGACCAATGTTATACGGAGTGTATCGCTTTCTGTGATTCTATTATCAACGAGCGTAATGCCTACGTTAAGGAGTATGAGGCAGAGAACCCCCGAACCACAAATCTTTACCGTGGAAAGGTGGATAATAAGTATCCTCTCGTACATCATCCCTCAGATATTAAGAATGCCCAATATTTGGATGCCCCCTACATGGAAATATTCTCTGACGGTAACTGCCTCCGCGAGAGCATCTTCGAACTGCAGCACAGCAGCGAAGAATCATTGGGCAACTATGAAGTTCCCTATTTCTATGGTAACGACCTCGAAGTGGGTCCCTTGGCCGCAGCTAAAGTCCTGTCTGTCGCTGATGACAATGGTATCTATGCAAAAACTGACTATCGTCGTGTCAGCTTCATCTACCAGTCAACCACAGGTGATGTGGAACTCTATCCCATCATTAAATACTGCTATTTCTCAGGTGTATCTACAATCGAAACCCCAGGTTATGGAGTTAGTACATTGACAACTGCAAAGTATAGCGAAGATAATGACAAACGCTACTACCTTCCTGGTAGAAACTGGATTGTATACCGCGTGAGCGACGTTATGTTGATGAAGGCCGAGGCTTTGGCACACCGTAACGACACCCTAACACCTGGTAATAAGGACTTGGTCAACTCATTCGATTTGGTTAAGGCTGTATACTACCGTTCAAACCCCTACAAGGTAGCCACAAACGACTCTATCAGCTATGCCGAAGGTAATGCAGAGAGCCTGCAGGAATTGGTGCTGACTGAGCGTCAGCGTGAATTGGCCTTCGAAGGCAAGCGTTGGTTCGACCTCGTACGTAAGGCATTGCGCGATGGAGAAACCGGTCCAATGCTCGACATCATGGTTGACAGAAAATATGAGAGTAACCAGAAGGCTATCCGCACCAAACTGGCCTCTATGAACTGTCTCTTCTTCCCCATTCAGGAAAGCGAACTCAAGACCAACCCGCTCTTGAAGCAGAATGAGGCATATGAGACGGATGATGTATTTGAAAAGAACTAATCAAAACATTCGATGCTATGAAACAGATAAAATTCAAAACCATGATTATGGCTGCTATTGTCACCATTGCATTCTGCAGCTGTAAAGATTATATCGACGAGGGCTCACGCTACACCTTCACAGGACATACAGTAGCCTCCTATCTGGAGGAGAACGCAGAGACCTACAGCAGTTTCATCGAAATCCTGCGCCGTGGTGGTCGCCTCAGCCTGATGAAGGCATACGGTGAATATACCTGTTTTGCCCCCACCAACGATGCGGTAGCAAGATACTTGTTCGAGCAAGATTCAATCTATTGGACTTCAGTAGAGGCAAACAAACTGGACCAAGCCAATGATATTGTGTGGACAGGTGTTACTTCACCCGAGTTGAGCGAACTCTCAGACTCAATGTGTAAGGTGATATCTCAGACCCATCTGCTTCCCGCCATCTATTTGACCACCGATATGGAGGGTGACATTATCCCCACCATGAATATGAACGACCGCTACCTTAGCCTGAGTTTCGGAGTAGACGAAGAAAATCACAGCCAACTCTTCATCAACGGAGATGGTTTGATTATCGCAAAGGATGAAGAGGTTGAGAATGGCGTGGTGCATACCCTTGGTCGAGTTCTTAATCCTTCGACCAACACCATTCCCTCACAGATTGCCAATCATGACTACTTCTACATTTTCAGCGAAGCGTTGGAAATGACTGGATACGACGATCAGTTGCAATTGTATAAGGATGAGACCTACACCGATGGTGACAAAACTGCACCCAACATCGATAGAAACGGCGAGCGTTCCCCCTATCCGAAGAACCGCTATTATGCTTTTACAGCCTTTGTAGAGCCCGACCGCGTATTCAACGATGCCGATATCTATAACTTCCAGGATTTGGAAGAAAAGTGTAAAGAATGGTATCCTCATGATGGTGTGATTACCGACCATAACGCACCGCTCACCAGTAAGAAGAACCCGGTAAACCAATTTGTAGGCTACCACTTGGTAGACCGCAAACTTCCCTATTCTCGCTTGGTTTGTTACAAAATTGTAGTAGAGGGTTACTTTGAGTCTGAAAAGGACCTCCAAGCCAACTCCGATCGTCACGAGTACTACGAAACCATGAACAACCGCTTGATGAAGGTGACCATGCCCCGTACGGTTCCCAGCCTGCAAAACACAATTCTAATCAACTATGCAAGTTCTAAAGCTATGGAAGGAGCCTCAGAAGAGCAACTCGCATGCATGAATGTTGTGATCAACAATCCTGACGACTTTAGAGACAGCGATTCTCTCTACATAGATTTCTCAGGTGAAGCTCTCAATGGAACAATCCATACAATTGACAAGATCCTTATCTACAACGAGGATGTAATGGCCGGTCGTGTTCTGAACGGTATCATCCGTGTCGACTGCTCATCACTATGCTCGGAGTTGACCAACAACGATATCCGTTGGAAACATCCTGGTAATCGCAGTACTGGTGATGTATACATTCCCAATAACTATTGCAATAATATGAAGGCTAACTCTGAAGATGGTATGCTATACTACCTATCAGCGCATACCAGTTGGTCGAACTACCAGGGTGATGAGATGATGGCTCTTGACGCATTTGACTTTGCATATAAACTTCCTCCCGTACCCGCAGGTACCTATGAAATTCGTATGGGATATTCTGCCAACTCCTCTCGTCACATTATACAATTCTATATAGACAATGAAGTGACTGGTATCCCGGTAGATTTGCGTATCTTGGGTAACAATCCTTTGATTGACTGGGTGAAGGACTCAAATACTGAAGACAACGGTGTCGCAAACGATAAAGCCATGAAGAACCGTGGCTACTTGAAAGGCCCGACCACCTTCAGTAACTATGGTGAATACACCGCAGGAAAAGCAAGAGACGATAACTCAACCTTCCGCAAGGTAGTTACAACGAAGTACCTTAGCGCCGGTGAGCACTGGATCCGCTTCAAGAATGTGATGGAAAACGACAATGGAAATGCACAGTTCATGCACGACTACATAGAGATTGTGCCTATGACATTTATCCGCGACGAAAGTCTGACATTGGAAGAGAAACGTAAATAATGACAAAACGATAAAGCACATATTTTCATTATGAAAAGAAAAAATATTATATTTAAGGCACTGACATGCAGCCTGGCTTCATTGGCAATGACAGCATGTACAGACACTTGGAACGAACACTATCAGACCAAGCCCGAGCTGAATGCCACTGAGACACTATGGGAGCTCATTCAGGCAGACCCCGAATTGAACCAATTTGAAGCATACGTAAAGGCAACAGGCTATGATGATGATTTGAACCAGAACCGCTTCTTTACCGTTTGGGCCCCCGTTGATGGAAGCGATTTCTATACAACTCATCCGTTGGAAGGTGTTAGCGACAGCATGATCAATGTATACAAGTTGGAGTTCGTAGAGAACCACATTGCGAACTACAACCATACAGCCAGTGGCATGATGACTGAGAACAGAGTCAAGATGCTCAATGGCAAAAACAATCCTTTTGAAGGAGAGGTAAACAGCTACTTCTTCAAGGAAGCATTTGTAAAGGATGCCAATATTACAGCAAAGAACGGCTTGCTCCATAAGACAGAGGGACATGCTATCTTTACTGCGAATATTTGGGAACAACTGGCCAAGGTGGACTCCTTATCATTGCTGAATGGATTTTTAAAATCATACGACGAAACTATTTTCGATGAGAACAACAGTATTGAAGGTCCCATTGTAGGCGGTCAGGTAACCTATCTTGACTCTGTAGTGATTGAAGACAACGAGTGGTTCAGCCGCTTCGGGGACATCAGCCTCGAGGACAGCTCATACACCATGTTTGCCCCCACGAACAAGGCATGGAGAGAGATGCACGAGAAGGTAAAGACCTACTTCGTATACGACAAGACCAATGCACTCGGCGACTCATTACAAGATGTAATGGCCAAGGACTTCATGTGTCGTTTTTTAGTGTTCAGCAATTCAATGCAGAAGAGTCCGACAGACTCACTTACCTCATACTGTTACACCAACATGACCGGTGGCGCAACTGGCAGAACACAACGCAAGACCTTCAAGGATGAGGAATTGGAGAAACTATATGAGAATGTACTCGAAAAGCAGGAACTCAGCAACGGAACACTTTACATCGTAGATAGCTACAACTTCCCCACAACCATCTGGCACGATACATTGCGCATAGAGGGTGAAAGTTTGTTGAGCAGTGCTGAAAACCCTGCAATCTTAAATGATGAATATGCAAAATGCTCAAAAGAGTCAAAAAGCATAAGCAAGGATAGCACCGTATGGTATAAGCAGACTCACAATGGCGTAGTTGGTGTATATGCACCCTTGACAAAGACAGGTAAACCTGAGGTGACATTTACCTTCAACAATGTATTGTCTGCCAAGTACCGTGTAAAGGTGGTATTCGTTCCGAAAAACTACCTTAACCCCCGCGACACCTTGCTCCTCCCCAACAAGTTCAAGGCAGAGCTCTCATACCGCAACGAGAAGGGTAAGGCTACCAAGGTTTCTGTAGGTAAGGAACTCTACAATGACCCCACAAGAGTGGATACATTGACTTTGGTTCCCGACGATGCTGCAGAAGGTGTTGACTATTTTGAATTCCCCTACAATGAGTTCAACATGGATGAGTCAGCAACGAAGCACACACAGCTCAAGTTGACTTGTACTATGGGTTCAAAGGATGAAGAACACGACCGTACATTCCGTATCGATCAGGTATTCTTGGAGCCGGTAATCGAATAATGTTCCTATAACACTAAAATGTAACAACGATGAAAACATTGAAATATATACAACCTCGTTTAGTGGCATTCCTCACCTTCTTGGTACTGTTGGTAGGAACAAGTACGGTTAGTGCCCAAACAGAAGCTGTAGCTGAGCAGAAAGCTACAGAACAATTAGAAGAGATTACAGGTACAGTGTATGATGCTGTTACCCAAGAGGTGATTCCCGGTGTTCGTGTAGAGGCACTCAACAACAACCGCTACACAGCCATGACCAAGCCCGACGGTACATTCACCATCAAGGTGCCTGCACACGTTGCTTCATTGTACATATCAACTCCCGGTTATGAGAGTGTCATCATCAAGGCCCGACAGAAGGGTGATATCAAGGTAAACCTGTATGACGAGAAATTCAGCAGCTTTGTAGAGAACGGCTTTGACGTTACTGCAAAGAGCGAAGCGGTAATCGACATGTCAAAGGCTACCACACTGGAAACGGAGGTACAGAACCAGTTGGGTGCCGACGTACGCACCATCATGCGTTCAGGTACCGTAGGCCTCGGTGGCTTGATGTTGATGCAGGGTGTCAACTCCATCAATGCATCGGCCCAGCCGCTGATTGTATTGAACGGCGTTATCCAGGACCTCCAGGACAGCTATTCGGCTATTCACGAGGGATTCTACAACAACACCTTGGCAGCTATCGATGTAAACGACATCGAGAAGATTACCGTATTGAAGAATGCAACCTCAATCTATGGTGCCAAGGGTGCAAACGGTGTTATCCTGATTGACACAAGACGCGGTCATAGCATGGCTACCCGTATCGAAGCACAGGCATACGGAAGCTACACCATGACTCCCCGCCTGCCCCAGATGATGGATGCAGAACAGTACCGTATCTATGCGAACGAGTTGATGGGTGACATCACCACAACAAAGGACCGCTTCCCCTTCCTTTGGGACCACGACAACTACTATTACAACATGTATCATAATGAGACCAATTGGTCTGATTATATCTACCAGAATGCATGGGCACAGAATTACCGTGTAAACGTACAGGGTGGTGACGAGGCTGCGATGTATAACTTCTCAATTGGATTTGCTGATGGCGCAAGCACCATCAAGAGCAACGATTTCAACCGCTTGAACATCCGCTTCAATACTGACATCAACCTGGCTAAGAATTTGAATACACGTTTCGACATCTCGTACAGCCGTATCGTACGCGACCTTCGTGACGATGGAATCCAACAGGATTTGAATGCAGGTCCCATGGTATCGCCTGGTTTCTTGTCGCTCATTAAGGCCCCCTTCTTGAGCCCCTACCGTTACAACAATTCAGGAGAGTTGACAGGCGCTTTGGAAAATGCCGATAACTTCGCTCAAATCAGCAACTCAGTACTTGACAACAAAACTGTTAACAACAGCTATGCCAACCCCTTGTCTATCCTCGAGTATGGTGATGGTAACAATAAGAACAACCAGGAATACACCGTATTTGATGTTACGATCGCTCCCGAATGGAAAATCGGCAAGGGTTGGAGCGCATCTACCCTCTTCAACTATACCTTGCACCGCACCAGCGAGAAGTATTTCCGTCCGATGACCGGCACACCTAACTTCCTGATTGTGGGTACAGGCTATAGCCAAAACGAGGTGCGTTCATTCTTCTCTAAGGAGGAGGCTATCTACAATGACACCCGCGTGACATGGGAAAAGAAGGCAGGCTACCACAACTTCAATGCATTCGGCGGCTTCCGCTTCTCTAACTTCGCATACGATTCAAACTTCATGTCGGCCCACAACACCGGTAACGACAAGTTGCCTGACGTAAAGGCTCAATATTCCTACGCGACTACGGACGGTGAGGAGAATGTATGGCGCAACATGAGCTACTACGCTAACCTCGACTACAACTACATGAACAAGTACTACCTGCAGGGTAGCGTTGCAGCTGAGACCTCTTCACGTTTCGGCCGCGAGACTGAGGGCGGTATCCATTTTGCCGGCGTTTCATGGGGTATCTTCCCCTCACTCCAGGCTGGTTGGTTGGTATCTGCTGAGCCCTTCTTCAATACCGACGTTGTCAATGTATTGAAGCTCAGAGCCGGTATCGACTACTCGGGTAACGACAACATCAGCAACAACGCTGCATTCACCTACTTCGAGAACGTACAGTACTCAGACAGGTTGATGGGTGTAAAGATGGCTAATATCGAGAATCAGGCTATCCAGTGGGAGACTACACGCCGCTTGAACTTCGGTTTGGATATGCAGGCATTTGACAACCGTCTGCGCATCTCAGGTGATGTATTCCACAACACAACCAACAACTTGCTTACATTGAAGGAGCTCAGCTACCTCACAGGTCTGCAATACTACTGGTGCAACGGTGGTGCTATGAACAACACCGGCGCTGCAGTAAACATTACTGGTCGTGCAATCAACACCAAGGATTGGAAGTGGGAAATAGGTGCAAACATAGGTACATACAAGAATGAAGTTACCAAATTGCCTGACGGAACAACCTTCAATAGCCAGAAAGATGGTGCTCTCTATGGTTACACCACCGACATCTATGACGCAACAATCCTGACCGCAGTAGGTCAGGCAGCTGGCGTATTCTTCGGTTACGAAACTGATGGCGTATATGCAAAGGCATCAGACGTTCCCGTAAGTGCGAAGACAGGCTTGCCCCTCTCTACTCAGGATGTAAACACCGGTATCTTGACACCGTTTGAGGCTGGTGACGTGAAGTTCGTAGACCAGAACGGTGACAACATCATCAACCTTCAGGACCGTGTGATTATCGGTAATCCTAACCCCGACCTCTATGGTAACATCAGCAGCAACTTGATGTATAAGAACTTCAGTTTGAGCGCAACACTGAACTATTCACTCGGTAACGATGTATACAACTACCAGCGTTCATTGCTTGAAAGCGGCAGCAGCTTCTACAACCAGACAACAGCTGTTACCAACCGTTGGAAGACCGAGGGTGACATCACCGATATGCCTCGTGCATCGTATGGTGACCCGAAGGGCAACAACCGTTTCTCAGATCGTTGGATTGAGGATGGTTCATACATCCGCTTGAAGGATATTACACTCTCTTACAATGTACCCGTGAAGGCTTCATGGTTGCAAGGTCTCACCGTATGGTGCGCCGGTACCAACTTGCTTACATTCAGCAAGTATCTTGGTAGCGATCCTGAATTCTCATTCAGCAACAACGTACTCTACCAGGGTATCGACAATGGCTTGCTTGGCCAGAGCCGCAGCTTCCAGTTGGGTGTAAAGATTAACTTATAATGAACAACAACAAAATGATAAAGACAATGAAAAGCAAATCAATCATAGGAGCTGTATTGGCTGCCATCTTCACGATCGGCTTTACAACCTCGTGCGAAGATATGTTCAACATTGAGTCAAGCCGTGTGATTTATGAGCACAACCACGACTTGGGTAGCACAGCAGACTCTACTTATACAACAACCGGCATCTTGCAATGCGTACGTGAGATTGCCGACCGCTACGTAATCCTTGGTGAGGTACGCGGTGACCTGGTTGAAATTAACCATCTGACAAAGACATCGCTCCGTAACATCGCAGAGTTCAACTTCGAGGATGATAACGAATATCTGAACATCAGAGACTACTACGCAGTGATCAACAACTGTAACTATGCATTGGCCAAGATGGATACCACATTGGCACACAACAACGAACGTGTGATGATTGACGAGTATGCAGCCATACTCGGTATCCGTGCATGGACCTATATGCAGATGGCTATCAACTACGGTGAGGTCCCCTACTTCACAGAGCCTATAACCACTGTTGCCGCTGCCGAGAAGGAGTATCCTTCACTCGACATCAAGGAGATGGCTGCGGAGTTAATTCCCCAACTGATCCCCTACATTGATTATGAACTCCCCACATTTACTGGCGACAATCAGGTATATCCCATCCTCCAGTTGGTATTGGCAGATCTCTACTTGTGGAGCGGTGACTATGCTAATGCATGGGCAACCTATTGGGACTACTTGACCACCAACAAGAATTTCAACTTGTCATATGGTGAAGAAAATAACCTTGAGAGTTTCAGAGGATATATGGGTTTGAATGGTTCTGCAGTAGAATCAATACAGACATTGAATGGAAGCACATACAGTATCGTAGGTGCATGGGATAACTACTTTTCACAAGGTGTATCTGCAACACTTGGCTATGAGAACTTGTCATATATCACTATGGAAGAGTCAGATGCCAGAGGTAAGGTTTCAGAGTTGGCAAGTTTGTTCTATTCATTGGACGACACCCATCAGTTGAATATCTCTACACGCATGAAAGAGATCTGTGGTTCACAATCATACATCAAAGCGACCTTGGATAAAGAGAATAAGAAGACAAGAAACTATACGATCAATGTATTGGCCGGTGGTGACCAGCGTCGTAAATACTACACCAGTCAAGTATCTACAGACGGAGAAACTTATGACGTATATAACAAACTTGCTATCACATCATCAAGTACTAGTGAAATCAGCTACTACACACCTCAGGTAAATATCTATCGTCGTTCGATTGTTTATCTGCGTGCAGCAGAGGCTCTGAATGCATTGGCAAAGGAGCAGGGTTCAGATTCATTGGCGGTAATGTCATTCAACCTGTTGAAGGATGCTTATCAGGTATTCTTCCCTCAGGGTCACGTTCTCGAGGAGCAATTGCAGCAGGCATTCATCGGTGTACACGCAAGAGGTTGCGGTGATGTATACCTCGACACAGCCGTATACGTATTGAAGCCCAATGTAATCGCACAGCGTCTCTACAACGACCCTGAACAGGTAGTAACATTCAATGACACCATCAACTATATCGACGAGTTGATCATCGACGAGTTGGCTATGGAAGCCGCTCTCGAAGGTAACCGTTTCGGTGACTTGATCCGTTTCGCAGAGCGTCGCAACGAGCCCGAATTCCTGGCTAAGCGCGTAGCTACAAGAAAGGGACAGGAACAGATGGACGATGAGTTGTACAACAAACTCATGGACAAGGCTAATTGGTACCTTCCCATTAAGTAAATAGACCAAACTATATAAAGGCTGCCCCGAGCCGAATCTCGGAGCAGCCTTTATTTTATTATTAAGCAACGATTCAATATGCGACGTATCTATATTCTTCTCCTTCTTGTATTTACAATCACAGGCCTCACCGCCAAGGACTTCACCGTAGTCATTGATGCCGGACACGGCGGCAAAGACCCCGGTGCACTGAGCGCCAACAAGAGCATACGGGAAAAGGATATTACATTGAAAGTCGCACTGATGGTAGGCGAAAGCATCAAGAAGAAGCATCCAGAAGTGAACGTACTGTATACACGACAAAAAGATGTTTTTGTGGGACTCAATGACCGTGCACGTATGGCTAATAAGGCCAATGCCGACCTCTTCATCTCTATCCACACCAATGCAGCCACCAACCGTACGGCAAAGGGAGCTGAAACCTATACCTTAGGTATTGAAGAGGAACGTACGGAGCGGAGTCTTGATATTGCTAAACGGGAAAACGGTGTTATCCTTCTCGAGGAGAACCACGAGAAGAAGTATGCCAACTTCAACCCAAATTCACCTGAAAGCTATATCATCTTTGAATACATGCAGAGTGAATTTGTCAAAGAGAGTATACACATTGCCCAATATGTCCAGACCAACCTTACTGCAGAAGCCCAAAGATATGACCGAGGCGTACGCCAGGCTGGATTTCTTGTGTTGCACGCCACATCCATGCCCAGCATATTGGTGGAACTCGGCTATATAAGCAATGCTGAAGAGGCTAAATACCTAGCATCAGAAACAGGACAAAAGAAATTGAGTAACTGCATAAGTACAGCCTTCGACAAGTACTATCGCGACTTGAACAAGCAGATGGGGGATGCCGCCATGGATTACCTTGTGGGAACTGAAACTATGGAGGGCATTAGCATTGAGGAAGCTCCATCCAAGAGCACTGACAATAAGCCGATATTCAAGATACAGTTTATGGTTTCATCATCCAAACTCAATAGCAACGACAAAGCATTCAAAGGGCTCACCCCGGTCGAATGCTACAAAGACAAAGGACTATACAAATACACCTATAGCGCCACTACCGACTACAATAAGATATTGCAAGCCAAAAAGAAGGTAAACGAAAAGTTCAAGGATGCCTTCATCGTTGCATTCATCAATGGCGAACGTGTTGATACCCAAAAGGCGATAGCACTATATAACGAATCCAATCCATAATTATAGACATGAAACGACTAAGCAACGAGGTGAAGATAGGGGCCACCTTCATCATTGCCATCGTACTCCTCTACTTTGGAATCAACTTCCTTAAAGGACGCAGTACATTGGCTAAAGCGAACACCTACTACGTGGTGTACAATCAGATTAGTGGTCTTACCCCTTCGGCCATCATCAACAACAATGGCTACAAGGTCGGTAATGTCACCGACATCATCTACGACTACAACAAGCCCAATCACATCGTGGTAGAGTTGAGTATCAACAAAGCACTACGCATTCCATACGGTAGCCAGATATTCCTGGTTAGTGAATTATTAGGTGGTGTGAGTATGGATCTTCGATTAGCCTCTAGCACAAAGTTCTATGAGGAAGGAGATACCATCGAAGCAGGAATAGCTCGTGGACTAACCGGACAAATTGAAGATGAGATGCTTCCCCAGCTGAATTCGATGCTACCCAAAATTGACAGCCTCGTCAGTGCACTCCACACTATAGCAAGCAATCCGGCCATTGCAACAACATTGACCAATGCTGCAGAGGCAAGTTCCAGATTAAACAAAATGGCCGATGAGATAAACCGCCTGTTACACAAGGAGATTCCTGCCTTAGTAGCGCATCTCGACAAGACAAGCGAAAACATGGAGCAAATCACGGAGCAGCTATCAACAATAGATTATGTTGAAACCATAGCGCAAGTAGATAGCACGATCAATAATCTGCAACAACTATCTGAGATTATGCTTTCTGATGAGAGTACAGTAGGCCGCCTGCTCAATGATACAGCCTTCTACAACAACTTGAACAGTGTATTTACCAATGCCAATGCACTTATCGAGGATATCAAGCAACATCCGTCACGATATATCAACATTTCGGTATTCGGACGAAAATAAACCAATGAAAAGAGGGGCACACCACCCCGAATCAGGATTACATGACTTCTCCTCCACCAAGAGGGGAAGTCATTTTATATGGTCATAAAAAACATACCTACTGATGTGACAAACGAAATAGAAGCCTATCCGCAAACGACGCGTTAGGAAAACAAGTGAACGGGAGAGAAACAGGACGAAACAAATTGTTTCACAAGACAAGGAAAATTAGCGCCTTTAGCGCGACGTGAAAAGTCTATTGTGTCATCCACTCTATAATAAATAAAGTGCTGAAAAACGCACGAAAACAGCCCATTTTTTTTGAGAGAAAAACGGGCAAAAACAAGCCAAATTAGATTACATCTAAATAAGCAAAGAGCACCGGAAAGCACTGATAAATGCTTGGAAACGTAAAGAAAAGGGGGTGCGTATGACAAAAGCCGAAGAATCAGCGCACATAATATAGACAAGAATAATTGCAAAATGCGTCAGTATCAGGATGTTAGATATATGCAAGAAAAAAAAACAATGAAAAGGATAGCGGAATACAGCGAATGCGCAAATGACTGAAAGTTAAGACTTTTTGAAAACACAAATAATCGGAAAGGAAAAGTAATTTTAAAATTCGGAATAAGGGTTGTAACTTTGCAGTGTAGAAGTAAAAGAAAAAGAGAACAAGAGCAAATGATGAACGAGAACAATCTCAACGAACTCTGGAAAAGATGTCTGGACATTATCGCCGATAATGTTCCGGCAACCGCGTTCAAGACGTGGTTTTCCAACACAAAGCCCGCTTCATACGCCGGCAATGTGTTGACCATCTTTGTTCCCAGCCAGTTCGTATACGAGTACATTGAGGAGCACTTTGTAGACCTGCTCAGCTCCGCAATCTACCGTATATTCGGAAACACAACACAACTCAACTACCGCATCCTTACCGACGGCCAAAATCAGCTTACCGTTGATCAGGAATCGGTAAAGCGCCCAAGCAATACACCTCAAGAGCAGCAGAAAAGCACAAACCAGGCCCCCGGCAGCATCGCTGTACCCGTACAGGACCTCGACCCAATGCTGAAGAGCAACTATAGCTTCGAAAACTTCATTGAGGGATTGAGTAACAAACTCCCACGCACAGCAGCTGAAAGCATCGCCTTGAAGCCTGGCAAGACTGTGTTCAACCCCCTCTTCCTGTATGGAGCCTCGGGTGTGGGTAAGACTCACTTGGCCAACGCCATCGGTCTGAAGGTAAAAGAGTTGTATCCTGAGAAACGTGTACTCTATGTTTCCGCCCATTTGTTCAAAGTACAATACACCGACTCAGTTCGTAAGAATACGCTCAACGACTTCATCAACTTCTACCAAAGCATCGACGTACTGATCATCGACGACATACAGGAGTTTGTAGGCGTAGAGAAGACCCAGAACACATTCTTCCATATCTTCAACCACCTGCATCAAAACGGTAAACAGCTCATCATGACCTGCGACCGTCCGCCCATCATGCTTCAAGGCATTGAGGACCGACTCATCACCCGCTTCAAATGGGGACTCACCGCAGAAATTGAGCGTCCTAATCTGGAACTCCGCCGCAGCATCCTGGCCGACAAGATACGACGCGAGAGCATCAGCCTTGCCCCCAACGTGTTAGAATACATTGCCGAGAATGTAACCGACAGCGTACGTGAACTGGAAGGAATCCTCATTTCACTCATGGCCCACTCTACCATTTATGGCCGCGACATTGATATGGGTATGGCCGAGCGCGTTATCAGCAAAGCAGTACGCATCGTTGAGAAGGTAGTGACTATTGAAGATATCGTACGCAGCACCTGCGACTACTACCACGTAAAGGAAGATACCATCTTCACCTCATCACGTAAACGCGAAATCGTACTTGCCCGTCAAATGGCGATGTTCCTTACACACAAACACCTCCCCAACCTGTCGTTGGCAAAGATTGGCCAGCAGATCGGTTCGAAGGACCACTCTACCGTACTGCATGCATGCCGCACCATTGAAGAGCAACTGGGTGTAGACAAAGCGGTACAACTCGCCATCGAAGACATCGAAGCAAAATTCAAAGCACGATAACATCCGCTGCAACATTTTACTTAGGGCAGTCCAAAAGCTGCCCTATTTACATTCTCTGAAAGGAAGGTAGCAAACCAACAAATTGCACCTTCCTTTATTCATTATTTACTTTTTGGAAAACTTTTCAAAATTGCAAAATTTCGATTTAGCTCATTTTTAAGTATTTAACTTTTTGTTTTGGAAAACCTTTATTTTTCCTCAAATTTCATTCTTGTAAAATTTGGCCAATCCAAAAAACTTGCGTAGCTTTGCAAAGCTTTTTGTTCGAAAAGGTTTTACTTCTACAACCGACACCTTTTTTTGACAACAAACGTAACTACATAATCAAAGTGGAACAGAAAACTTACACATTCGAAGAAGCGCAGAACGCTACGCTCGAATACTTCGGAGGCGACGCTCTCGCAGCCAGAGTATGGGCCAACAAGTATGCCATGAAAGACTCAGCCGGCGTCATCTACGAAGAGACACCGCGCGACATGCATTGGCGCATTGCCAATGAAATTGCCCGTGTAGAGGCAAAGTACCCCAACGGCTTGTCAGCACAGCAGTTGTTTGACCTGCTCGACCACTTCAAGTACATCGTACCCCAGGGAAGTCCCATGACAGGTATTGGTAACAACCACCAGATTGCCTCACTCTCCAACTGTTTCGTAATCGGTATGGATGGCAATGCCGACTCGTATGGTGCCATCATCCGCATCGATGAGGAACAGGTACAGCTGATGAAACGCCGCGGTGGTGTAGGCCACGACCTCTCTCATATCCGTCCCAAAGGATCACCCGTAAAGAACTCAGCGCTGACCTCTACCGGTCTCGTCCCCTTCATGGAGCGCTACTCAAACTCTACCCGTGAGGTTGCTCAAGATGGTCGCCGTGGCGCCTTGATGCTCAGCGTATCAATCAAGCACCCCGATTCAGAATCATTCATCGATGCAAAGATGACTGAAGGCAAGGTTACTGGAGCCAACGTATCCGTTAAGATGGACGACGACTTCATGCGCGCAGCTGTAGAGGGCAAGACCTACATACAGAAATACCCCATCGACAGCGCCGAACCCCAATACACCAAAGAGGTAAATGCGCCCGAATTGTGGAAGAAGATTGTACACAACGCTTGGAAGAGCGCTGAACCCGGCGTACTCTTCTGGGACACGATCATACGCGAGTCTGTACCCGACTGCTACGCAGACCTCGGCTTCAAGACCGTATCTACCAACCCTTGCGGTGAGATTCCCCTCTGCCCCTACGATTCATGCCGTCTGTTGGCATTGAACCTCTATTCATACGTTGTAAACCCCTTCACAACGGAGGCCTACTTCGATTTCGACCTCTTCAAGAAACACGTTGCCGTTGCCCAGCGCATCATGGACGACATCATCGACCTTGAGATTGAGAAGATCGAGGCCATCATGGCAAAGGTTGAGAGCGACCCCGAGAGCGAGGAGGTAAAGGGCGCAGAGCGCACCTTGTGGCAGAAGATTATGGACAAGAGCACACAGGGTCGCCGTACGGGTGTAGGTATCACCGCTGAAGGCGATATGCTTGCCGCTATGGGCTTGCGCTATGGTACCGACGAGGCTACCGACTTCTCCGAGAAGGTACACCGCACCATCGCCATTGAGGCTTACCGCTCATCAGTACAGATGGCTAAGGAGCGCGGTGCATTCACCGTATACGACAGCGAGCGCGAGAAGAACAACCCCTTCATCAACCGTATCAAGGAGGCCGATCCCGCCCTCTACGAGGAGATGAAGCAGTATGGCCGCCGCAACATTGCCTGTTTGACCATCGCCCCCACAGGCACCGTAAGTTTGATGACACAGACCACCTCAGGTATCGAGCCCGTATTCATGCCCGTATACAAGCGTCGCCGTAAGGTAAACCCCAACGATCCCGACGTACATGTAGACTTCACCGATGAGACCGGCGATGCATTCGAGGAGTTCATCGTATACCACCCCAAGTTCATGACCTGGATGGAAACCAAGGGCTACGACACCACCAAGCGCTACACCCAGGAGGAAATCGACGCGATGGTAGCCGAGAGCCCCTACCACAAGGCAACAGCCAACGACATCGACTGGTTGAAGAAGGTACAGATGCAGGGCCGTATCCAGAAATGGGTAGACCACTCTATCAGCGTAACCATCAACCTCCCCGCCGATGTTACCGAGGAGCTTGTCAACGACCTCTATGTAGAGGCTTGGAAGTGCGGCTGTAAGGGATGTACCGTATATCGCGGCGGTTCACGCAGCGGTGTGCTCATCGCAGCCGACAACAAGAAGAAGAGCGCCGACGGCAAGCCCGTTGAGGAGCCTTGCACCTGCAAGCCCCCCGTAGTAGTTGAGACACGCCCCCGCGTGCTCGAGGCCGACGTCGTGCGTTTCCAGAACAACAAGGAAAAGTGGGTGGCATTCGTAGGTTTGCTCGACGGCCGTCCCTACGAAATCTTCACCGGTCTGGCCGACGACGATGAAGGCATCCTTCTTCCCAAATCTGTAACCAATGGCTACATCATTAAGAATGTAGATGAGAATGGCGTAAAGCGCTACGATTTCCAGTTCAGCAACAAGCGCGGCTACAAGACCACCATCGAGGGACTTTCTGAGAAGTTCGACAAGGAGTATTGGAACTATGCAAAGCTTATCTCGGGTGTGCTCCGCTACCGTATGCCCATCGAGCAGGTTATCAAACTCGTCAGCTCACTGCAGCTCGATAGCGAAAGCATCAACACCTGGAAGGTTGGCGTAGAGCGTGCCCTGAAGAAGTATGTACTTGATGGCACCTCAGCCAAGGGTCAGATATGCCCCAACTGCGGACAGGAGACACTCGTATACCAGGAAGGCTGCCTGATCTGTACCAACTGCGGCACCAGCCGTTGCGGATAAGGATCACTGCCCCACCCTCTCCCATAGAGAGGAGACCGTAAAGAGAAATCTTTTTCTTTTACATACGCGAGAAAGGGAGTCGCTCATAGAGTTGAGGACTCCCTTTCATTTTCTACAAAGCATACAAAAATCCAACACAAGATATGACTATCACACACAGCACCATTGAGTTACAGGGCCTGACTTTCCATGCTCACCACGGTGTACTTCCCGAAGAGCGTCTTTTGGGCAACACATTCATTGTTGACCTGACTCTCATAGCTGACATCAGTCATGCTATCGCCACCGACGAACTCTGCGGAACCATCAATTACGCCGAAGCCTACGAGGTGGTGAAGAGCGAAATGGACATCCCTTCACAACTGCTCGAACATATATGCGGCCGCATTGGAAGTGCTCTGCTCCGTCGTTTCGTCACCCTGCAAAGCGTGCAGGTACGAGTCGCCAAGTGTAATCCACCCATCGAGGGGGCAGGTAATTGTCTGTCAGCGGTTACGCTGACATGTGTGCGGTAGCAACTGCTTTCTGCCATCAAGGCATATACCACGCATCCGTAGCAGCCATCTGCCCGAGGAGGAGGTGAGGGTGCTGTACGCTCAGCAGAGATATGGAGGAGGCTATCCCTAATTCCGTGCTTTAAGGTTCCGGATTTTCAAATTCCTGACATTGTCTTCATGCAGCCAAGGACGTTCGTCGGGTGTGGCCGTGGTGAGGCGTATGCGGCGGAGCGTGATATCATCGACATGATGGATGGAGAAGCCCCAGGCAGGCTGCAATCCATGCGCTGAGGGCTCGGGGTAGCTGCGTACGCCACGGTTCTTGTCTGTGCGGGCAGGTTCGTAGAAGAAGGGGTTGCAACCGCGCTGCTGTGCGACGTCGTCGAGTGTGATACCACCCCGGTAGCCGATGGTGAGGTCGCTGATGCGTACGTCGCACACGGGATGTCCCTCGATGCCGGCTATTAGGCAGGCATAACGGCAATCGGCATCGCTGACATTGACATGGCTGATGCGGATATCCTTGACCGATGAGGGAGGTAGCGTAGCAGGGCCACGCATGCGGTCGCCCAAGCGGATATAGATGGGCGAGTTGCATATATCGTGCATGGTGAGGTGGCTCACGCGGATCTCCTCCATGGGGGCACCGTCGACCGTTTCGAGAGCTAATCCACGACAGTGCTCGAAGGTGCAGCGGCGGATGGTGATGTGGCGGAAGCCGCCATTACTCTCGGTACCCAGTTTGATGCGTCCTGTGGGACCATCACCATCGGGAGCCTTGAGCGTCTGCGTGGTACGGGTGCCGTTAAGCAGCGAGCCTACGTCGTAGCCGCTGACCTCGCAGTCCTCGATGAGCACATGCTCGGTGGGCTTGGCCCATCCCAAGGCATAGGAGCACTTGAGTACGATGGCATCGTCATTGACGGTGTTGACACGGCAACCACGGATGACTACACGTTCACAGCAGTCGATATCGAAGCCGTCGCGGTTGGTGTCGGCAGTGACATTCTCGATGAGCAGGTCGTCGACACCCGTAAGCAACAGGGCAAAGTGTCCGCAAGCGAGAAAACTGACACCGCGTATCGTCACATACCGGCAATCGCGCAAGGCAAGGCCCTTGTTGGCCTGAGGCATACCCGTGTATCCGCGGCGAGGCTCGCCACGGCTGAGCACGCCGGTACCATCGATAAGGCCTTCGCCCTCGATGGTCACATGTTGCAGGCTATCGCCCCAAAGGAGCGAGTTGTGCCAATGGCTATGACCGAAGTCCTGGTAGTGCGAGTCGTTGGGCTCGGCCTCGTCGTAACCTTGAGTGTCGGTCACGGGCGCAGCCTTCAGCGTGGCACCCTTCTCGATGCGCAAGGTGACATTGCTCTGCAGATGTATGGAGTAGCTGAGGTAAGTACCCGGAGGGAGCACTACGGTGCCGCCACCATCGCGGGCAGCCTGTTCAAGGGCGGCATTGATGGCGTGAGAATCGATGTGTATACCGTCTCCTGTAGCTCCAAAACTTTTCACATCATAAATGGCAGCCTGTGCAGAAATAGTAAAAGCTACCAGTATCAAGAGAGAAAGCAATTTTCGCAACTTCGGTATCATAGCAATGTTCCGTTCAAATGGTACTTATTCACAAAGGTACAACATTCCTCAAAGAAGCCAAATCATTCTCCAACAATTTTCAACAAACAGGCATAAGCAGCAAGGCCACTCCCGAAGGAGCGGCCTTGCATGATATAGGAGTATGACTTATACAAGCTATTACTTGCGTCCCTCTACCTTGAAGCGATACATTGCAAAGGTCTTGGCGGGCACGTTGGCAACGTCAAGTGTAGCATTCTCGGCAGCCTTCACCTGCGGAACAATTGCTGTGGGATTATCCAATGTGTTGTCAGCATAGAGATCATCAGAATGATAGGTAGTAACGTCTACCAACTGAGGTTGCTGACGCTTTGTAAGACCTGTGAAGTTGAGCTTCACCTCCTGAGCCTTGTCAGACACGTTGATAACCTTCACGATTACCTCCTTCTTGTTAGCATCCCATACGGCACTTGCAAAGAGTCCGTCCTGACCCTCGTTACCAGCAAGAGGCTTGCCCATCTCAGTAGCCTTCAGCACGTGAGTACCGGTATTGTGAGCATACATCTGCTGCACATAGTATGAGCAAGAGCGTACAGAGCGGAGGTTGTCGTACCAGATGAGGTCGGGACGCCACTGCCATCCGTCAACGTGAGCGAAGAGAGGAGCATAAGTAGCCATGTGTACGATATCGGCATTGCGCTCGAGGTTGGTCATGAATGCAGCCTCAAGGAGCGAAGCGTTGAAGTGGTTCCACTTGCGACCATTAGCTCCGTGGCAAGCATACTCACCGGCAAACACCTTCGGACCCTTGCGGTCGTAGTTGTCGTAGCGGTTGCCCTGGCTGAGGAACCAGCTCTCGGGACGGTAGAAGTGCTCGTCAACGAGGTCTACCTGGATGCGCTTCATCTCGGGCCACAAGTAGTCGAAGTCGCGACCCTCAGAGTTGGGGCCAGACGAACCGATAATATCAATTTCGGGATGCTCCTTGCGCAGACGCTCTACAAACTTCTCGAGACGTACTACATATTCGGGGCCCCACTGCTCGTTACCCACACCGAGGAACTTGAGGTTGAAGGGCTCGGGGTGACCCATCTCAGCACGAATCTTACCATACTCGGTGGTAACGTCGCCATTGGCAAACTCAATGAGGTCGAGAGCATCCTGGATATACTCATCCAAGTTATCAACTGCTACGTGAGCGTGCTCACCGTTGTTCTGATACTGACAAGAGAGACCTACATTCACTACGGGAAGAGGCTCTGCACCAATCTCCTCAGAGAGCAGGAAGTACTCATAGAAGCCGAGACCATAAGTTTGGAAGTAGTCGGGGAAGAAGCGATGACGGAAGGTATAGTGCCAGCGGTTCTCGTTCAAGGGACGGTTCTCGACAGGACCGAGCGTATTCTTCCAGTTGTAGCGGGTATCCAAGTCGGTACCCTCAACGATACAGCCACCGGGGAAACGGAAGCAACCGGGCTTCATATCAGCCAATGCCTCCATGAGGTCCTTACGCAAACCACCCTTGCGACCCTTCCATGTGTCGACGGGGAAGAGTGAGATGTGCTCGAGGTCTACGGCGTTGTTACCGAGCAGGAAGATACGGAGCTGTGCCTTGGGCTCTGTCATGGGCGACTTCACCACTACCTCGTACTGTTTCCACTCGCTGCCCTCGATATTGATCTCGCGGCTGAGGAAGTCCTGACCTTCACGATTGGTGATAGGCTGTGCAAGTTCCATGCGGATGCGAGCACGATTCTTACCTTCGGGTACACGAGCATAGAAGGTGAAGCGATACTCCTTGTCCTGCTCTACACCGATGCCGAAGAAACCCTCGTTGAGCAGAGCTGTCCACTTATGGCCATGGCCTGAGCTCTTCAGACGTACGTAGTTGGGGTTGCGGTCGAACGGTCCATCGTTACGAACCTCTACGTTACCAGCCACCTGCCAGCCTGTGAAGGCATAGGGGAAGTCAAACGAGCGGTTCTTAACCAACTCAGCATACAAACCACCGTCGGCGGCATAGTTGATATCTTCGATGAACAGACCATACATGGTCTTCTGAATGGGAGCGCCATTCTTCTTCATCTCCACCGTGAGCTCATGGCTCTGCGCGTTGGCCGAGAGGGCGATAGCCATACCAGCCAGTGCTGTCAAGAATGTTTTTCTCATAATGATTTTATTGATTAGTAAATAGTTTCTCACTTGGTATTATACCCTTATTTAAGCTATATCGTTGCAAACTTACGCAATATTATTGAAAAATCCAACAAAAATGAAGCAAGCATAAAGTTTCTTTGGCAAATACAAAACTTTATCGTTATCTTTGTGAAGATTTTAAAAGAGTTATCCCATGAAAGGTATCATTCTTGCCGGAGGTACAGCCACACGATTGTATCCTCTATCCAAAGCGATCAGTAAGCAGATCATGCCCGTGTATGACAAGCCAATGATTTATTATCCTCTGTCTACACTCATGTTGGCTGGCATACGCGAAGTACTCATTATAAGCACCCCGAGAGACCTCCCTATGTTTCGCGAACTGTTGGGAACAGGTGAGCAGCTGGGCATGCACTTTGAATATAAGGTGCAAGAGATAGCTAACGGACTGGCCCAAGCCTTCGTTTTGGGAGCCGAGTTCCTCGCCGGAGAGCCCGGATGCCTCATCCTGGGCGACAACATGTTTTACGGACAGGGGTTCAGCGCCATGCTCAAGCGTGCCGCTGCCACCACCCACGGAGCCTGCATCTTCGGCTACTATGTAAAGGATCCCCGCGCCTATGGTGTAGCCGAGTTTGACGAGACAGGCAAGGTGATCTCACTCGAAGAGAAACCCGCCCACCCCAAGAGCAACTATGCCGTACCGGGACTCTATTTCTACGACAGCACCGTCACCGAAAAGGCACGCGCCCTGAAACCCTCGGCTCGTGGCGAATATGAGATTACCGACCTCAACCGCCTCTACCTCGAGGAGGGCACCCTGCGCATGGAACTCTTCGGACGCGGCTTTGCCTGGCTCGACACCGGCAACTGCGACAGCTTGCTCGAAGCATCCAACTTCGTTGCCACCATCCAGAACCGCCAGGGCTTCTATGTAAGCTGCATCGAAGAGATTGCATGGCGCAACGGCTGGATCGACAATGCACAGCTCGAAGCACTCGGCAAGTTGCAGGAGAAGACCGCCTATGGCCAGTACCTTATCGACCTGGCCACCATGTAATACAGCCGAAATCGATTTTCAACCTTTAATTTCAACATTCAATTCAATGAAAACCTACCTCGTTACAGGCGCTGCCGGATTCATTGGCGCCAACTACATAAAATATCTCCTGAAGAACTACGAAGATGTCAAGATTGTTGTCCTCGACCTCTTGACCTATGCCGGCAACCTCGGCACCATCGCCAAGGACATCGACAATGACCGTTGCACCTTCCACCGCGGCAACATTGGCGACCGCGCCCTTGTAGACAGCCTCTTTGCCGAGTACAAGTTCGACGTTGTTGTCAACTTTGCCGCCGAGAGCCATGTCGACCGCAGCATCGAAAACCCACAGCTCTTCCTCGAGACCAACATCCTCGGCACACAGAACCTGCTCGACTCGGCACGCAAGGCCTGGGTCACCGGCAAGGACGAGCAGGGCTACCCCACCTGGCGCGAGGGCGTACGCTACCATCAGGTATCTACCGACGAGGTATACGGCAGTCTGGGCGACGAGGGCTACTTCACCGAAGACACCCCTCTCTGTCCCCACAGTCCCTACAGTGCTTCGAAAACCAGCGCCGACCTCTTTGTGATGGCCTACCACGACACCTTCCATATGCCCGTGACCATCACCCGATGCTCAAACAACTACGGTCCTTACCACTTCCCCGAGAAGCTTATTCCGCTCATCATCAAGAACATCCTCGAAGGCAAGAAACTCCCTGTCTACGGCGATGGCTCCAACGTGCGCGACTGGCTCTACGTTGAAGACCACTGCAAGGCCATCGAGATGGTCGTACGCAAAGGCCGTGTGGGACAGGTCTACAACGTAGGCGGACACAATGAGAAGAAGAACATCGAGATCGTGCGCCTCACCATCAGCACCATCCACCGCCTCATGACCGAGCACCCCGAATACCGAAAGGTACTGAAGAAGCAGGAGATGGGCCCCGACGGACAGCCCAGCATCGACTGGATCAGCGACGACCTCATCACCTACGTGAAGGACCGCCTCGGTCACGACCAGCGCTATGCCATCGATCCCACCAAGATCAAGGAGGAGCTTGGCTGGTATCCCGAGACCACCTTTGAGGTGGGCATCGTGAAAACCATCGAGTGGTACCTCAACAACCAGTCATGGGTCGAGGAGGTCACCAGCGGCGACTACCAGCACTACTACGAGCGCATGTATAGCGGCCGATAAGCGAGCGCATATCTCGCTGAGAATTACGATTTTCACACCTTATAATTTGGTCAATCGTTCAGATTAAACTACTTTTGCAAATTATTTGACAACACATAACCAAAAAAAATAGTAAACAACATGACAAAACGATTCTTTTCACTCGCACTCGCTGGTCTCATGACCTTCGGTGCATTCGCACAAAACGAGGAGGGCTTCGTGTTCACCACCGTGAAGGAGAACCCCATCACCTCTATTAAGAACCAGAACCGTGCCGGTACCTGCTGGTGCTACTCAAGCCTTTCGTTCATCGAGGCCGAGTTGCTCCGTATGGGCAAGGGTGAGTACGACTTCTCAGAGATGTACATCGTACACAACACCTACCTCGACCGTGCCGACAAGGCTGTACGCACCCACGGCGACATCTCATTCTCACAGGGCGGTTCGTTCTACGATGTACTCTACGGCATGGAGAAGTTTGGTCTCGTTCCCGAGGCAGAGATGCGTCCCGGTGTGATGTATGGTGACACCCTCAGCAACCACACAGAGCTCTCTGCTGTAAGCGATGCCGTCGTAGCAGCTATCGCCAAGGGTCGTCATAGCAAGCTCCAGAGCGACAACGAAGGCAACATGCTTTGGAAGAAGGCTATCGAGGCCATCCACGACATCTACCTCGGTGTACGTCCAGAGAAGTTCACCTACAACGGCAAGGAGTACACTCCGAAGTCATTCTACGAGTCTACCGGTCTCAACGCCTCTGACTACGTATCACTCACCTCATACACCCACCACCCCTTCTACTCATCATTCGTGCTTGAGATTCAGGACAACTGGCGTTGGGCTCAGTCATACAACCTTCCCATCGACGAGTTCATGGAGGTATTCGACAACGCCATCATGGAGGGTTACACCATCGCATGGGGTTCTGACGTGAGCGAGAGCGGCTTCACACGCAACGGCGTAGCCGTAATGCCCGATGCCGAGAAGGCTCAGGAGCTCAGCGGTTCAGACATGGCGCACTGGCTCAAGCTCTCTCCTGCCGAGAAGAAGCTCAACGACAAACCTCAGCCCCAGAAGTGGTGCACACAGGAGGAGCGTCAGCTTGCTTACAACAATTGGGAGACCACCGATGACCACGGTATGGTAATCTACGGTATCGCCAAGGACCAGTTGGGCAACGAATACTACATGGTGAAGAACTCATGGGGCGAGACCGGTACTTACAAGGGCATCTGGTATGCTTCAAAGGCATTCGCTCGCTACAAGACCATGAACATCGTGGTTCACAAGAACGCCATCCCCAAGGATATCCGCAAGAAGCTCGGCATCAAGTAATCTCCGATTGCATCATATAATAAAAGAAGAGAGGCCCCGTGGGGTCTCTCTTCTTTTATATTATATACTTCCTTCAGAAGCTGTCCTCGATGATTTCGGTGAGCACATCCTTGATGTCGAGTCCGGCAGCGCGCACCTGCTGGGGAATGAAGCTCGTGGCCGTCATACCCGGTGTTGTGTTGATCTCGAGCAGGTTCAACTTGTTACCCTCGGTGATGATGTAGTCGATACGGATGATGCCACGGCAGCGCAAGATGTCGTAGAGCAGCGAGGTCAGCGTGCGCACGCGCTCGGCAATACTCTCCTCGATGCGTGCCGGAGTGATCTCCTCCACCGCGCCATTGTACTTCGCATCGTAGTCGAAGAACTCATTCTTTGCCACCACCTCCGTGATGGGCAGCACCACGCTTCGGCGGCTTGTCTTATAGCAGCCACAGGTAATCTCCGTGCCCTGCATGAAGGCCTCAATCATCACCTCGTCGGCCTCGCCAAAGGCAGCCTCCACGGCAGGGAGCAGCTCTTCGGGCGTCTTCACCTTCGTTGTTGCACAGCTCGAACCACCACAGGTGGGCTTCACGAAACAGGGCAGACCCACCGCCTTCACCACATCGTCGGCAGTGATTCGGTCCTGGCGGCGCAGCGTGAGCGATTCGGCCACACGCACACCGAGGCTGCGCAGGTATTGGTTGAGCACAAACTTGTTGAATGTCATGGCCGAGATAAGGGGCGGACAGGTGGAATAGGGCATGCGGATGAGTTCGAAGTAGCTGCCCAGCAGACCATTCTCACCGGGCGTACCGTGAATGGTGATGTAGGCATAGTCGAACTTCACATGCTCACCATTGTAGTGGAAACTGAAGTCGTTGCGGTCCACAGGCACCGTGGCCCCATCGGGCAGCTGCACGTTCCATTCCGTGCCACGTATGATGACCGTATAGGTCGTGTAGCGCTCCTTGTCGAGAAACGAGTCGATGCCCTGAGCACTACGCAGCGACACCTCGTATTCGCCCGAGTCGCCACCAGCGACAATAGCTATTATACGTTTTGTATCCATTTGTTGCAATTCTGAATTGTGAATTATGAATTATGATTTGTCAATTGTGAATTGTGAATTGTGAATTGTCAATTGTCAATTGTCAATTGTCCATTGTCAATTATTCAACGTGTTCTCCACATAGTTCCGCCAGCGTTCGATGAGCGCCACCATGTCGGCAGGGAGCTCCGAGGTGAAGAACATCTCCTCTCCCGTGCGTGGATGCACGAATCCGAGGGTACGCGCATGCAGCGCCTGACGCGGACAAGCCTCGAAGCTATTCTGCACAAACTTGCGATAGGTCCCCGAGGTGGTACCCTTGAGAATCTCGTTGCCACCGTAGCGCTCGTCGTTGAAGAGCGGGTGTCCCAGGTGCTTCATGTGCACACGAATCTGGTGCGTACGTCCCGTCTCGAGGATACACTCCACCAGCGTGACATAACCGATGCGCTCCAGCACCCTATAGTGCGTCACCGCATGCTTGCCTATCGCGGGATCGGTGAATACGGCCATCTGCAGGCGGTCGTGCGGGTTACGTGCTATCTGGCTGCGTATGGTACCCGTCTCCTCCTTGAGCGCTCCCCACACCAGCGCATTATAGTGGCGCTTGGTGGTCTTGTTGAAGAACTGTATGCCCAGCGCCGTCTTGGCATCGGGTGTCTTGGCCACCACGAGCAGTCCCGACGTATCCTTGTCGATGCGGTGCACCAGTCCCACGCCCGGGTCGTTCGGGTCGTAGTCGGGGTTGTCGCGCAGGTGCCATGCGATGGCATTCACCAGCGTACCGTGATAGTTTCCGCAGCCCGGGTGCACCACCATGCCGGCAGGCTTGTTTATCACCATCAGGTCATCGTCCTCGTACACGATGTCGAGCGGGATATCCTCCGGCTCAATCTCCGTGTTCATGCGCGGGCGGTCCATCATCAGCGTCACGATGTCGCGCGGCTTCACCCTGTAGTTACTCTTCACCGGCTTGCCGTTCACATGGAGGAATCCCCCTTCGGCAGCCTTCTGTATGCGGTTGCGCGAGGCATGCGGCAGATGGTCGATGAGGAACTTGTCCACCCGCACCAGCTCCTGCCCCTTGTCGGCCACCACGCGGAAGTGCTCGTAGAGCGACGATTCCCCGTCGGTAGCGCCATCCAGGTCCACCTCCTCGTCCAGCAGCTCGTCCATTTCGTCAATCATAGTCGTCCGTTTGTGTCGTTAGAACCATCCATCCTCCACCGTGGGCACTCCCAGCGTGTCGGCATCCAGCTTCTCGCCTCCACCGATGACGAGGGTCAGCGTAGAGCCCTCAGGCACCAGCTCCTCGCCCTGCAGTTCGCGCTCGCCCAGACGTATGGCATATACCCAGTCCAGTTCGCCCTTGATCGTGTCGTGCGGCGTCAGTTGGAAGCCGGCGGCACGCAGGCGCGATTCGGCCTGGCGCAACGAACTGTTGTCGGCAATGTCGGGCACGGCAATCATCGGATGGTTGCCCGAGCTCACCGTAAGGTAAATCTTGCGGCCGCGCTTCACCTTGGCCTCACCGGCAGGTCGCTGACCGATGATTTCACCCGTAGGCACCCCCTTCACATACACGAAGTCCGATGCAATGCCCACGAGGTTATGCTTGCCGAGCACCTCCACGGCCTCCTCTTCGGTCATCCCCGTCACCACGGGCACCTTCACCGCCACACCATGTTCGGTGTAGCTGTCGATCCAGCGGAAGGTAATGAGCACGGCAGCCACACCTACGGCCACCATCGCTGCCAGGTTCACAACGACAAACTTCAGCGAAGCCTTCTTATTCTTGGTTTCTTTCTTCTTGTTCATAGCCATTTCATTTTTACGGCTCAAAATTACTGCTTTTTTTTCACTTGGCCTAAGAGATTGGGCAGAAGATGCGGCGATCGAGGGCTAATCGTTCATCATCAGCGTCATCAGCGGGTTCTCCTCGGCAAGCACCCGGTGCGTCAGCTCCGCAATGGTATACTCCTTGGCCCCGTCCGCCTCATCGGCAAGTCGCTGGCACCCACCCTCGGCCACACGGTAGCAGCCGTTGTTCTCGGCCAGCTGCGGGTCGGCCACACGCAACGTGCAGCACACCTCCGGATGCAGGCGGGCATAGGCCGTGAGCATCGCCTCGGCATCGATGATGCGCGCCATGCCGATGTATTCCCCCACCGTAGCCGTCGCATCCACCACATCCACCTCGGTGCGGCCATAGTGCGCAGCAATGCCCGCCACCAGCGCATCGCGCGCCTCATCGTCATCGTATAGGCACTCGCGCAACAGCACCCCGTCGGCCTCGGCACGGCACAGGGCAACTCCCACGAGCAGCGTGCCACGACGCACCTCCCACAACGTGTCGCCAGCCAGATTCATGTCGTCCACCACCGCCCGCAGGTCGCTCAGCGGATGCTGCACACACATCGTGCGTTCCTGCATCCTGTCGCGCAGGTAGATGAGGTGTTCATCGCTGGGGATTGAGACTTGGGTGTTGAGAGTTGAGTCTTGCGAGCTGAGGGGCGAAGGGGTCTCCGTCGTCCACCCGAAGCGGAAGCAGGGCGTGTAACCCTGTTTGGCATAGTAGGCAAACAGCTCGGGTGTGGCAGGGATAAGGAAGCTGAAGGCCGCCTGCTCACGCTGCATCGCACGGTGCGTCTGCTCCAGCAGTTCGCCCATCAGTCCGCGCCGGCGATACTCCTCATCGGTGCAGGCCCCCGAGATGTACGATGCCGGCAGCATTGCCCCGCCATAGGTCATGGGATAGGGCAACTTCTGCAGGGCCGACACCACACGCCCATCGCGCACGATCGTCTCGTTGCGCTCCTTGCGGTACTTCTCGCGGAAGTAGAGGTCGATGAAGGCCCGCGGGTCGGCAAACGAGCGCTCCCACAGGCGGCGCGTCTCGAAGCGCATGCGGCGCTCCTCCTCGTTCTCCACAGGCTGCGCCGTGTAGGTAGCCGTCATCTTGTCCAGTATCAGTTCGGGGTAGTACGACAACTTCGCCTTGCGCAGCCCCTCGAGTCCGAGGTCCTCTTCGCGGTTGATATAGGCATATTGCTCGGGCAGGGCCGACACAAACTCATGGTTGATCATCGTGTAGGCACCCTCGTAGGCCGTGTCGGCCTTCTCCACACACACGTCAAAGGTGGTTCCGTTGATAGGCGCACCAAAGGTGAAGGCCACCATCCTCTCCTCCACGAAGAGCGCTCCGCCCCTGATGCGCAGCTCCTCCATGTGGTCCAACGCATAGGCCATCATGCGCTGCTCGGCCAATGCGGCACGCTGCTCACGGCAGTCGGCCGTGCGGCACCAGGCCTCAGCCAGCTGCAGACAGTGAGGAACGAGGTCGGCCGTCAGGGGCCGATACGCGTGGTTCGGGTACAGTCGCTTAAACTTGCTGATGTGGTTGCGCTTGGGCTGCAGCTTCTTGCCGCTCAGCATCACCAGACTCTCGCGCAGGTAGATGTAGTCGGCCCGCTCGCGCTGACTCTCGAAGGTAAAACCTCCGGGCGCCGACTCCTCCATCAACGCCTGCGCACACGGACACACACAGGCTACCCTCAGCGTGTCGCCCAAGCTGCGCGCATCCTCGGCCAGCAGCCTCAACACACGCCCCAGGTCGCCCTTTCCCATGGGCTTCATGTAGGTCACATGTCCGTCCGTCACGAAGCGCAGCACCAGGAACCCCTCCACCACGGCCCACTCCGTGTGGTAAAGAAATTGCCAGGCACAGATGTTGGCCACGTTCATGTCACAGTTCATACACTTGCTCTCCATCGTAAAGGAGCGCAACACATCGGCATCAGCAGCCGTAACGGGTCTAAAGGGTATTATCATAGATATGCGTCTAAACAGATTCTTAAGTAAATGCAAAATTACCACTTTTTTTGCCAATATCCATCGGCCGAGTGTTATTTTGGCAACAACATCGGACTCAGAGTTACCACACACTACACTATTTAGGTTACAAAAGTTCATAAATAGGTTGGCGGTGGCGCTGCAGCGATAACGATAACGCTGACGTTAACTATGCCATCCTTTCCGGAAGGAGTTCGCGTTCAACCATCTCACGCCGAAGCGCGAGACCACAGAGAGGCGCATTCGTATTTTTGTCTTATACTGGTATAGGTAGACACATTTAATAACCATTAAAATGTGTAGACAGTATGAGAAAAAAACATCAACGTTACAGTGAAGAAGAACGTTTGTCAATTCTTCGTGACTACTTTACTTCAGGTATGGGTAAGC
>JAZRDT010000144.1:0-7782 GCA_045660385.1 Bacteroidaceae bacterium | reverse complement strand
GCTCTTCGTGAGATTGCCTTTGGCCCCTTCGGGCGGCGAACACGTTTCGTGAGATCTGTGTGAAAATCAAATGTTTGTAAAAACAGAAGTTCTTGAGATATAAACCTTCAATGTTTCTTCTAACACTATTTTATAATGCGTTTTCCCTGGACAGAACCACAGGAGAAACGCATTATAACAATCTCTTACTGGAGACATCTAACTAACTGTCCCTCTGTTCATAGAGGGACGAGCGAAGAGGAGGGAGTTCCAAACGGAGTGCAGAGAAAAACCACAATTTGAGATGCTACGCGCTTCGCTTGTAACGCCCCCGCCCTTCGGGCACCCACGACTCCGTCGTACAGAGTACTGCACTCCCCTCTCTCAGCACGGCTTGCCATTAAGGCAACCCTCTGAAGGCTTCGTTCGCTATAAACAGAGGGGGAGTTTGTAAGGCGCAAACAATCAATGATTAACTACCAAGAATCCCGTAAACTTCATAATGCGTTTTCCCTATTTGACCAGTTACAACCAATATTCTGACTGCAAGTAGAAAGTCTTCTGACTGCAGGCAGAAACATCTCTATCTGCGGGAAGAAACACTTCTACCTGCAAGCAGAAAAAGAATACGACTTATACTCCTCAGACGAAAGATTTGTAAGAGTTTCTAAACAGGAATATTACAATTGATGAAAATAGCGCAACGTATAATCAGGCAATAGAGACGGATGCAAGATGTACATATAATCACGTAACAAGCGCTCGGGATGGAAGGGAGTCTGCTCATAGAAAATAAGTTCTGCAGAATTGCAACCATAGACCTCGCCCTTGCTATAAGCTTTAAATAAAGTGTAGGGCTGATATATATTTCCGAGATCTGTCAATGTCATACGTTGGCGACTATTATTGTATCGGATGAGCCAATAATCGGCTTGTCCGCCACAATCAAGTACTGTCTCGAAGGCGAGAGGCACGGAACCACTCTTCACATTGTCGGCAAACAAGTATCGTCCTCCTGCATCGGACACAAGCTGAGCCATCGTACTACGACCTCCGGGGACATACCATGCAGAGCCTATCATTGTATCGAAAAGTACGGTTGGGCGACACTCCCACTCGAGACTATCGGTGAGAGTCAGGAGGGAATCATATTCGGCCTCTATTGCTGCAAACAAAGAATCGGCAACATGAGCCTTACCTACAAGGCGTCCATACAGACGCATCCATTCAGCACGACCAAGAGCTGAAGTCTCCATATAATCGGCACATTGGACAATGGGGATACCCAACGATTCGAGATTGCCATAGGTACTGGCATTTTCATAGGGAGACAATAAGATCAAATCGGGATTAAGAGCAATGATACGCTCCCGATCAGGTGTCATGGCACTACCAAGATCTTGAATAAGCCCCTCATTAAGGGCCCTTTTCAAGTGTGAGTTTGCCACATACTCCGTTTCACATATTCCAGCAATGGCATCGATAGCGCACAACTCTTCGAGCAAATTTGCATGAGTGGTGGTAAAGATTGCAATATGCTGATAGGATGAGGTTGTATTCGAATCGGGAATATTAAACTTTTGCAGAAGTTTCCCCTCTTTCCATGGATTACCTATCTGAACTTCAGTGTAACCTGGATGTTCTATAAGTCGTAAATATTGGGCATGGCGAAGCTCCAAAGTATCAACATCAGAAGATGCCACCTGTTGTCCACCACAGCCACAGGATACAAATTGGACAAGTATCAATGATAGAATTAAATAGGATAGGAGTCTGCGCATAGAGTTATAAATTTACCGACAAAGTAGCCCTAAACTGGCGACCAGGCATGGGATAGTATTGGATTATCTGATATTGGGCATTTGTGAAATTGATAGCTTCCAGGCGAATCGTAAATTCCGCCTCAGACACAGGGAAACTTCTTGAGAGTGTCATCGTATGTTCGGCATAGGGTGCAAGGCGATAGCGTGTTATCTGCTCGGCCATACTATAGCGTTCACCCGACCACAGGGCAGAATAGCCGATATCGAACCAGGGCATATCAATCTGCAGGCGACCGCTACCGCTATGCTTGGGGGTATAGGGAAGCTGGCATCCATAGCTTTGCGACTGGGGGTCGGTCACATCAATTGCATGCTGCAGTGTGTATCCCGCGCCAAACGTCAGCGACAGACAGGAAGCCACGCCTATATGACCGTTGATGACAGCATCAAGTCCGGCAATATGCACACGGCCATAGTTGGCCATACGCCACACATACGTAGTGGGAAAGGCAACGATCTTATCCTTCACCTGATTGAAATAGCCATCTGCCGTAATTGTCAAGTCACGTAACACGCCCCATTGCGACAACTGCCACGTAATGCCCATATTGTATTCATTGGCCGATTCCGGGCGCAGACTCCGATTCCCGCTACGCAGATAATAGAGTTCATTGAAGGTAGGCATACGGAAGGTGTTCTTATAGAGCATACGAAGGTAGAGCGGCAGTTCGTCAGACGGACGCAGTGACACGCTCAGCGAAGGCGTACACTTTGCCGTAAGCGGTGAGCGCCCTACGACAGGAGAGTGTTCACTCACTACCGTTCCAAGCAGCATTCCCTTTGCATTCAGGCAATGGTTGCGATACTGCGCCTGCAAAGCTGTAAGTGAGGTGAATCGCGTAGGGAATGGACAGGAAGGCAGATTGCTTGATAACGTATTGACAAATCCGTCTTCGGCCAATGAGAAGGTCCACTCTGTGGTAGGACGATAGAGCAACGTAGCCTGAGCATAATATTCATGTTGCAGATTCTCGTCGATTTGGCTTCCTCCCTCATACTTTACATTCGTATCAGTATATTGATTCCAGCCATAGGTATATTTAAGTGCAGATTGTAACTGCCAACGATCATCCCATTGGGTTGAATAGCGGGCTTGAGCAAAGAAATTACGATCGGCCAAACGTTCTGTGCTATGACTATTATAAAGAATCACAGCACCAGGCAATCCCCGTTCCGAGGCATATGCATAGAGTTTCGTGTCGAGTTGACCTCCTTTTTTAAACTGATGATGCAACTCCCAATCACCCTGTAACTGGGTAACATCTGTATTGGAGCGTTGTTCGGTAGAGATTTTGGAACCATTAAGCAACTGATAAGGATAACGGCCATGCGAATAGGATGATACATAGCTACACCCTGTCCATGTATTCTCTCCCAATTTAACATACACATTACCGGATGGTTCAACATATCCAAAGGAACCTAACTGCCACTGTTCTTCAATCAAGTAACATTTGTCGTTCCATTGAGGGCGACGGCTCACCATACTGACCAATCCTCCGGAGGCCAAAGCCCGTGCAGAGGAGAGCATATCATCAGCCTGTCCCACATGAAGAGAAATACTTTCCAATCCGTTGGCTGCAAAACGGCCCAAATCAATCTGGCCAGCCATACAATTGCCCACCACTACTCCATCATAGCTCACAGCTGTATGCGTAGCGCCTAATCCACGCACTGATACCGTCTTCAAACCTCCAACTCCACCATAATCCTTAACACTCACACCCGCGAAGTGACGCATGGCATCGGCAGCTGTATGGGTTGCAAGGGACGCGAAGTCGTCAGTATGCATCTGCTGCATGGGAGCGACTGCTGCGACCTCCTTAGTCAGCAAATGCGCAGTAACTTCGATTTCTGTTATGGAGTATAGTGAATCGGACTCTTGCGCAGAAACTGCAAGAGAGAGCATAGCGAACAACGCAAATAAGCCTATAACGGCTTTGTCTAGATTCCTTTTCACGATGATGTAAAGGTAACGCAAAAAAAACGATTATCCGAAGAATCTGCACATTTATTTACAAATTCGACACATGTTTTTGATATTTATTGCTCATCTGTCTATTTTATTCGAAGCTTTGTTGTACCTTTGTGCTAAAGCACAATTTCACGTATGCTAAGTAAAGAAGAACAATTACAATTAATTTCGCTGCTGAAGCACGAAGTAGTTCCAGCAATTGGATGTACCGAACCCGTGGCCGTGGCCTTGTGCGCTGCGCGTGCCGCTGAAAAGATAGGATCACTACCCGAAAAGGTAGAAGTTGAACTCAGCATGAACGTACTGAAGAATGCCATGGGAGTAGGCATTCCCGGAACTGGCATGATTGGCCTTCCCATTGCCATCGCTTTGGGTATGATTGTCGGTAAAAGCGACTACAAGTTAGAGGTTCTCAAAGATGTCACCCCCGAAGCCGTAGAACGCGGAAAGAAGTATATTGACGAATCCCGCATTAGCATACGTCTAAAAGAGGATGCACCTGATGGACTTTATATTAAAGTGTGCGCCTACTTAGATGATCGCACAGAAACAGCGATTATCTGCGGAGAACACACTCGTTTCATCGAAGAGGATGCTATCAAGAACCTCCAAGCAGAAGAATCGGGTTCTACCTGCGCCAATAGAACAAACGAGAAACTCACCCTCAGACGCATCTACGATTTCATCTGCGAAGTTCCGTTTGAAGAGATTGCGTTCATTGAGGAGTCCGCAAAGATGAATCTATCCGCCGCCAAACAGGCATTGGCTGCCAATTATGGCCATAAGGTAGGCAACATGCTTAACAACGCAAACAACCGTCCAATGGTTGGCGATGGCACCTTGACACACGTAATGGCATACACATGTGCAGCTTGCGATGCCCGCATGTCGGGAGCTCCCATACAAGTGATGTCAAACTCTGGTAGTGGCAACCAAGGAATCGCCGCAACCGTCCCCGTCGCCATTTATGCGCGCGACCACAAGGTTGAACATGAGACTTTTGTGCGAGCCCTTGCACTGAGCAATCTCACTGCAATCTATATCAAGCAGAGTTTAGGTCGTCTATCAGCTCTATGTGGATGCATTGTAGCCTCTACTGGTACATGTTGCGCCATCACCTATATGATGGGAGGAAGTTTCACACAAATAGGATTTGCTGTCAAGAACATGATAGCCAACCTCACAGGTATGATTTGTGATGGTGCAAAACCGGGATGTTCGCTTAAGATTTCGAGCGGTGTCGGAACAGCGATGCTATCAGCCATGCTTGCCATGCAAAATAGTAATGTCAGCTGTCTTGAAGGTATCATCGATGAGGATGTAGACCGCAGCATACACAATCTCACAAGTATCGGCCGCGAAGCGATGCAAGAGACCAATCGAATGGTAGTAGATATCATGACAAGTAAATAATCTCCAAACACTATATATAAGGAAAAAAAACGTTAAGTAAAAAACTTACGGCATATCATACTTGTTGTATCTCTACTTATAATAAACTAAAAACTACCATACTACCATGATGAGAGAAAAGACTATTGAGAAAACAACTAAAGGAATCATTGCCAAAGAGATGACAATAGATGCTGAAAGCATCACACGCAACACCAACCTTGTGAACGACCTAAATGCCGACTCAATGAGCATTGTCAATATTGTGACAGCCATCGAGTCAAAATTCAAAATCACGTTCCCCGATGACTCGAAGATTTCCTACGATGGCTACACACTACAATTCCTCATTGATGGAGTAACTAACGCTCTGAAAGAGAAAAGTGCAAGAGGTGTTTTGCCTCGCACACGTAAAGAGAAACCTTCTGAAAATTAATTCTATAGAATCACTCATAGGAAAAGGCTTGGATATTATCCAAGCCTTTTCCTATTTATTGATACGCTGTTTTACTCGCCATCTTTCTCTTCCAATGCACGAATCTTCTTCAACACCATCTCTGCATCGGCTTTCAACTTTTCCATCTTACGTTGCATCTCCGCAACCAAGCTGTTTCCACTCTTACTTGATGAGGTAAGGAAACCAAGGTTATTGGCATAAGTCTTAATTTCATTACACATATTATCATATGCTCTCAATAGACGTTCACGCTCACGAGCCACATTCATGCCCTCCTTGATTGAATCCTTGAAACGGGCAATCTTCTTTGACGCTTCGCTTGCATGGAGTGCCTCGAACAAGCGGTCTATAATCGCCTTATACTGCTTATAAACCTTATCCTTGTCACGGAAGGGAACATGGCCTATGCCATTCCATTCACGAATCAGTTCGTGCATCTTAGCCACAGCCTCATCAGACAAATGCTCGGGATCAATCGCCGAGAGAGCTGCAATAACCTCTTTTTTCTTCGCCAGATTCTGTTGCTCCTCTGTGCGTTGCGATGAGCCTGCGGCTTTACGTTTCTCAAAGAACGCATCACAAGCAGTAATAAAGCGCTTCCACACCTGATCAGAATGTTTCTTTGCCACAGGGCCTATCGTCTTCCACTCACGCTGCAATGCTCCAAGTCTATCTGAAGTAGCTTTCCAGTCTGTGCTATCCTGCAAAGCCTCGGCCTGCTCACACAACGCAATCTTCTTTTCAAGATTAATGGCAAGATTATCCTTCATCCCCTTGAAGAAATCCGCTTTGCGGGCAAAGAAAACATCGCATGCTGCACGGAAACGCTCAAAAATCTTTCCATTCATCTTCTGCGGAGCAAATCCGATTCCCTTCCACTCCTCCTGCATTGCAATTACCTCTTGGGTCTTATCGTTCCATAATGCATAATTGGTAAGAGCAGTAAAGTCTATCGCCTCCACTTTTTCACATAGGACGGTCTTCTTTTCAAGATTCTCGGTCTCTCGACTCTTCAATTCCTCGAAATGCTGCTGATGACGTTTATTGACAACAGACGACGCTGTCTTGAAACGGTTCCAGATCTCCTCGCGCAATTCGCGAGCAACCGGACCTATCTCGCGGTACTCTTGGTGCAACTTCTGCAACTGATGGAATGCAGAGACCACATCAGCCTCATCGGCCAAGCGCTCAGCAGCCTCACAAAGGCGTGTCTTTGCTTCAAGATTCTTCTTGAAGTCATACTCACGGAACTCTATGTTAAGCTTCAAGATATCGTAGAATTGCTCAGTCAGTATCTGATAATGTTTCCAGAGTTCGGTTTGCTTCGTAGCAGGCACATTACCCACATTCTTCCACTCTTGCTGCAAGGCCTTGAAGTCATTATATGATGCTTGCTCTTTATCTGCATTGTCTATCATCTCCTGAATACGGCTCAAGATGGCCTCTTTTTTCAGAAAGTTCTCTTCCAGAACGCGTTCAATTTCACGCTGCTGCTCGGCGCGTTTATCTTTAATTATCGCCATTACAGCTTTATATTCATCCTCCTCAGTTGTATCGGGCTTGAAGGTATCAAGTTCATATCCATTGGCAAGATGTGCCTCCTTGGCCGCATCCACAACAGCACGATGCTGCTTATAAAACTGTTGCTTGAGACTGTCAAGCTCCTCCTTCGATGCACTCAGAGGATCATCAGCAAGTTCTTTCACTCTTGCAATAACCTCTGCACATGAGAGGTTCGAGACCTCTTCTTGCCTTGTTTGTTCAATAACTTGTTGTTCCGTAGCTCCGTTTTGAATCAAAACGTTCTCTTCTGTTATAGGCATCTGCAAAGTAACGTCAGCCTTAGGTTCGTGCGTGTCCGTCATTTTTTCTTGTTTTTTAAATTGTTACACGGTACTATTCATCTATATAGTTGGCAAAGAAAACAATTTCTAATGATAAAAACTATTTTTTTACCATATATTTTCGTTCCGCCCCTCAAAACTAGGGCATCCTTCATTTATTTATTGGAGATGATATAGCAGTTTACCCAGAGGTCTCTGTCATCCTGAACATCGTGAAGGATCCCGCGCTGGGACTTTGCAAGAGACGTTTGCGAGATCCTTCACTCTGTTCAGGATGACACTAACGCTGAAATCACATGATTGGGTAAACAT
>JAZRDT010000143.1:0-1986 GCA_045660385.1 Bacteroidaceae bacterium | reverse complement strand
GGTAACTCTACCAACCCCACACGTTTCCAGCACCCCACTGCAGGTACATATAAGAAGGAGCGCGTGCTCGCTGGCAAGCCCTACTTCTCAGTAGCTTCAGGTGGTGGTACCGGTCGTACCCTCCACCCCGACAACATGGCTGCAGGTCCCGCTTCATACGGTATGACCGACACCATGGGTCGTATGCACTCTGACGCTCAGTTCGCAGGTTCATCTTCAGTGCCCGCTCACGTAGAGATGATGGGCTTCCTCGGCATCGGTAACAACCCCATGGTAGGTTGCACCGTAGCTTGCGCCGTTGATGTAGCTCAGGCACTCAACAAGTAATCTATAATATAGGTTATATAATAAATCCCTGTAATCAGATGGTTATAGGGATTTTTTGTTTACCTTTGCTCCATCATCTATACCAGTAAGATTCCGACTAATGCAAAAATTAAGGAGTATTTCAGCAAACATCTCTTTATCTGTTATATGCAGTATTCTCTTGTCGGCGTGCCAAGACACATATGACTTGGACGATAATGTCACTCATCACTATAGCATTGATCTGGACGCTACATGCAAAGGAGAGGTGATTCCCAACTTAGTTTCAAATCTAAATGTTTGGAATATGTCCAGCACATTCAAGAACCCATCTCCGAACGAAGAATACAACATTTTTGATTTCGTCGAGTACGTTCAGTTGATGACTGCCACTGGCGGATCACCAGAAAGGGACCTTTTCCTAAATCCGGAAGATAAGTCTACTTACGAGGACTACAATTTCGAAAATCTCATTGAAAACTGTAGGGGAATTTTATCACTCGGTTGCAAACCACATATCAAATTAGGAAATGTGCCTTCAAAATTTACAAAGGAGTATAAAACCGCGGCTTTTGGTGTAAATGTTTGCGCACCAGAAGACTATGAGGCCTACTATCGTTACATCAAAGCTATAGTTCAAGCACTGGCTGATACCTTCGGGGAAAAAGAGGTGAAGAGATGGCATTGGGGAGTATTCACAGAATATGAGAATGCCGACTGGTTTATTGGAACAGATGGAACTCCTGAAAACGCAGCCGATGAATTTTGTAAGCTGTACGACTGGACTGTACAAGCAGTAATCGATGTCCTTGGTGAAGATATTTATATTGGAGCGCACTCAATGACTGTGACAGAAGGATTATGGGACGAAGAGATTTTTATCCGCCACGTTGCTACAGGAAAGAATCATTGTACAGGGAAAATCGGCACACGGATAAGTTATCTGTCAACCTCCTTCTATGATGTAGAACCAGGAATCCCGACATCAGGCAAACAGCTTGCTGAATGCAACAATTACCTGAAGGATACTGCAGAGAAATATGGACTTACCAACTTGAGCTATGGAGTAGATGAGGGAAGAATTCTCTATGGGAAGTCGGGTAAAACATCCCGAGACCTATTTTCGCGTACGGTTGGACATACATATATGGCAGCATATGACGCAAGATTGTATGCACATCTACTGAATGCAGGAGGATCATACTTGTCCTCGTGGGATTATCTTTCAGAGAGTCTTTTCGAAGGAAATCCCAGTATCTCATATCATGTAGCCAAGGGTATTCATGCGATGGCGGGTATGAGCAGAATACAAACGGATATCAACGCGAGCCAATCTCTCTTGAAAACCGAGGTGAGTGCTGTTGCAGGAACTGATTCGCAAAGTGGCAAGATAAGTATCATGATATACAATTTTGGGAACTCGCTTACCTACGCGTCAAAAGCGGAAGTACACCTTTCTATAAAAACAGAGTCCCCCAAAGAGGAGTACAATATAAGTACATATAAAGTTGACAACAATTGCAATTGGTTTGACGAATGGGTAGATGACCGTCGTAAATTAGGAATAGAGGACTCCATGTTTAAGCAGTCGCCCGATGATGCTTGCGGCATTCTCCACACCTTGAATAATGAATGGGCAAAAGAGCAATACAGGTCATTGATTTCAAAATACAAGATATG